>DATCEV010000031.1:0-17185 GCA_036509895.1 Verrucomicrobiia bacterium
CGAAAATCCATTGACGATACCGAGGGCGTTGCCCCCGGCTACGATGGAATAGCCTTTCAGGCTACTTATTTTTTGGGTGTTGTCACCCTGTTGCCGTCGCCAATCGCGCCATGTGCGCCAATGTTATTGTGATTTGCTATAGGAATCAATTAGTGGTAATTCGTGAAATTCGTATCAAAGTTTTTTCCCTGTTTAATCTGTGTTCAATCCGTGGCTGAAAAAATCACTCTACCGTCACGCTCTTGGCCAGATTTCTCGGCTTGTCCACGTCGCAGCCGCGCGCGACGGCGTTTCAAAGTTTCTCGGTCGGGGTAAATGGCAGGCCGCGTTCGCCGTTGAAAAGTTTTTTCAACCGCCGGTCGCTGGAACTCGTTTTGCGCCGGATGATTTCAGGCGCGACAAGATTGCCCATTTCGCGGCGAAACCGACGGCCTTTCAACCAGTCTTCATAGCTGATTGAGCCTTCAATCGGGATGCAGGGGACTTTTGATTTTAAGTTCATCGGCGACTTCTTTCACGAACTGCACGCACTGGGGAAGGTTACGATATTCCGGCAGATTCGCAAGCCTTCGCACTTCATCCCAATTCACGGCAACACCGCCCGTGAGAATGACGGAGATGAATTTTTTTGCACAGTCACGCGCCATTTGACTTTCGCCAAGATAAAATGTCATCAAGACGCGCTCGACGAGCAAATCTTCCGGCTTCATCAGAAGAATTCCACCGTAAGGCGCTTCGACGCGGCGATACGGCGTGCGGGCAAAACTTTCGACCGGGCCGAGCAGATCCAGATACATCCCGGCGACCTGCCAGTTGCGCGGCCCTCCTTTCGCGCCGAGCAAGCCCATGATTTCTTTCCGTTCAGCCACTGGCAAACTCGCTTTCGTGGCGTGGCACAGATCAAGATCGCCGGACGCATACGCACCTTCCGTCAAAATCTCGATGGCCGAGCCGCCGACCACGACCAGTTCAATGCCATGTTCCAACCAGAGCGCGCTGCACAACGACGCGAGCTTGAGGCTTTTCAACGTCGGGTCTTGCTCGGCAGTGATGTCAGCCAGCGCCGCATGGATTTTTTTGGTTTCCATGAAAAATTATTTTTATTCCACCGTCACGCTCTTCGCCAGATTTCTCGGCTTGTCCACGTCGCAGCCGCGCGCGACGGCGATGTGATACGCGAAGAGTTGCAGCGGCACGGTCGCCAGGATCGGATAAATCGGTTCGAGCGCCTTGGGCAGATAAATCACGTCGTCGGCCACTTTTTTGATCGCCTTGTCGCCTCCGGTCGCCAGCGCGATGATCGGGCCTTGGCGCGCGCGGATCATCGCGAGGTTCGCCATCGTCTTGTCATACATCGAATCCTGCGGCACGAGAAAGACCGTCGGCGTCTTTTTGTCAATCAACGCGATCGGCCCGTGCTTCATTTCCGCCGCCGAATAACCCTCGGCGTGAATATAGGAAATTTCCTTCAGCTTGAGCGCGCCTTCGAGCGCGATGGGGAACGTGTAGCCGCGTCCGAGAAAAAAGAAATCGTCCGCCTTCGCGTATTTCTTCGCGATTTTTTTCAGCGAATCATTTTGCGCGAGAATTTTTTCAATCTGTTTCGGCACGGCTTCGAGCGCGTGCAAAATTTCCAAAGCGCGTTTCGCCGGAAGATTTCGCATCCGCCCCAAATGCACGGCCAGCAATGACAAAACGGTGAGCGTGGAAACAAATGCCTTCGTTGAGGCGACGCCGATCTCCGGCCCGGCGTGCATATAAATGCCGCCGTCGGATTCGCGCGCGACGGTGCTGCCCACGACATTGACGATGGCGAGCGCGCGATGCCCGCGCCGCTTGGCCTCGCGCAACGCGGCGAGCGTGTCAGCGGTCTCGCCGGATTGCGAGAGCACGAGCAGCACGGTGTCGCGTTCGAGCGGCGCGTTGCGGTAACAAAATTCGTGCGCGAACTCGACCTCGACGGGAATTCCTGCGAATTCCTCGATCAAATACTCGCCGACGAGCGCCGCGTGCCAGCTCGTGCCGCTGGCGGCGATGACGATGCGATTGATCGAGCGCAGTTCTTTTTCGGAAAGATTCAAACCGCCGAGGTGCGCCGTCGCGTTTTTCAAGTCCACGCGACCGCGCAGGGCGTTTTCAATCGTGCGCGGCTGCTCGTAAATTTCCTTGAGCATGAAGTGCGCGTGCTCGCCGCGCACGGCGTCTTCCTGCGAAAATTCCAGTTTACTGATTTGAACTTTGGCCGTTTCGGTTCCGAGATTCAAAACGTCGAAGCGGTCGGGCGTGATGGTCGCCACGTCGTAGTCGTTCAGATAAACAACTTTTTTCGTGTGCGCGACGATGGCATTGGCGTCGCTGGCGATATAATTTTCACCATTCCCAATGCCAATGATGAGCGGCGAACCGCGTCGCGCGCTGACGATGGTGTCCGGCTGGTCGGCGCAAATCACGGCGAGTCCGTAAGTGCCGATGACTTCGCGCAGCGCGTCGCAGACGGCTTGGGTTAAAATATCATTGGAATTTTTTTCAGGACTGTAGGAGACGACGTTAGGAGACTCTAACTTTTTTTTAGTTTGAGCCTCGTCACCTCGGCTCCTACGTTTTTCATAATGCACTCCAATCAAATGCGCGAGCACTTCGGTGTCTGTATCTGATTTGAACGTGTGCCCGGCCTTGAGCAATTTTTGTTTGATGCCGTCGTAATTCTCGATGACGCCATTATGGACGACGGCGATTTTTCCAGATTGATCAAGATGCGGATGGGAATTTTTGTCCGAAGGAATTCCGTGCGTGGCCCAGCGCGTGTGGCCGATGCCGAGATTTCCCGCGACGGGTTCGGATTTCAGCAGGCGCGCGAGGCCTTCGTTGATCTTGCCTTTTTTCTTACGGACAAGAATTGCGCCTTCATGCAGCAAGGCGACGCCCGCGCTGTCGTAGCCGCGATATTCCAGCCGCCGCAATCCTTCGAGAAGAATTGGCGACGCCGATTTTTTGCCGACGTATCCGATGATGCCGCACATATTTTTTTACCGCTGATTACGCGGATTATATGAATTCAAAAATTAAGTCTGCGTAATCCGTGGTTTCATTTGCAATTCAAAATCCAATCCGCCGCTTGGTTCAAATCATCCACGATCATGGCGCTCACAAATTTTCCCGCCGATTCGCGTTCCACTTCCGCGCCGTAGCCGGTGCGCACAAGGATACTTTTTTTTACGCCCGCGTTCCAGCCGCATTCCAGGTCCATGAATTTATCGCCGACCATGAAACTTTCCGCGAGGTTCAAATCAAATTCATCGCGCGCATCAAATAAAAATTGCGGCGACGGTTTGCGGCCACGGCTCGGCGCGTCCGGTTTTTCGGGCGCGATGTAAATTTTTTCAATGCGAATTCCGTCGCGCGCCAGCTCATCACATAAACGTTGGTTCACTTTGTCCACGTCGGCCATTGTAAAATAACCGCGTCCGACGCCGGATTGGTTCGAGACGATGAACAATTTGAAACCGGCGGCGGAAAGTTTTTTTAATCCGACGCGCGTGGCTGGAAAAATTTCAACCTGTTCGGGGCGATGCAAATAATTGACCTCGGCGATCATGGTTCCGTCGCGGTCCAGAAAAACGGCTCGATTCATTCCGGCGATTGTGAATTTTTTGACGCGAGAATGGAATTGAATTTTTTTTTGCGTTCGCGCATTCTTCAGCGTCTCGTTTTTTGATTAACAAACAAACACTATTCACATGAGCAAAGGCAGACTTGGAATTTTAGTCGGCGGCGGCCCGGCGCCCGGCATCAACGGCGTCATCGCGGCGGCCACCATCGAAGGCATCAAAAACGGCTACGAAGTCATCGGTTTTCGCGACGGTTATAAATGGCTCGCGGCGGGCGACGCCACGCAATGCAAACCGCTGACGATTCGCGACGTGAAGGACATTCATTTGAAAGGCGGTTCGGTTCTCGGAACGGCGCGCACGAATCCGACGAAATCGGAAACGCAAATGCAAAATCTCTTTGGCGTTTTTGACAAGCTGGGAATCACCGCGCTCGTGACCATCGGCGGCGATGACACGGGATTTTCCGCGAGCCATGTTTCGCGCCGCAGCAATGGAAAAATCCGCGTCGCGCACGTTCCAAAAACCATTGACAACGATTTGCCGCTGCCCGGCTCAACGCCGACGTTCGGTTTTGAGACCGCCCGGCATTACGGCGTTCAAATCGTCCGCAACCTGGCCGAAGACGCGCGCACGACCGGACGCTGGTATATTATCATCAGCATGGGCCGCGCGGCGGGACATCTCGCGCTGGGCATCGCCAAAGCCGCCGCCGCGACGCTCGCGATCATTCCTGAAGAATTTCGCAAGCGGCAGGTTTCGATTGACGAAGTTTGCGACATCATCATCGGCTCGATCATTAAACGGCGCGCCGAAGGTTCGCAATACGGCATCGTCGTGCTCGCCGAAGGTTTGATCGAAGCGATGGGCGAACAAGGCCTGGTCAAGGCGCTGCCCGAAGGACAACTCGAACGTTACGGAAAAGTCGTCCGCGACGACCACGGCCATTTGCGCCTCGGCGAAATTGAATTTGGCCGGCTGATGAAAGATTTGCTCGCCGCGCGCCTCGACAAACTCGGCATCAAAATGACGTTCATTGACAAAGACCTCGGCTACGAATTGCGTTGCGCCGACCCGATTCCGTTCGACGCCGAATACACGCGCGACCTCGGCTACGCCGCCGTGAAATTTTTGGTTTCGCCCGAAGCCGAAAAATACGGCGCGATCATCAGTTTCGTGGACGGCAAAATGATTCCGCTGCCGTTTGAAAAAATGCTCGATCCCAAAACCGGCCGGATGCAGACGCGCCAGGTCAACGTGGACGGCGAAGCCTACGAATGCGCCTGTGCCTATATGATTCGTTTGGAACGCGAAGATTTTGAGGACGCGAAACAACTCGCCAAACTTGGCGCCATCGTTTCACTGACGCCCGAAGAATTTCGCGCGCGTTTTGGCTACCTTGCAAGTTTGAAATAAAATCCAATCATGCGCGCGGCGGCGGAAAATTTCCGCCGCCGTTTTTATTTCCCGAACAAACGCATTTTTTCACCTCCAACTCATTGAAGTAGCGCATTGCCGAAACACGCGCTAACTTCGGTGATGTTCATTGTCGGACTTGGAACCGCCGCGCCCTGGCAACGCTACGCGCAGCGCGAAAGTTGGGACGCGGTGCAAATTTCCGCACAATTTCCTCAACTCAAGCCGCGCTCGCGCGCCATCCTCAAAAAAGTTCTCTGCGGCGATAATGGCATCGCCTCGCGTCATCTTGCGCTCGAAACGATTTCCGAAGTTTTTGAAACCACGCCCGACGTGCTGCAAGCCCGCTTTGCCAGACACGCGCCCGCGCTCGCCACCGAGTCGGCGCAGCGGGCGTTGAAAGACGCGGACTGCCAGCCGCAAGAAATTGACGCCATCCTCATCAGCACCTGCACCGGCTATTTGTGTCCGGGCCTGACAAGTTATGTCAGCGAACGGCTTGGCTTGCGCGAAAATATTTTTGCGCTCGATTTAGTCGGACAAGGTTGCGGCGCGGCGTTGCCAAATCTGCGCGCCGCCGAAGCCATTCTCACCGCCGGTCGCGCCAAAAAAGTTTTATCCGTCTGCGTCGAAATTTGCAGCGCGGCTTTTTTTCTCGACGATGATCCGGGCGTTTTGATCAGTGCCTGTCTGTTCGGCGATGGTGCGGGCGCGGCAATTTTGTCGAATGAACCGTCTGAAAAAAATCGGCGCGTCGAATGGAAATTCGCCGCGTCGCAACTCGTGCCTGCCGAACGCGACACACTACGGTTCAGCCATAAGAATGGAATGTTGCGCAATATTTTATTGCCGCAAGTTCCGCGAGTCGCCGGCGAAATCGCCGCAAAATTATTTTCCGGCTCGCTCGCCGCCGCAAAAACAAAACGTGAACAGATCACCGGCTGGATTTTGCACACCGGCGGCCGCGATGTGATTTTATCATTGCGCGAAAAATTAAATCTGACCGAAGCCGACGTTCGCCACAGCGCTGCCGTGCTGCGCGAATTCGGCAACATCAGCAGCCCGACCGTCTACTTCGTGCTCGAACGCGCGCTGCACGACACCGTGCCCGACGGCCTTTGGTGGATGTGCGCGTTCGGCGCGGGCTTCAGTTGCCACGGCGCATTTTTGGAAGTCGGATGAATTTTACTGGTGGGGCGAGCGTCCCTGCGAGCCGCAATAAAATGAAACGCATCGTTCAACCCGAAATTCTCGACACACTGCCACCCGCCGACCCGCGCGCCATCCGCTCGCGCCGCGATTTGCGCCGCATCAATTCATGGATGCGCAACCCTTCAATCATGGCGGGCGCGTTGAAAAATAACCTGAACGGCCACGCGCCAAAAAAAATCACCGAACTCGGCGCCGGCGATGGAAATTTTCTGCTGCAAGTTGCACGAAAAACAAATTGGCAAAACGTCAGCGCAACTTTGCTCGACCGTCAAAAAAATGTTTTCCCCGAAACGCTCGTGGCATTTTCCAAACTCGGCTGGCATGCTACAGCCATCATCGCCAATGTTTTTGATTGGCCGCAATCTTCGGAGGAAATTGTCATCGCCAATCTGTTCCTGCACCATTTTGAAAACGAACGATTGGCGGAATTATTTCGCGTTATTTCCACACGTGCAAAATTATTCGTCGCAATTGAACCGCGCCGCGCGCCATTGCCGCTCCTTTTCAGCCGGTTGCTTTGGGTAATTGGCTGCAATGATGTCACGCGGCACGACGCAACCGTAAGTGTTCGCGCCGGATTTTCCGGCAACGAACTTTCCGCGCTCTGGCCGGACAAAAAAAACTGGCAACTGACCGAACGCCGCTCCGGGTTGTTCAGCCATCTGTTCATCGCGCAAAAAATTTCGGGGAGCGCGGGCGTCTCGCCTGCAGTTTCCGGCGTCGCGCCGGAAATATCTTTTGACACAACGCGGCCGGGGGTTTTTGGCGAGACGCCAAAAACAGCAAGCCGGAGGCTCGCGCTCCTCAAGCCCATTCAAATCATCGGCGGCGGGCTTGCCGGACTTACGCTGGGAATCGCGTTGCGCCAAAAACAAATTCCCGTGACGATTTTTGAAGCCGGAAATTATCCGCGCCACCGTGTCTGCGGCGAATTTGTCAGCGGGCGCGGATTGGAAATTCTCGACGCGCTTGGCTTGAAGGAAAAATTTTTGGACGCAGGCGCAATCGAGGCGCATTCCTCGATTTTCTTTTCTGGCAATTTAGAATCGTCGGTGCGCCAGTTGCCGTCGCCTGCGCTTTGCCTTTCGCGTTTTGTTATGGACAAGTTGCTCGCGGATGAATTTCAAAGGCTCGGCGGCGAATTGCGAACCGGCGTGCGCTGGCAAAATGATTTTTCTGATGGAATTGTTCGCGCGAGCGGGCGTCAATTGCATCCAGTCGAAAACGGCTGGCGCTGGTTTGGTTTGAAAGCCCACGCGCGAAATGTTTTCCCCGCCGCCGATTTGGAGATGCACGTTTTCAAAAACGGCTACGTCGGCATTTGCAAACTCGCCGGCGGCGAAGTGAATGTCTGCGGTTTGTTCCGGCGAAATGCTTCCGTCGCGCCGCAACAAAATGGATTTGATTTGCTGCGCGGAAATCCGGGAACAATTTTGCATGAACGACTCGCGCGGGCGGAGTTTGATGAAAAATCTTTCTGTTCCGTTGCCGGTCTGTCGTTGAAGCCGCAGCGCGCGTTGGCCAAAAAAGAAATTTGCATCGGCGACGCGCTCACGATGATTCCGCCGGTCACGGGCAACGGGATGTCGCTCGCGTTTGAATCGGCGCAGCTCGCCGTCGAACCGCTGGCGGCTTTCAGTCGCGGCGAGATTTTGTGGGCGCAGGCGCGGCAAAAAATCGCGCGCGCGTGCGATGAAAATTTTCCCCGTCGCTTGCGCTGGGCAAACTGGCTGCAACGATTTTTGCTTTCGTCATCTTTGCCAAATTCAGTGAAAAGTTTCGCCGCGCGTAGCCACTGGTTCTGGCGGATGGCGTTTGAACGCACGCGTTGAGGTTTTCCTTTGTTCCTTCGTTCCTTTGTTGTTCAATTTTCGGGAATGAAACCGCTCGCGGACTGCAAACTTTACACCTTCGTGGACACGGCCTATCTACATGGCCGCGCGCCGGAAATTGTCGCGCAACAATTGTGCGACGGCGGCAGCGATTTGATCCAATTGCGCGCAAAAAGTTTTTCTCCGGAAGAAATCTTTCAAATGGCAGAAAAAATTTTGCCGATCACAAAACGCGGCAACATTGGCCTCGTCATTAACGATCATCTTGAAATCGCGCGCGAACTCGGCGCCGAATTTTGTCATCTGGGACAGGAAGATTTTTTTGATGCGGGCTACAAAAATGTTTCCGAACTCAAAATTCAAAACTCAAAACTTAAAATTGGTTTGTCCACGCATTCGCCCGCGCAAGCGCAACGCGCAATCGAAGCCAGCCCAGATTACGTCGCCATCGGCCCGATTTTTGCGACCGGCACAAAACCAACGGCCAAACCCGTGACTTTGGATTACGTCCGCTGGGCGAATGAAAATGTAAAAATTCCGTGGTTTGCGATTGGTGGAATTAATTTGCAAAATCTGGACGAAGTTTTGGGCGCCGGCGCAAAACGTATTTGTATCGTCTCGGCCATTCTCAACGCGCCGGAGATTGCAAAAGCCTGCGCCGAATTTCGCCGGAGACTTTAATTCGCCATAAGGCCGGAAGAAAACTGGTGGAGCCGACAGGGTTCGAACCTGCGACCCCCACAATGCCATTGTGGTGCTCTACCAACTGAGCTACGACCCCACCCAGAATCCGCGCAATCTAAATTGCCCGCGCCGCTTGTCAAAACAAAATCTATGAAGCGCGATGCAAAACTTCGACTAAAATTTAATTTTACACTTTGAACGCGGCCATTTCAACTTTAGCCTCGCGCAGTGAACCAACGTTTGCCGAGCGTCACCGTCATCATCCCGGCGCGACCCGACCAAACCGAAATCAAAGCGGTCGGCGCCGCGCGACAATTGGATTATCCGCCCGAACTTTTGGAAATTCTCGTGGCGCGCGGACGCCAGCCTTCCGTCCAGCGCAACACCGCGTTGCGCGCGGCGCGCGGCGAACTGATTTATTTTCTCGACGACGATTCCATTGTGCCGCCGCATAATCTGCGCCGCGCGGCTGAAAATTTTTCAGAGGTTAAAACGCAAATTGTCGGCGGGCCGAATCTTTGTCCGCCCGCCGCGCCGGCGCTGGAGAAAATTTTCGCGCTCGTGCTGGCCAGCTGGATTGCTTTTGGCCCGAGCCGCGCGCGCTACGCGCCAGTTGGCGCGCGGCGCGATTCCGGCGAAAAAGAATTGATCCTGTGCAACCTTTTGGCGCGGCGCGAAACGTTGCTCGAACTCGGCGGCTTCAATGAAAAACTTTATCCCAACGAAGAAAACGCGCTGATGGACGAAATCCAAAAACGCGGCGGACGATTGCTTTACGACCCTGAATTATTTGTTCATCGCCGGCCGCGCGGCACCATCAAGGCGTTCGCAAAAATGCTTTTGACTTACGGGCGCGGACGCGCCGAACAATTTCGCGTGCATCCGACTTGGGGTTCCGCGCCGAATTTTGTGCCGCCGTTGTTTTGCGTTTTTCTCATCGCGCTGCCGCTGCTCGGAAGAATCGGTTTAGTCATGCTGGGAATTTATTTTCTCGCCGTTTTAGTCCAAGTGACGGCGTTGATTCCGCGCGCCGGTATTTTTCGGAGTCTCGCGACGATTCCGTTCATCGTCCTCACGCATATACTTTACGGCCTCGGTTTCTGGCGCGGATTGTTCACCAAATTAAATCGCGGCGAAAATAAATCTTCGGTTGAAGTCGTTTTGGAAAATATCAAACTCTGATTTTTCCGCGACTTGGCGGTTCAAGTTTTCCCGCGCTGCCGGTTCACTTCGTAAAGAAACGCCGCCGCCGCCGCGCTGACATTGAGTGAATCAATTTCATTTGCCATGGGGATCACCACGGTTTCATCGCACGCGGCCAAAACCGGCGCAGAAATTCCGTGGCCTTCACTGCCAAAAACGAGGCAGCAATCTTTTGTAAAATCCGCCTGCGACAAAACTTTTTTGTCCGCGTGCGGATGCGCGGCAAAACAGCGGATGCCGTTCGCGCGCAACTCGCCTAAAGTTTTCACAAGGTTTTCCGATTCAAAAATTGGCAGCTTGAAAATTGCGCCCATCGAATTGCGCGCCGTCCGGCGCAGGAACGCGCTCGCGCACGTTTCGCCCACGAGCAAGGCCTGCACGCCAAACGCCACGCAATTGCGCATGAGCAATCCAATGTTTTCCGCATTGGCCAAACCGTCCAGCGCGGCAAAAAATCCTGGGCGCGAACTGGCCGCCAGGATTTTTTCCAGCGGCATTGGCGCGGGAATTTTGGCGATGGCCAGAACACCTTGATAAATTTCAAAGCCGACTAGTTCCGCGAGCGCCGCGCGGTCGCAAATGAAAACGGCAATCTCTTTTTCCGCGCGCGCACGCAAACGCGGCTCAAATTCCGCGAGCCGTTCTTCCAAAAGCAGCACGGAGACAACCGTGAAATTGCTGTCGAGCAGCCGATGTAAAACCTTGTCGCCTTCCACGACAAAAATGCCGAGCGCTTCATGCGCCGCCGATCGCTTGAGCGTCCGATATGGCGCCAGTTCCGGCAAATCGAGCGAAGAGATTTTTTCAAGGCGCAGCATGATTCAAAGCCGAACAGACGATCGAAGATTTTGGATCCATAATTTTGCAGCAAGCATCAAGAATGTCGTGCAATGGATTAACTCAACAAATTGGACTTGAACAAGCCTTCTTTGCGGATATTTTCATGCCGGTCGGCGACATGGAATTTTATGAATCGCTCAAATGCAAGTGCGTCCACTGATTTGGTCTGCGAATCAAAACCAAATTACTTATGGGAATGGATGAAAATACAATTGCTCATGGCGCCTTTGAATTCAAGTAGGCCGTGACCTACGCCCAAGCCATTCAATTTCTTTACGACCTCCAAATTTTTGGCGCGAATTTTGGATTGGAAACGCCGCGCAAACTGGCGGCGCTCGCGGGCCATCCTGAAAAAAATCTTCGCTTCATCCATGTTGCCGGCACGAACGGCAAAGGCTCGACGTGCGCGATGCTCGAAAGCATTTATCGCGCAGCCGGATTGCGCACCGGACTTTTTACGTCGCCGCATTTGGTTTCATTTCGCGAACGGATTCAAGTTGATCGCCAGTTGATTTCGGAAAATGAAGTGGCGCGGTTCGTTGCCGAAATAAAAGAATCCCTGAAAACTTTTCCGCCAGAGGCGCATCCGACTTTTTTTGAAGTCGTCGCCATCCTCGCGCTGAAATTTTTTGCGGAACAAAAATGCGATCTGGTGATTTGGGAAACCGGCCTCGGCGGGCGGCTGGATGCGACGAACATCGTCACGCCCATTGCCAGCGTCATCACCAACATCGCTCTCGATCACGAACAATGGCTTGGCGATTCGCTGGAAAAAATTGCGGCAGAAAAAGCGGGGATCATCAAATCGGGAATTCCCATCGTGACTTCGGTTGAAGAAGTTGAAGCCTTGGCGGTCATAAAAAAAATTGCCGCCGAAAAAAATGCGCCGCTCGCAAAAGTAAATCCGAACTGCGAAATCGAAAATCCAAAATCACTTTTGGGTTCACATCAAAAAACGAATGCCGCGCTGGCGCTCACGACGGTGGAGATTTTGCAAAGGCAAATTCCCGTTTCGGAAAGGCAAATTCAAAGCGGCTTGCAAAACGTGAACTGGCCGGGACGTTTGCAGTTGATTCAAAAACCGGACGGCCAAAAAATCCTGCTTGATGGCGCGCATAATTTGGCCGGGGCAAAGGCTCTGCGCGCCGCGCTCGAAACCCATTTCAGCGGCGAAAAGCTGGTTTTTATTTTTGGCGCGCTGGCGGATAAAAACTGGCCGGAGATTTGCCGGACCCTCGCGCCGCTTGCCGTAAAAATTTTTACCGTGCCGGTGGCCAGCGCGCGAACTGCCAATGCCAAAGAACTGGCAAAAAAATTTCATTCTGCCAATCCACAGGCTGAAGTCATCGTCTGTGCGAATTTGTCAGAGGCATTAAATGCCAGCAAAGACGTGCCTTTTATCGTCATCGCGGGTTCGCTGTATTTAATTGGCGAGGTTTTGCAACAACTCGGATTCGCGTCTGAAATCGCGGGCGAACACGGCTTGAATGAATGGATAACATCATCATCGGCACGATAAGCAAACGATACTTTTTGACCAAGCGCGGCTTATACTTTCGTTCCTGCGTTGACGATTTGGATTAGGATTAGTAGTTTTAATCCGCTATGGCTTACGCCGACACTCTTCCCTCGCAACGCAAATTCGGCCAAACCGCGCGTTCGGATGCGTGGTGGATTCAGCCGCTGCTGGTTTTTCTGGGATTTTCCGCGTTCATTATTTATTCCACGTGGGCGGCGTTTCAGGGAAAATTTTATTGGATCGATCCGGCGATGGCCGGCGCGCATGGCGCGGATTATTTATCACCGTTTTATTCGCCGGAAGTTTTTGGGATTTCGCCGCACGCATGGTTTCCCAAGCCGATGTGGTGGCCGAACTGGTTGGTTTTTTCCTCGGCATTTTTTGTTTTGTGGGGACCGGGCGGATTTCGTTTCACCTGCTATTATTATCGCGGCGCGTATTACAAAGGATTTTGGGCCGACCCGCTGGCGTGCGCCGTGGGCGAGCCGCGCAAAAAATATCTCGGCGAAAAATATTTTCCGCTCATCCTGCAAAATGTCCATCGTTACTTTGCGTATCTCGCGGTGATTTTCATATTTTTTCTCGCGCACGACGCGTGGAAAAGTTTTTGGTTCACGGATGCGAGCGGCGCAAAACATTTTGGCGTCGCGGTCGGAACGATTGTTCTGACGCTCAACGTGATTTTTCTCGCGGCTTACACTTTCGGCTGTCATTCGCTGCGGCATTTGGTCGGCGGATTTTTGGACGCGAAAACCAAAGTGCCGGCTTGCGCCAAAGCTTACAACTGCGTCAGTTGCCTGAACAAACGTCACATGATGTGGGCGTGGATCAGTTTGTTCGGCGTCGGTTTTGCAGACCTTTACGTTCGGTTGTGTGCGATGGGAATTTGGCATGATTGGAGAATTTTTTGAAAAAGTAAAATGTGATTGGTTGAAAGTTGAATCGTTGAATCGGGAAAAACACAAAGCGCAACACGATTTAACAATTCAACCTTTTAACGAATGAGCAATTATGAAACTTACGAATACGACGTGCTCGTCATCGGCGCGGGCGGCGCGGGTTTGCGCGCGGCGATTGAAGCATCGGCGGCGGCCGTAAAAGTCGGCCTCGTTTGCAAATCGCTTTTGGGAAAAGCGCACACGGTCATGGCCGAAGGCGGAATGGCCGCGTCGCTAGGCAACGTGGATGATCGCGATAATTGGAAAGTGCATTTTTCCGACACAATGCGCGGCGGCCAATACGTCAACAATTGGCGCATGGCCGAATTGCACGCGAAAGAAGCGCCGGCGCGCGTTCACGAATTGGAAGCGTGGGGCGCGGTTTTTGATCGCACAAAAGACGGCAAAATTCTCCAGCGCAATTTCGGCGGCCACAAATATCCGCGCCTCGCGCACGTCGGCGACCGCACGGGATTGGAAATGATCCGCACGCTTCAGGATCACGGAATTCATCAAGGAATTTCTGTCCACATGGAATACACGATTGTGACGTTGTTGAAAGATGGCGAGCGCGTCGTCGGCGCGTTCGGTTACGACCGCGAGCGTGGGCGTTTCAAAATTTTCCATGCAAAAGCCGTCGTCATCGCCACGGGCGGATTGGGTCGCGCTTACAAAATCACGAGCAATTCCTGGGAAGGCACCGGCGACGGCGTGGTGCTGGCGTATCGCGCCGGCGCGGAATTGTTGGACATGGAATTCGTTCAATTTCATCCGACGGGAATGATCTGGCCGCCGAGCGTTCAAGGACTTTTAGTCACCGAAAGTGTGCGCGGCGAAGGCGGCGTTTTGCGGAACAAGGACGGCAAACGTTTCATGTATGACGACATCCCGGAAAATTATAAATCGCAAACTTCGACTGATCCCGAAGAAGGCTGGCGTTACACGCAAAATGATAAAAATGCCAAACGTCCGCCGGAACTTTTGACGCGCGACCACGTCGCCCGCTGCATCATGCGCGAAGTCAAAGCCGGGCGCGGCAGCCCGCACGGCGGCGTGTTTCTGGACATCGCGTGGATCAAGGAAAAACTTCCGAACGCCGCCGAACACATCAAAAAGAAATTGCCGAGCATGTATCATCAATTCATGCAACTGGCGAATTTGGATATTACCAAAGAGCCGATGGAAGTCGGGCCGACGACGCATTACGCGATGGGCGGAATTCGCGTGAACGGCGACACGCAAATGTCCAATGTGCCCGGACTTTTCGCCGCAGGCGAGTGCGCCGCCGGATTGCACGGCGCGAACCGGCTCGGCGGGAATTCGCTTTCTGATTTGCTCGTTTTTGGAAAACGCGCGGGCGAATTTGCCGCGAAATTTGCGAAGGAAAATTCCGTTGGAAAAATAAACGACGCCGAAATTGAAGACGCCGAACGCCACGCGCTCGAACCTTTTGAACGCGGCGCGAAATCCGGCGGCAGCGCGGACGGCCCGTATCAGGTGCAGCACGAATTGCAAAACCTGATGCAAGAACTCGTCGGCATCGTGCGTCGCGAAGACGAAATGGTTCGCGCGCTGGATGGACTTGGAAAACTTTCCGAACGCGCCGGGCAAATCGCCGTTTATGGCCATCGCGAATACAATCCGGGCTGGCACACGGCGATTGACCTGAAAAATCTATTGACAGTTTCCGAAGCCATCACGCGCGCGGCGATTGAACGCAAGGAAAGTCGCGGCGGCCATTTCCGCGAAGATTTTCAAGGCAAAGACGCCGTGTTCGGCAAAGTAAATATCATCCTGAAAAAAAATCCCGACGGCACGATGAACGTCCGGCGCGAACCGATTCCCGAAATGCCAGCGGAATTGAAACAAGTGATTGAAGAAATGAAATAAATTTTAAGTTTTGAATTTTGAGTTTTAAGTTCAAGTCGCGTTTAACTCAAAATTACGAATCAAGAATTAAAAATTTTATTAAATGAAAGCAGTCGTTTTCAAAATCTGGCGCGGTGACGCGGGCGGCGGACATTTCGTCGAATACAAAACTGAAATTTCCGAAGGCATGGTCGTGCTCGATGTCGTCCACAAAATTCAGGCGACGCAGGCAAACGATTTGGCGTGTCGCTGGAATTGCAAAGCCGGCAAATGCGGTTCGTGCTCGGCGGAAATTAACGGCATGCCGAAACTCATGTGCATGACGCGCATGGACACGATCCCGACGGACAAGCCGATCACCATCGAACCGATGCGCGCGTTTCCAATTGTGCGCGATTTAGCGACGGATGTTTCCTGGAATTTTCGCGTCAAGACAAAGATCAAAAAATTCAAGCCGCGCGCGCCCGACGCGCCGGATGGCACCTGGCGGATGCAACAGGAAGACGTGGATCGCGTCCAGGAATTTCGCAAGTGCATCGAATGTTTTTTGTGTCAGGACGTTTGCCACGTTTTGCGCGATCACCACAAGCACGAGGAATTCATTGGTCCGCGTTTTTTGGTTTATACCGCTGCGCTCGAAATGCACCCGCTCGACACGGAAGATCGTTTGCCCGAATTGAAGCAAGCGCACGGCATCGGATTTTGCAACATCACGAAATGCTGCACGAAAGTTTGCCCGGAAAATATCACGATCACCGACAACGCAATCATTCCGCTCAAAGAACGCGTCGTGGACGAATTTTTTGATCCGCTCGGCTGGCTTTGGAAAAAATTGCGGCCATAAAAGGGGCGGTGAATTTGTCCGGTTTGTAGCAGTTCCAAGTTCCGAAAATTTAGACAACAAAAATCACGCGGTGTAAAAACCGTGATTCAATGCCCGGTTAAACCGGTGTTAAAAATGAGTTAAGCTTCAATCAATGAAGTGGCGTTGCCCCGATTGTTTTGCCATATTATGAGGACATGAAACTGGCAAAGATGGACGGTTGGGATTTGGAAAATGACCAGGGTGAACCGTGGCCATTGCCGGATTTAACGCCATCAGCGGACAGGGGTGCGAAAATCACATTTTACCGCCTTTGCCCAGGCGAAGGAAATTTTGCTGCGCCGTCCGCGTCATCGTCGTGACTTTGAACGTCCCAAAGTGACGCGATATGAACCGCCGGAATTTTCAAAACCAGTCCGTCCGGCGTTCAGGTCATGGCTGCAAATGACGGCAAAGGTGAAATTAAAGCCTGCGGCCAAAGTTGTTGCCGAACAAAAGTGAGATTAATTTGTGATTTTTGGTGAAAAAATCCAACAACCTCAACAACTTTGGCCGCAGGCTTTCTGCCGCCTCAAGATTTCTGAAATCGCGTCGTCTGCGAAGCCTTGAAATGGTCGGGCAGACTATGTATGTAAATCCGCCTCAAGATTTCTGAAATCGCGTCGTCTGCGAAGCATAAATCTGGCGCGGGATGACGAGTTGCCCGTGCCGCCTCAAGATTTCTGAAATCGCGTCGTCTGCGAATTGAAGTCGAGAGCGTAACTTGATCCGTTGACTGCGACCGCCTCAAGATTTCTGAAATCGCGTCGTCTGCGAACGGGACGTATCGTCTGCCTGCGTTAAAAACTGGAGCTCCGCCTCAAGATTTCTGAAATCGCGTCGTCTGCGAATTTATCAAATCAAGGATTGGGATTTGCGTTATGAACCGCCTCAAGATTTCTGAAATCGCGTCGTCTGCGAACTCCGGTCAGGTGAATGGCCGTTCCGAGTGTGTTCGTCCGCCTCAAGATTTCTGAAATCGCGTCGTCTGCGAAAGAGCAATCCCATATATAACTAGACACACTGTAAGCCGCCTCAAGATTTCTGAAATCGCGTCGTCTGCGAACATTACGACATGGCCGTGCCGGACGTGCGCGTGCCCGCCTCAAGATTTCTGAAATCGCGTCGTCTGCGAACATTACGACATGGCCGTGCCGGACGTGCGCGTGCCCGCCTCAAGATTTCTGAAATCGCGTCGTCTG
>DATCEV010000032.1:0-155348 GCA_036509895.1 Verrucomicrobiia bacterium
ACCGCAAAAATAATTTTCATCCCTTCTCAATGCACGCATACGCATTGTGATTGTGGATGCTCTCGAAATTTTCCGCCTCGACTTTATACCACGTCACGCGCGAATCGGCGTTCAACGCCAGCGCCACATTGCGCACCAAATCCTCCACGAACACCGGATTTCCATACGCGCGCTCCGTCACCGCTTTTTCGTCCTGCCGTTTAAGCAAGGCGTAAAGCTCCGAACTCGCGCAACTTTCCGCTATCGCGATCAAATCCTCAATCCAAATCGCCTCGCTCGAACGAATCTGCAACGTCACCAGCCCGCGCTGATTATGCGCGCCAAATTCGCTGATGGCTTTGGAGCACGGACACAACGTCGTCACGCCAACTTTCACCGTGAGCACAAAATCAATTTCCTTGCCGTTCGCGGACGCATCAAATCGCGCGAGGTAATCCATCACGCCCGCTTTTTCCGTCACCGGCGATTTTTTTGTCAGAAAATACGGAAACTCGATTTCGAGATGCGCCGTTTCCGCGTTCAATTTTTTTTGCAGCGCGCGCAAAATCTCCGAAATGTTTTCGACGTGAATCACGCTGCCGTGCGCGTTGAGCACCTCGATGAAACGGCTCATGTGTGTGCCTTTGAATTCCTTCGGCAAATCCACGAACATCCCGATCATCGCGACGGTGTTTTGGACGGCGCGCGCCTTGTCCTTGACCTGGATCGGAAAACGCAATCCACGCACGCCAACCTTGTCAATCCGCAGCTCGCGCGTGTCACGCTGATTTTGTTCGTCGTGCATTGGCGCGCTGATTTTTTTCAATCCTTCCGCATGTCGCCGGACGGCTTCGGAACAATTTTTCATCAACCAATAATAACAGCACCGGGAAATTTGGCAAAAAGTTCCGTATTTTCAGAAATTCAATTTTGCTTTTTCTTTCGGCAATTGTTATGACGTGGCGCATGAAAAAACTCCTTTTCGCATTCACTTTTGCCGTCTCCGCATTTTTGACAATTTCCGCCGAAGCGGAAAATACGGCGACGATTCCCGCGCCAAGTCCGATGCCGACCAATTGGATGTCTTTGCACAAATCATTTGTCGCGCGGGCAAAACAAGGCGGCGTTGATTTATTGTTCCTCGGCGATTCCATCACCGCCGGCTGGCAATGGACGGGTTGGGGATTGAATATCTGGAATAAAGATTATGCGCCGCTTCACGCCGCCGATTTCGGGATCGGCTACAACCGCACGCAAAATGTGCTCTGGCAAATTGATCACGGCGAACTGGAAGGGATTCATCCAAAAGTCGTCGTGCTGCTCATCGGCACAAATAATATGGGCAACGAAGACAATGGCAAACCGCGCAACTCATTGCCGGAAATTGTCGAAGGCGTGACGGCAATTGTGAACAACGTGCGCGTGAAATTGCCGCAAAGCAAACTGCTGTTGATCGGCGTTTTTCCGCGCGGGCACAAGGACGATCCCATTCGCGAACAGGTCAAGGAACTCAATTCACAAATCGCCAAACTCGCCGGTGGAAAAATGATCCAGTTTCTGGACATCAATCCAAAACTGATCGCGCCCGACGGTTCCATCTCCGAAAATTTCCGGCCCGATTTTCTCCATCCCAAAGCGCAAGGTTACCAGATTTGGGCGGACGCGATGCAACCCGCGCTTGACGAAATGATGAAATAATAAATTTCTTTCAACACCAGGTTCACGGGTGTCGTCAAAATTCGCTACGGCGATTTTTCTCGAAATTTCGTCGCGTTACTCGCAGCCTGATCGCACTCCATGAAACTTCATGCCATTGACATCGCCATCATCGTGGCCTATTTCGTCACGGTAGTTCTCATCGGCCTTTGGGTTTCGCGGCGCGGCGCAAAGGATTTGGACGCTTATTTTCTCGGCGGAAATAAATTGCCGTGGTATATGCTCGGCGTTTCCGACGCTTCCGGCATGTTCGACATCAGCGGCACGATGTGGCTGGTTTATATTCTTTTCGTTTATGGCTTGAAAAGCATCTGGCTGCCGTGGCTTTGGCCGACGTTCAACCAGATTTTTCTGATGATGTTTTTGAGCGGCTGGCTGCGGCGTTCCAATGTGATGACCGGCGCGGAATGGATTCAGACGCGCTTCGGCAAAGAGAAAGGCGCCAACCTCGCCCACTTGAGCGTGATTTTTTTTGCGCTGATCAATGTCATCGGCCTTTTGGCTTACATGTTCAAAGGCATCGGCAAATTCGCCGCCATCATGTTGCCGTGGCATTTCGACGGCGTGCGGAATTTTTTCAGTTCCACGCTTTCGGCAAATTCCAACGCGCTGATTTTTTCCGATGCCAACATTTACGCCATCATCATTCTCGGCCTGACTTCGCTTTACGTCATCAAGGGCGGAATGGTCAGCGTCGTCATCACCGAAGTCATGCAGTTCATTATTCTCACCGTCAGCGCGCTCGTCATCGGCTGTATTGCCATCTACAAAGTTTCGCCCGCGATGATTCAAAATTCAATTCCCGCCGGCTGGATGAATCCGTTTTTTGGCTGGAAACTCAATCTGGATTGGACCGGCATTCTCGACAAAGTCAACGACGCAATCAAATCCGACGGCAACGAAATGTTCGGCATTATTTTTGGCCTCATGTTTTTCAAAGGCATTCTGGCGAGCCTGGCCGGTCCCGCGCCGAATTATGACATGCAACGCATTCTCGCCACACGCAATCCGCGTGAAGCCAAGCTTATGAACGGCATGGTCAACGTCGTGCTCATGTTTCCGCGCTACATGATGATCGCCGGCATCACGATTCTCGCGCTCGCCTTCTGCATGACCGAACTGCGCGGCATGGACAAGCCGGATTTTGAACAGATCATGCCAATCGTTTTGCGCGATTACGTTCCCGTCGGCGTCCTCGGTTTTTTGCTGGCCGGATTGATGGCGGCGATGATGTCGAATTTTGCCGCGACGCTCAACGCCGCGCCCGCTTATCTCGTCAACGACATTTACAAACGTTATATCAATCCCCATTCCACCGGAAAAACTGAAGTTCGTTTGAGCCGGATTATTTCGCTGATTTTCCTCGCCATCGGAATTGTTTTTGGCGTGCTGACCCAAAGCATCACGGAAGTAATGATGTGGCTCGTCGGCGGACTTTACGGCGGCTACGTTCTGGCGAACGTGCTCAAATGGTATTGGTGGCGTTTCAACGGCTACGGATATTTCTGGGGAATGATGGCTGGCATTTTGAGCGCGATGTTCGTGCCCGAATCGCCGATCTTTGGCGGCTTCGCCAAAATGTATTTGGGTCATAGCGTCACCAACACGCTTTATCTTTTTCCGATCATTCTGGGATTTTCAATCATCGGCTGCATCCTCGGCACTCTATTAACGAAACCGGAAGACGACGCCATTCTGAAACATTTTTACAAAACCGTGAACCCGTGGGGATTTTGGGGGCCGATCCGCGAGAAAGTCATGCGCGACGACCCGGCGTTCCGTCCCAACAAAGATTTTTCCAAAGATTGCATCAACGTCGCCGTCGGCATCGTCTGGCAACTGTGCCTTATCTCGCTGCCGATCTACATCGTGTTCCGCAACTGGCATTGGGCCGGCGCAATTTTTGCGACGCTCGTCGTCACGTCCATTTTCATCAAATTCAACTGGTATGACAAATTGGAAAAAGCCTGAAATGAGAATATTTTTTTTAACCGCCGCGTTTTGTTCAATGGCCATCTCTGTTTTCGCGGCGGAAACTCCGTTTCAAAATTTCATCACGGTCAAAGACGCGCAATTGATGGATGGCGACCAGCCGTTTCGTTTCATCTCGTTCAACATTCCGAACCTGCTGCTCGTCGAAGACAATCTGCCTTTCACCGAATTGAGCGAGTGGCGTTTGCCGGATCGTTTTGAAATGACGGATGGATTGGCGACCGTTCGCCAACTCGGCGGCACGGTCGTTCGCACTTATTCTATTTCTGTTGCCCGCGCCGCTGCCCCGGATATGCCCGCTTGCGTCATCGGCCCCGGCAAATTTAATGAACAAGCTTTTCGCACGCTCGACCTCGCGCTCCAAGTCGCCAACGAACAACACATCCGCCTCATCATTCCGCTCGTCAACAATTGGATTTGGATGGGCGGTCGCGGCGAATACGCAGCGTGGCGCGGCAAAACCAAGGATAATTTCTGGACCGATCCGCAACTCATCGCCGATTTTGAAAAGACAATCCAATTCGTTCTCACGCGCACCAATACGTTGACCGGCGTGCGTTATTGCGATGACAAGGCGGTTCTCTGTTGGGAAACCGGCAACGAACTCGCGTCGCCCGCTTCATGGACGCGCGAAATTTCCCGTTGCATCAAAAGCCTCGACACGAATCATCTCGTGATGGACGGCTGGGACATCGGCATTCGTCCCGAAGTTCTCGCCATGACCAACGTGGACATCGTCACGACGCATCATTATCCGAGCCTGCGCATGAGAAGAACCTTCGCCGAACTCATCCGCGACAACGCAGAAAAAGCGAAGGGCAAAAAAGCCTACATCGTCGGTGAATTTGGATTTGTCGGCACGCCGCAAATGGCCGACGCCATGAAAGCGATTCAAGACAGTAGCGCGTCGGGCGGTCTGCTGTGGAGTTTGCGTTTCCGCGACCGCGACGGCGGCTTTTACTGGCACAGCGAACCGGACGGCGCGGGTTTATACAAAGCGTTTCACTGGCCGGCCTCGCCCATCGGCGATTCGTATGACGAAAAAAATCTCATGGCCATCACGCGCGCGGACGCTTTTGCCATTCGCGGTTTGCCCGTTCCGGCAATTCCAATTCCCGACGCGCCGAAGCTGCTTCCGATTTCCGACGCGAGCGCGATTTCATGGCAAGGTTCCGTCGGCGCGAGCGGCTATCAGGTCGAACGCTCGGCCAAACGCAACGGCGACTGGCAAATCATCGCGGCGAACGTGGACGAAGCCGCCTTTCAATATCGCCCGCTGTTCGCTGACGAAACCGTTCCGGCAGGAAGATGGTTTTATCGCGTGCGCGCCAAAAATGAATCCGGCATTTCAAAACCGTCGAACGTGGTCTGGCCGGTCAATGTAAAAAACGACACGCTCGTGGACGAACTCAATGATTTTTCCAAAATTGATTCCAAACAAGGCGATTGGAAAATCGCCGACCGCGATTGCCGCAAAGCGAAGGAAGATACCTATCGCGCCGCCGGAATTGCCGGAGATGAATTGGTTTATCAATTGCCGACGGCCATTGATAGTTTCCGTGTATTTGCCTTTTTTCCGAACGATGTGAGCGCGCCGAAATTTTCCATTTCCGACGACGGCAAAACTTTTCGCGAAGTCGCCGTGCAAAGCGAAATGTATTTTGCCGGCGCGGGCGATTACGGCTATTGGAAGCCGGTTTTGTATCACGCGGAAAAAATCGGCGGCGGAAAATTTTTGAAGATTGCGCTCGGCGGCGAAACGCAAATCAGCCGGGTTGAAATTTCCCACGCGGCGGAAACGGCGAAATAGCACGCAATGAATTCCGCTGAACTGAAAAGTTTTTCCGCGCGCGTCAGCGAAAATTTATACGGCCACATTCTGCCGTTTTGGTGCGGCCCGGCGCTCGATCAAAAAAACGGCGGCTGGATGGGTTGGCTTTCCAACGATTTGAAACCCGACCGTTCGCAACCAAAAGGTCTCATCGTCAACAGCCGGATTCTTTGGGCGTTTTCCGCCGTTCATCAAGCGAAGCCCGAACCGATTTATCGCCAGATGGCTGAACGCGCGTTTGAATTTGTGATGAGCCGCTTTTGGGATGAAAAAAACGGCGGCGCGTTCTGGCGGCTTGACGATTCCGGCAACGTCATTGACGATTCAAAAAAAATCTACGGCCAGGCGTTTTATATTTACGCGCTGGCGGAATTTCATCGCGCCTTTGGTGAAGCTTCATCGCTGGATCGCGCGAAGGAATTGTTTGAATTGGTCGAGCGCCACGCGCACGACGCGAAGTTCGGCGGTTACGTCGAAGTTTGCAATCGCGACTGGTCGGAAGCCGGGCCGGACGCGCGCTTGAGCGAGAAGGACATGAACGAGAAGAAATCCATGAACAATCATCTTCACGTTCTGGAAGCCTACACGAATCTTTATCGCGTCTGGAAAAATCCGCGCGTCGCGGAACGCCTGCGCGAACTCCTCGAACTTTTTGAGACCAAAATTCTCGACGCGCGCACGCGGCATTTCAATCATTTTTTCGACGAGCAATGGCGCGTGCGCTCGGACACTTACACTTTCGGCCACGACATCGAGGGAAGCTGGCTGCTCTGCGAAGCGGCGGAAGTTCTCGAAGACGCTGCGCTGTTGAAAAATGTGCGCGCCGTCGCGTTGCCGATGGCCGAAGCGGTTTTGAGCGAAGGATTGGAAAATGGCGCGCTGTGTTACGAAGGCAAAAATGGAAAAATTATTGATCGCGGAAAAGAATGCTGGCCGCAGGCCGAAGCCGTCGTTGGGTTTTTGAACGCATTTCAACTTTCCGGCGACGTGAAATTTTTTTCTGCGGCCCAGCGTGTCTGGGATTTTATAGAGAAAAATCTCGTTGACCGCGTTCACGGCGAATGGTTCTGGCGCATCACGCCCGAAGGCAACGTGGATGCAACTTTGCCCAAAGTCAGCGAATGGAAAGGACCATATCACGCGTCGCGCGCGTGCCTGGAAACGCTTTGCCGATTGGACTTTATTTCTGCCACTAAAAAATTATCTTGAACCACGAAATCTATTTATGAAAAAAATCCTGTTATTACTCATCTGTGCAGTTTGCGTTTCCGCGTTTGCCCAGAAGTTTCCCAATCTCGACCTGACGCCGCAAATGGGCTGGAACAGTTGGAATAAATTTCAGTGCGATGTCAATGAGGACATCGTGCGGCAAATGGCCGACGCGATGGCGACCAACGGCATGAAAGACGCCGGATATCAATATATCAACATTGACGATTGCTGGCAGGGCGAACGCGATGCACAGGGATTCATTCATCCGAACCCGCAGAAATTTCCCTCTGGCATGAAAGCGCTCGCGGATTATATCCATTCCAAAGGTTTGAAATTTGGGATTTATTCGGACGCCGGCGCAAAAACGTGCGGCGGTTATCCGGCAAGTCGCGGCCACGAATATCAGGACGCGCAAACTTACGCGCAGTGGGGCGTGGATTATCTGAAATACGATTGGTGCGGCTGCGAAGATTTGAACGCCAAAGGCGCTTACACGACGATGCGCGACGCGCTGCACGCCGCCGGGCGTCCGATCGTTTTCAGCATTTGCGAATGGGGACAAAACAAACCGTGGTTGTGGGCGGCGGACGTTGGCAATTCCTGGCGCACCACGACGGACATCACGCCATGCTTCGATTGCGACGTAGATCACAAAACGTGGCACCAATGGGGCGTGTTGCAAATTCTCGACGCGCAAAAGCCGCTGCGCGAATACGCCGGGCCGGGACATTGGAACGATCCCGATATGCTCGAAGTCGGCAACGGCATGAGCGTCAGCGAAGATCGCGCGCATTTTTCGATGTGGTGCATGTTGGCCGCGCCACTGATTTCGGGAAATGATTTGCGGAAGATGTCGCCGCAAACTCTGGCGATTCTGGCGAACAAAGAAGTCATCGCCGTGAATCAAGACAAACTTGGCGTCGAAGGTTTTGCCTATTCCACCAACGACAACGTGGAAATCTGGTTCAAACCGTTGAGCAATGACAGTTGGGCGATGTGCGTTTTGAATCGCGGCACGGAATCAAAACAAATTTCATTCGACTGGAAAAATGAAAAAGTCGCCGACACTTTTTCAAAACGCGACGCGCATTTTGACACCACGACTTATTCGCTGCGCAATCTTTGGTGGAAGCAAAATGCCGGTGACACCAGCAAAATTCTGCGCGCGAAAATTCCCGGCCACGACGTTTTGATGTTCCGCCTGGATAAACAATAATTACCGGGCAAACATTTCCTGGGTCAGAACTCCCTCAAATACTTTGGTTACACCGCCGGTCATGCGAATTGAAAATCCATCGCCGATTTCAATCTCAATTTTTCCGCCCGGCATGTGGACGGTAATCTCGCGGTCACACAGGCCAAGTTTGTGCGCCACCGCCGCCGCCGCGCTGCTGCTGCTGCCGCTCGCCAGCGTGTAACCCGCACCGCGTTCCCAAATTTCGATCTGGATATTTTTTCGGTCGAGCACTTTCATCAATTGCACATTTGTGCGATTCGGAAAACGCGCGTGCGTTTCCAGCAACGGCCCGATTTGCCTCGCCAGATCAGCGCTGATCCGGGGCAGCGGCAAAACGCAGTGCGGATTTCCCACGGTCGCCGCGCAAAAATTAAATCGTTCGCCGCGCAAATGAATCGGTTCGTTGATGACTTCGCGGCGCGGCCCGGCCACGGGAATTTCATGGCTCCAAAAACTGACCTTGCCCATGTCCACGCGCACAATTTTTCCGCGTTCCAAAATAGTCGCCGCGACCAGGCCGCCGCGCGTCTCGACGGAAAATTCCTCGTGGCCAACCAGTTTTTTATCCCACAAATAACGTGAAAAAATCCGCAGGCCGTTGCCGCTTTTTTCCGCTTCGCTGCCGTCGGGATTAAAAATCCGCAGCGCGAATTTCGCTTTTTTTGAAGGCAGCGGCCCCAACAAAATCCCGTCCGAGCCGATGCCGAAATTGCGGTGGCAAATTATTTTGATTTGTTCCGGCGTCGGCGCCAAGGGCCAGTTTTTCGGATCAAAAACGATGTAATCATTTCCGAGCGCCTGATATTTGGTGAAAGCAAATCGCATGATAAAATGGGTTTAACTTTTCAAAACCGCCTCGATTTTTTGCAGTTCAGTCCCGGAAAATTTCAGGTTTTTCAACGCATGAACGGCATCTTCGATTTGCGCAATTTTGCTGGTGCCGATCAGCGCGGAAGTCATTCCCGGATGGCGCAACACCCAGGCGATGGCCATTTGCGCGAGCGTTTGTCCGCGCGCCTTGGCCAGTTTGTCCAGCCGCTTGACTTTTGAAATTTTTTCCGCAGTCACTTGATTGGGTTTCAAAAATCCGTGCGGCTTGGCCGCGCGCGAGCCTTCGGGAATGCCGCGAAGATATTTATCCGTGAGCACTCCCTGCGCGAGCGGCGAGAATGCGATGCAGCCGATGCCTTCCTGCGCAAGCGTGTCGAGCAGACCGTCTTCGATCCAGCGATTGAACATGCTGTAAGACGGCTGATGAATCAGGCAGGGCGTGCCGAGCGCGCGCAGGATTTGCGCGGCCTTTTGAGTTTGTTCGGCGGGATAATTGGAAATGCCCGCGTAAAGCGCGCGCCCGCTGCGCACAATAAAATCCAGCGCGCCCATCGTTTCTTCCAGCGGCGTTTCCGGATCGGGACGGTGCGAATAAAAAATGTCCACATAATCCAAACCGAGGCGCTTGAGACTTTGGTCCAAACTGGCGACGAGATATTTGCGCGAACCCCATTCGCCGTAAGGTCCCGGCCACATCAAATAACCGGCTTTTGAAGAAATAACGAGTTCGTCGCGATAAGATTTCAAATCGTCGCGAAAGATGCGGCCAAAATTTTCCTCGGCGGAACCGGGCGGCGGCCCGTAATTATTCGCCAGATCAAAATGCGTGATGCCCAGATCAAACGCGCGATGAATCATCGCGCGGCCATTTTCAAAAACGTCCACGCCACCGAAATTGTGCCAGAGGCCGAGCGAAATCGCCGGTAGTTTCAAACCGCTGCGGCCGCAACGATTGTAGCGCATGTCTTGGTAACGAGAGTCGGACGGCAAACAGTTCATGGCCTTATCTAACTTGAACCGACGGCTGCTTGCAAATTTTTCATGCCGGATTTTTCTAATTTTTCAATCAGGCCGCCCGCGATTTTTTTGGGCAGGCCCGGCCCTTCGTAAATCAAGCCGGTATAAATTTGAATCAAACTCGCGCCCGCCGTGATTTTTTCCCAGGCGTCATCCGCGTTGAAAATTCCGCCCACGCCGATGACGGGCAATTGGCCGCGCGTTTGCTTGAAAAGGTGGCGAATAATCTCCGTGCTGCGTTCGCGCAAAGGTTTTCCGCTCAAACCGCCGCTTTCAGAATAAATTTTTTGCGAATTTGAATTGCTCGTTTGTGGGCGCGCGAGAGTTGTGTTTGTCGCGACGATTCCAGAAATGTTTCGCAAGCTTGCCAATTCCAAAATTTCGTCGAGCGCTTCAAACGAAAGGTCGGGCGCGATTTTGATCAAAATTGGTTTTGAAAAATTGGCGCTTTGATTTTGCTGGATCGCCGCAAGAATTTCGTCGAGGGCGGATTTATCCTGAAGCCGGCGCAAATTTGGCGTGTTCGGCGAACTGACATTGACGACAAAAAAATCGGCAAGCTCGCGCAAAATGCGAAAGGAATTGGCATAATCTTCAGCGGCCTTTGGCAACGGCGTGATTTTGGATTTTCCCAAATTGATGCCGACGGGATGCTTCGGCCAACGAGCCGTGTTTTTCCATCCGGCAAGTTTTTGCGCAAAAATTTCCGCGCCAGGATTGTTGAAGCCCATGCGATTGACGATCGCTTCGTCGGCGACGGCGCGAAACATTCGCGGCTGCGGATTTCCCGGCTGCGCGTGGCAGGTCACGCCGCCAAGTTCGCAAAAACCAAAACCTAATTTTTCCCAAACCGGAACGGCGGCGGCAAATTTATCCAAACCGGCGGCGAGGCCGATTGGATTGGGAAATTTCAGACCAAAAAGTTCAACGGGCAATTCCGGCGCGGAAAATATGTGGCCGATGGCATTGCAGGGAAATTTGCCGCGACTGGCGCGGCCAAGAATTTTCAGCGCAAAATCGTGCGCGCGTTCCGCGTCGCGCGCGAAAAGAATGGGGCGAACCAGTTTTCGATAAGGCCAGCCCATGAGATTTTAGCGCAAAATGTCTTGCATCACGGTTTCAAACTTCATCCCGCCATTCAATTTTCCGTCGTGCTCAAAATTGGGCGGCAATAATTTTTTGTAAGTTGCCAGCGCGAGCAGCGGCCAGGCGTTGCGATACATGTCGTATTTCAGATAAAAAACTTTTGGGAAACCGGTGCCGGTGATTTCGTCCTCGTCCCACGAGCCGTCGGGATTTTGCGTGCGGCACAAATAGCGGAGGCCGCGTTTGAGCGCGGGATTTTCCGGGTCGTCGAAGGCGCACAAGCCCATGACGGCCCACGCGGTTTGGGAAGCAGTGCTCGGCCCGCAGCCTTTGAAAACCGGGTCGTCGTAAGTGTTGCAGCGTTCGCCCCAGCCGCCGTCCTCGTGCTGGACACTTTCGAGCCAGGCGCGCGCTTTCAAAAGCCACGGCTGGTTCATATTGATGTTCATCGCGCGCAGGCCGCGCAAAACCTGCCAGGTTCCGTAAATATAATTGACGCCCCAGCGTCCATACCACGAGCCGTCTTCTTCCTGCGTCTGGCGGATGAATTGCAGCGCGTCTTTGACCTGTCGGTTTTTGACGTCGAAATTTTCGTGGCCGAGCAATTCCAGGATGCGGGCGGTGATGTCCGCGCATTCGGGATCAATCATGGCGTTGTGGTCGGCGAAGGGAACTTTTTCCAGAATATTTTTGGTGCAATTCTTGTCGAACGACGCCCAGCCGCCGTCTTTGCATTGGAAGGTCAACATCCATTTCAAGCCGCGCTCAAAACATGCGTCGCGTTTTTGCGGATGGTCCGTGGGAATTTTCCGCAAGGCGAGCAACACCATCGCGGCGTCGTCCACGTCGGGATTCCATTTGTTATTGTATTCAAAAGCCCAGCCGCTCGGTTCGACTTTGGCGGGATTTTTATATTGCCAGTCGCCGCGAAAACGAATTTCTTTTTCCATCAGCCATTCGGCGGCCTTTTTCATCATCGGATGATTTTCAGAAATGCCGGATTCATGCAGGCAAATCAAAACGATGGCCGTGTCCCAAACCGGCGAGAAGCAGGGTTCGATGCGCACGCTATCCTCGGTTTCGTGCTCCAGTTTTTTTAATTCGTGCGCGGCGCGGACGACTTGCGGATGGTCGTCGGGATAACCCAGCGCCTTAAGCGCAATCAGTGAATTGAGCATCGCCGGAAAAATGGCGGCAAGTCCGTCCGCGCCTTCAAAGCGTTCCAACATCCATTGCTCGGCTTTTTTCAACGCGCGCCGGCGAAAGGGATGGACGCCGCGCCGCGCAAAACGTTCGGCAAATTTGTGCAGCCGGTCGAGCCAGAGGAAAAAATTCCGCAGCGTGAAGCGTTGCGGATCGCGTGCGGGCGACAAATCGCGCGCGTGGCAGCCGTGGGGATAAAGCTCGTCGAGATTGACATTATTTTTTGGCCGGCGCGTCGGCTTGAAATGGTTGATGATGGAAAGCGGCACGATCATGCCGCGCGACCAATTGCTCATGTCCCAAAAATTCACATGAAACCATTTGCCGATGAGGAGCACTTCGCACGGAATCGTCGGCACATATTGCCACGGAAAAAGCCCGAGCAGCGCCAGATACAATTTTGAAAAGGTGTTCATGCGCGGCACGCCGCCGAGATGCAGGGCGACTTCCCGCGCCTGCAACATTCGCGGGTCGGTCACTGGCACGCCGGCCAGTTTGAGCGCCAGATACGCCTTGATCGTGGCGTTCACTTCCGACGGCCCACCGTGATAAATGTTCCAGCCGCCGTCGGCCAGTTGCATGGAGAAAATGTGGTTGACCGCTTTGCGCTGCCATTCCGGGTCAACTTTTCCGTTCCAATGATAGTAAGCCACCGTGTCGGAAACGAGCGTGGAATCCACGATCAATTCGCCGACCCAGTAGCCTTCAGGTTTTTGTTCGCCCAAAAGAAATCCCTGCGACCGCAGGATGGCAGTTTCCAAATCGCGGACGAACTCCTTTTGAAGCCGGATGACCGGAACCGGCGGCTCCGATTGAACTCTCAAACTGCTTTCAATCACGTCTGAAACGTTGCAGATAACGGTGAATTTGTAAAGTTTTTTAGTGAAGCCTCGAATTTGGATTCAGGTAAAAACATAAGAATTGTCGCAATCTTTTACGCAATCGCAATCAGCAAAAAATTTGAATCGCGCCCCGCGCCGGGTTGGATTTCCATGCGCGGAAAACCGGCTTTTTTTAACGCGACTTCCAATTCCGCCCGACTTTGAAAATGCAAACCTTCCATCGTTTTATTGTGGCCGAGGCGCGTCGCAATTTTTTCCCAGAAAGTTACGCGACGATGCGCGGAATTTTCTCCGCGCGCGGCGTCGCGCAAAATCAATCGTCCGCCGGGACGCAACGCTTGCCGCGCCTTGTTCAAAATCGCCTGCTGTTTTTCCGGCGTCCAATAATGCAAAACGTCGAGCAGCAGAATCGTGTCGCACGGCGGATAGTCGCAATCAAGAATGTCGCCGGTTTCAAATTTAATCTGCGGCGATTCCGGCGCGGTGCGTTGGGCGACGCGAATTTTATTTTCATCGTAATCCAGACCGAGAAAAGTTCGTTCGTCGGTGAATTGTGCCAGCCAATTTGTCGCAATGCCATAACCACAGCCGAGATCAAGGATGAATCCGCTGCGCGGCACTACGGCATCGAGCGCGCCGAACATCGGGTCCATTTTCATTTTCCAATGGACGAATTGCTCCACGAATTTTCCCTGATAGCGATAAAGGCGGCGCACTTTGCGGCGCACGACACGCGGCGTGTTGAGTTCATCCAATTGTTTTTGCAATGCCGCGCGCACGATGGTTTCGCAATGGCGCATCAACGCCGCAGTGCCGAGCGAATAATCAAAATTCTGCGGCGTGATGCGCGGCCACGCGCGGACGGTCGCATGATACGGCTCGAACCAATAGGCGTCGCGCGGCATGGCGGTGTTTGTGTCGCACAAAATGACCGGCAAAATTTCCTGGTTCAATTCAATCGCCAGTTCAAACGCGCCGCGATGAAAGCGTTGCAAAAATCCGTCGGGCGAGCGCGTGCCTTCGGGATAAAAATGCACGGACGCGCCCTCGGCCAGTTTTTCTCGGCAGCGGCGCATCGTGAGTTCTGGATCATTCGGCTCGACCATGACGTGACCGAGCAATTTGCAGCCGACGCCGAGCATCGGTTCGTCGAACACGCGTTTCTTCGCCGTCTGCCGCACGTCGGCGGGCAGGCTGACGATGAGCATCACGTCCACGGCGGATTGATGGTTGCTGATAACGATGCACGGTGGCGAAAAAGTTTCGGGCGTGATGTTTTGAAATTCCAGTTTGCCAAACGGCATTCTTTTGACGAGGCCGCGTGCCAGCCAGCGGGTTGCCCGGCGCAATTTGTCGTCCGCCGTGCGCGGAGAAATTATTTTCAAAATTGGCCGCAAGATGTAATAAAGAAAAATCTGGCTGCCGCCGAGATGAACGAGAACCCAAAGTGTGCCAAGCGGATGCCACCAGCGCGGCGCGCCGCGCGGCGGATTTTTGAACAGCAACAAATCCATGCACGCGGGCGTCAACACGAGCGTTGCAATAAACGCGCAGCCCATGCCGAGCAAAACGGTTGTGCCCATGGAAAACAGCACGGGATGTTTGGCGATAACCAGCACGGCGAATCCAAAGAGGGTCGTCAGCGCAGAAATCATCACCGAGGCGCTCGTGGGCGCGATGCGCGGCGGATGGCCGCGCCAGACATCGAGTTTGCTGGTCGCCAAAAAAACGCTGTAATCTTCGCCCATGCCGATGACAAAAACGACGAAGACACAATTCATCACGTTGATCGGCAAACCTAAAAGTCCCATCAAGCCGAGCGTCCAAAATAAACCGAACGCAAGCGGCAACAAAGTCGCGAAAACAATTTCAATCGAAGCGAGCGCAAAATAAACGATTGCGCCGACGACGATCACGGTCCACAAAACGAAATAGCCCATGCCGCTTTTGGCGAGGCTGGCGATGTGATTGGCAAAATCTTTTTGATCGAGGACGATGATTCCCGGCAGCGCGGCACGCAATTTTTCGACCTGCGCGCGGTCTTTCAATTTGACGAGCGTGCTGACGGCGGTGTCATTTGTGCCGTTTCCAAACGCCACGCGTTCGTTCAAAACCTGTTCCAGCGGCGTGCCGCGAAACATTGCCAGCGTGAGCAGCGGCGGTTTGTCTTCGACGCATTTCCAAAACGGGTCAAAGGCGTCGGGACGAAAACCCAATTCGCCGCCGACTTGTCGCAAAGTCTGGCGCAGAGAATTTTTTCGCGCCGGCGACCAAAAATTTTGCCAGCGTTGAATATTCGTTTCCTGCGTGGCGAGTGACGGACAAACGGCGGCGAGCGAAGAAACGCTGACGAAGTTGGTTTGTTGAGCCAGGACTTTCGCGACGTGATCGTTTTGCGCCAGCGCGTCTTCGGGCGTCGCACCGCGAGCCACCACCAAAGTCATTGCGAGCATGTTGCCCCAGGTTTTGCGGATGAGCGCCTCGTCGTGGCGGGTGGATTCCGTGACGCCGTTGAGCTTCGCGATGTCGCCGTCAAAATGTAATCGTTTCAAACCAAACGCCGTTACCATTGTCAAAACGACGATGCCCAGCAAAAGCAGCGGACGCCAGCGTTTTTGCCATGTGTGAAATTTTTCCATCCAATCGGTGAAGCGCAACGGCGGGAGATTTTTTTCTTTCGCCAGTGGAACGAGCAACGGCAAAATCAGCAGCGCAAACGCCGCTGAAAATAAAACGCCGACCGCGCCGAAAATGCCGAGTTGCTGATAGCCGTGCATCTGCGAACGCGAGAGCACGATGAAAGCGCCGATGATGGTCAGCGCGCCGGTGATCGTGGGAATCACCAATCGGCTGACGATGCGCCCGGCGGATTGGCGGTCGATGCCAACGCCGTTGTCAATGTGATAGACGACGTAAATCCCGTAATCCACGGTGATGCCGATGGCAATCGTCGCAAAACCGATGGCGATGGCCGAAACGTGATTGTCGCACAAAACTAAAATCGCGCCCGCGACGAGCGTGCCGAAAAGCGACGGCAAAAAGGTGATGACGGCCAGCCATTTTCGCCGATAAGCCGTGATGCACAGCAGTAACATCGCCGCCATGCCGATAATCATGCAGCGTTTCGCGTCGGATTTAATCAGCGTGGAATTATCCACGGCCATTCGATGTCCGCCAGTGATGGCGACGTGGACGCCGGGAAATTGTTTCTGCACCGCGTCCCGCATTTGCAACAAATCCGCGACGAGCGCGACGCTGTCCCGCGCGTCGCTCGAAGGAAATTTGGGTTCGGCCATCAGCAAAATATGCCGGCCATCGTTGCTCGTGATGCGGCCATCAATGATTTGCGTATCGCTGAAACCGGTTTGCAACGGCAAAACTTTATTTGCAACGAGCGCGGTCATGCTGATGGGGTCGGCGGCCACGATGTCTTTCAAAACCATTCCTTCGGGCCCGGCAAGTTTGCGGCGCATGGAAGTCAAATAATCTCGAACGGCCGCCGGCTGAATTTTCGTTTCCAAAACTTTTGCGTCGTCGTCGGTAAAAAGATTGGGCAACGCGCCGGTCAAAAAATGAATGACTTTTTGTTGTCTGCCGAGTTCGACGCGATACAAAATGCGCGCGTAATTTGTGCTGGCGGAAAGGTGGGAAAAAACTTCGTCCGCCGCCGCCGCGAGTTTTTCGGGATTGGCTTGATTCACGCCGACATCAATATAAACGCGGTCAATCTGGCGAAATTTGCGGAGTGTGTAGCGATATTCGTCCACGATTTTGTCGTGGTCCGGCAATATCGCCAGAATATCTTCCTCCAGATGAACCCGCGATGAAACGACGATAGCCAGCGCCGCGATGAGCAGCGTGAGTCCGAGCGCCACTCGCCGGTGCGACCACAACCAGAGATGCAGGCGCGTGTAGAAATCAGGTTTCATTTTTGCGAACCAGCCGCGCAATCGCGTAAGTGAGGATTATTCCCAGCATCGCGACCATAATCGCGAGCGCCACGCTGCCCGCAACCCATTGCCAAAAATATTCCGCAAGTCGCGCCGCCGTGATTTGTCGCGGAGAAAACTCAAGCATCTGTCGCGTGAACATCCAATGTCCCAGCATCAGTGCGCCAGAAATAATGAATGGAATCAGCGGCGGAATGGAAAGATTGCTCGCGAGCAAGGCAATCGCCTTGTTCAATCGCAACCAATGCGCGCACACCGCCGTTGCCAACATTTGAAAACCCCAGATGGGCGCGAGGCTGAAAAATAATCCCAATCCGACCGCCAGAGCCATTCGCCACGGCTCATGCGCATGATCGGCAAAAAATTCGCGGATGATTTTGCGCGGCGATTTTTTTTCTCCGAACGACCACGCCACCCGCAGTGTTCGCGGCACGAACCAGGATTGCAACACCAGCCCGATGTTCATGAACGTGATGTGCGCCAAATCGCGCAGCGGGCGAAAATGCGACTGGCGGATTTGTTCTGGCGCATAAACACATTTTACCGGCACGGCCACGATCGGTGTTCCGACCCATGACGCGCGCACTAAAAATTCCAGTTCAAAGGCGTAACGGCCGGAACGTGTTTTGAGCCGCTGCGCCAGCGTGAGCGGATAACAACGGAAACCGCATTGCGTGTCGCCGAGGCGCACGCCGGTTTCCACGCGAAACCAAAAAGTGGAAACGGCGTTTGAACGGCGGCGATGCGTCGGACAGCCGGCGGCAAAAAAATCGCGCACACCGACGGCGAGCGCGCCGGGTTGCGATTGCGCCACGGCAAGAAATTTTGGAATGTCCCCGGCAAAATGCTGGCCGTCCGCGTCCAGAGTGATCGCGTGCGTGAAACCAAGCTCCGTCGCGCGCTGAAAGCCCGCGCGCAAAGCCGCGCCTTTGCCGGAATTTTTTTTGAGCCGCACCACGGAAATATTTTCAGGCAACTGCGGATGATCCGTCGAGCCGTCGTCCACGACAATGACGGGTAGAAAAAATTGCGCGGCGCGAACCACTTCGGCAACCGTGGCCGCATGGTTGAACACGGGAATGACGACGCAGGCGTTCATGATTTTTTCCGGCGATCCACGAACGTCTGGCGTTTGCGCGCGTGCGGCGGCATTTGCAACTTTTCAATTTCTTCCGCCGACGCGCGGCGGATTTGCGGCGTGATTTTTGCGCGCGCTTGAAATGTTTCCCGCAACATTTTTGGCTGCGCGGCGCCGTGATAAAAAATTTCAACTTCATCGCACAATTCATTTTCGGAAGTGGCAACAATGGCGTAGGCGTCCACGCCGTTCGCTTCGTCCAAAATGTTTTGCAACGCGGATGGAAAAACGGACGCGCCTTTGATTTTTAACTTTTGCTGTTTGCGTCCGATGATGGGGCCGAGCCTCGGCGTTTTTCGTCCACAACGACACGTCCCAAAAAACATCGCCGCGCAATCGCCGGTGCGATAACGGATCAACGGCATTCCTTCCACGCCAAAAGTCGTCGCGACAATTTCGCCAATCTCACCTTCGTGCAAAGGTTCGCCCGCGTCGTCCAAAATTTCGAGATGCAATTGTTCGTCGTGCAAATGGCCGCCCGCGCCAGCCTCGCATTCGCAAAGCGAATTTGCCAGTTCCGTCACGCCGTAAGTCGAAAAAACTTTCGCGTTCCACGCCGTTTCGATAATGCGGCCAACCGTGTTCAGCGCCAGCGTCCGCTCGCGCACAGGTTCGCCGATGCAAATGAGTTTTTTGACGGACGAATTTTGCAAATCAAATTTTGTCTCGCGCGCCTTGTCCGCGATGACCCGCAAAAATGACGGCACGGCGACAATCGCCGTCGGCTGGACGCGCGCGATCATTTCCAAAATCAACAGTGATGACGACGGCCCGACGCGAACGACGGCGCAGCCCAATTCGCGCAGGCCGGTCGAATAAGCCAATCCCGCAATGAAACAACGGTCCAGCGCGACCGCCACCAAAACGGTGTCGCGCGAAGTCAGTCCGGCGCATTCAAAGGATAATTTTTCATTCGTCGCCAGGCGTTGCAGGTCTGATTTTGTCAGCATCCACAAGAGAGGATCGCCGGTTGTGCCGCTCGTCGTGACAATTTCAAGGACGCTCTCGCGCGGAACACAAAGGAAGTCCAGATTGCGAGCGGACACTATGGTTTTATCCACGGTCGGAATTTCCTCAAACGGCGGCGCGACAGTTAGATTGCAAAATAATTCGCGATAAAATGGCGAATGCGTTTTGGCGTGGCGAAAAGTTTCCGGCCAAAGTCGTTCAAAGTGTTTGCTCATTTATGCGCGGATATTTTAGGCAGCTTGCCGTAAAAATGCCAGACGCGCGTGCAGGAGATCGAAATTATTCGGGCGAAGAAAAAATGAACGCGGCAACCGTTTGAATTTGTTATTGCAATACGGGCGGAAGATAAACCGCGCGATAAAATCGTTGGTTGAATTGGGCGGCATTCACGTCCACAAAAATAAACGGGGAAGCGTTCGTTTCAATGGAAACCCAATCTTGCATGTTCGAGGAAGCTTGCACTGCATAGTTTGACCCGGCTGTTCCGGTAACTGTCAAAGTGAACTGACCATTCAAATAGTTAGGCGTTCCTAAAACCGCCGATGCAGCAGGTTCGTCATCTGGAACACTGGCCGGCTGGCCGGTTAAAATAATGGTGTTCGTATAGGTAAAAGTATTCGATTTCAAAATTGCCGGCGCTTTAACAATCATAATTTGCGCGCCGGTTTCTTGATTTACAGCCGCCGCCGGCTGAATTGAAGTAACTAGGTTACTTGAAGCCGGATTGACAATGGTGACATTAAACGTCCGCGCAATAGTATTATTATTTTTACCTCCGTCGTTGACAGTAACTGTAATCGAAGTCGTTCCAACCGCGTTGGTCACTGGCGCGAAGGTTAAAGTTCCCGTTGAATTTGGGCTTTTGTAACTAATCGTTGGATCGGGAATTAAAGCTGGATTAGCTGAAATAGCTGTTACTTTAAGTTTCTGTTTTTCGTTGGCTGCGCCCGACGTGATACCGCTTAAATCAACGCTTTGGTTCCCGGCATTTTTATTGATGGTTAGATCGGTAATCGGATTCAAAGTCGGCGCCTGATTTACAGCAGTGACTGAAACAGTGAAAGTGCATTTCGCCGTCGGGTTTTTCGTTTGCCCATCATTGACCGTAATGGTGATTTTCGCTGTGCCAATCGCATTGGCAACTGGCGCAAAAGTCAAGGTGCCGGTTGAATTTGGGCTTGAATAATTAATTACTGGATTAGGAATTAAACCCGGTTTGCTGGAAACCGCTGTGACAGTTAACGGCTGGATTTCATTTGCCGCTCCGGAAGTTATGCCGCTTAAATTCACGACTTGTCTTCCAGCGTTCTCGGCGATTGTCAGCTTCCCGACACGATTAATGGTTGGTTTGTGATTAAATAGTTTCACGGTGACAATGAAAGTTTGACTGACGGTATTATTTTGTGACTGCCCATCATTGACCGTGACCGTAATCGTGGCTTTTCCGCTGGCATTGGCGGCAGGAGCAAAGGTCAATGTTCCAGCAGCATTGGGACTGACATAACTAACAGGGGGGTTTGGAATCAAAGCCGGATTGCTGGAAATAGCGCGGACGGTCAAAGTCTGATTTTCGGTAGTGGCCCCCGAACTGATGCCGGCAAGCGCAACTGCCTGCAAACTTGAATTTTCATTGATCTTAAGCTTTTTAAGCTTGTTTAAGGTCGGGGGCTTGTTGGTCGTTACAGACGGTGTAGTTACAGGCGGCTGATTCGTTGCCGGTGGCGCATTTGTGTTTGAAACAATGTTTGTGGGACTGGAAGGCGTTCCTTCAGTATCATAAATAGCTTCGTTTGAAAAAACACTTTCCGTTCCGGAACTGTTGTAAGTTGTCGCGGCAAAATAATAAGTAGTATTGTCAGCCAGGCCGGTCACGGTCGAATTTGTTACATTGCCGACGACAATTGAATTGGAGTAAGTATGGCTCGCTACTCCAAAGTAAATTTTATAGCCCGCCACATTCGGATCCACGCTCGGATTCCATGTCAATGTCACGCTCTGCGATCCCATGACCGTGAGATGCCAAAACGCTAAAACACCGCCTATTCCCAATCGGAAAAAAGCGGTGCGCGTTACAGCCCTAAATTGATTTACCCAGCGCATTAATATGCCTGCTATGCATAATGGCTGCCAAGATTAATTTTTGGGGATGCAAAGCTGGCGAGACCAGCTTCAAAGAATGACTTTAGAAGACGGACAATTGAAAATAACCATCAAAAACCTAATGATTTAACATCTTTTTAAGCTGATTGTTCCATGCGCTGAAACAGAAAAATAATCTAAAATAAAAATTTCAGTCACCAAAATGCCCGGTTTTAGTGAAACGCTTTAAGACACCACTGTCTCGAAAGAGAACATATCTTTGTAATGCTGGAAGACTCAAAACTAGCCGTCCAATGATGTATTTAGAGTGAAAATTTCCGGCGGCGGAAGTTTACGTCCGAAAGAAATTTTTGATGACTTCGACAACACGTTTGATCTGCATGTCAGTGAGTTCGGGATAAATCGGCAAACTTAAACATTCGCGCGCCGCTTTTTCAGCAACGGGAAAATCGCCTCGCTTATATCCCAAATCCGCATAGCATTTTTGCAGATGCAATGGCAATGGATAGTGAAGCGCACATCCGACACCATTATCATCGAGATATTTTTTTAGTTCGTCCCGGCGCGGATGACGCACGACATAAAGATGCCATGCGCTTTCAGCGTAACCGGCTTCCAGCGGCAATTGCAATGGCATATCTTTAAGTAATTCATGATAGCGATGCGCGACGCGGCGGCGTTCGTTCGTCCAGTTTTCCAAGTGTTTTAACTTAACGCCCAATACCGCGCCTTGAATTCCTTCCATGCGATAATTAAAACCGACTTCATCATGAAAATAGCGAACGGTGGAACCATGTTCGCGCAGCGAGCGGGCGCGCGCAGCGAACGCTGGATTATTGGTCACGAGCGCGCCGCCCTCGCCGCAGGCGCCTAAATTTTTTCCGGGATAAAAGCTGAAGCCGGATAGTTCGCCAAAGGCGCCCACTTTTTTCCCTTTATATTTTGCGCCATGCGCCTGGCAGGCATCTTCAACCAATGGAAATTTATGTTTTCGACACAGCGTGAGCATCGAATCCAAATCAAAGGGATGGCCGTAAAGATGAACCGGCATTATTGCTTTTGTGCGGGAGGTGATCGAGCGCTCGATCAGTTTAGGATCAAGATTCATTGTGGCATCGTCAATGTCCACATAAACGGGTTTGGCGCCCGCATAAGAAATGGCCCAGCTCGTCGCCACAAATGTGAATGGCGTTGTAATGACCTCATCGCCCTGCCCGATCCCCAGCAATAGCATCGCAATATGTAATGCGGAAGTGCCGCTGTTAAATCCAAGGCAATGTTCCGCGCCGCAAAATCGCGCGAAATCTTTTTCGAATTGCGCAGTATCCGGCCCCAGACAAAACGAACAATTGTCCAACGTTCGCGCAATGACGGCATCAAGGTCTTGGCGGATGCTTCGGATTTGCGCCGGCAAATCAAGGTAAGGCACTTTATCAATCATTTCGGAAAAAATAATTTAACCGCGCAACTTTGAACAGCTTCAAAAAGATTTTTTTTTGATGAGCAAGCGAAAGAAATTCGTCGGCTTTTCTGACAGTTTTCGCAGAGCTCAATAAAAACTATGAGTTTATTGCAAATTTCACATTTTCAGGCGGACGTTGTCGGATCGCTTTACACTTTTTTTAGGTTTTCATTATTCAATCATTTTTTGATTGTTTCATAAAAACTTTAACGCAAATAACTTACATTTTTATTTCGAGGATTTTTTTAGTTCGGCATGGCTTTTGCTTAAAACCAGAAACTTATGAAGAAATTCCTATTATTCAGTTTGTTAGGTTCGGCTTTAAGCATTGGCCATGCAACTACCATTACCGCTCCGTCCAGCTTATTGGGATACGAAAGTCTGAACGGGCAAGATGCGTATGAATGGGGCATTAGCGGAATAAATTTGGCGGCTGGCGAACAAATTTCGAGCGCGAGCATTACTTTCACGAGCGTAACGTTGAACGTCGCAAATTCATCCGGCACAGGCTATCTCTACACCGATCTGCTTAATTTGAATAATACCGGCGTCAAAACATTTTCGGATAACGATGCGTCGGGCGATTATTTCAAATCCAGCGCGTCGGGCATTGCGGCATCCAAGGTTACCAGTCTGCTAACAACTGCTAATAAAACATACGAATACTTTTCAAAGGTCGGAAAAACTTTGACCTGGACGCTTACATTTTCGGCCGCTGATTTGGTAGCTCTCAATGCTGCCGATGCGGACGGTATCTTTGACATTGGCATTGATCCCGATTGTCATTTCTCGGTGAACAATCTTACATTTACCTATCAGACAACCCAGACCCACGTTCAAGTTCCCGATGTCACGGCGACTGCACTTTTGCTGGTTCTTAGCTTTGGCAGTTTGTTGATTGCCGGACGCAAACTTAAAAAAGCATAATTTAAGAATCATCAAAAATCGTGCGGCTTGTTCCTTGGTTCAAGGTTTCAACCGCACGATTTTATTTTTATTGGGCGATGATTTTTTTTGACTAATCCACCTCAAATCCATAAAATTAATCATGTTTGAAAATTCGTTGATTAAAATGGGTTTTACTCTCCGGCAGTTGCCGATGAAAGTTTTGGCGCTGCTGTTGACGACTTTCATTTTGGCCGGTTGCGAATCGTCGCGATTCCCTGACCTTTCACAACCAGCCGCCCAACATCATTCCGATAAAATTTTGTTGAGCGAAGGCGATGTTTTGAAAATCACTTTTCCAAGTTCGCCCGACCTCGATTCCACTTCGACCATTCAACGGGATGGAAAAATATCATTGCCCTTGGTTGGCGAAGTGGAAGCCGCCGGCATGACGCCCGATCAATTGCAGCAAAACCTTGTCAAACTTTTCGCTTCCCAGATTGCCTCCAAAGAAGTCACGGTGGCCGTGGTGCAATCTTCGTTTCCAATTTATATGACCGGCTATGTGATGCGTCCGGGAAAAATTCTATCCAACCAGCCCATCACGGCGCTCGAAGCCGTCATGGAAGTCGGCGTAGATTATTCGACCGCCAACTTAAAAGCTGTGAAGGTGATCCGTCGTGAAAATGGCGTTTCTCATATTTACATCTTGAACTTGAAACGTATTTTGAACGGCAAAGACTCCAAGCCTTTTTATCTTCAGCCGGCGGATGTCGTCTATGTGCCGGAAAAGTTTGATTTATTCTAAATCATTCTCTGGCGATTCCGAGTTTGTCCATCAATTCGTAGAGCGTTGGCCGGCTCAAGCCAAGTTCCACCGCCGCCGGCGCAATTTTTCCGCCATGTTTTCGCAAGGCCTGCCGGACCATTTGCCGTTCCACGGCTTCGCGAGCGTCTTTCAAAGACGTTGCATGGGCCGCCGCACCGGAATTTAATTCCAAATCGCGCGCAGTCACGCGTTTGCCATCGGCCATGATCGCGGCGCGGCGAACACAATTTTCCAGTTCCCGGACATTTCCCGGCCAGGAATATTTGTTCAAAGCGCGCAGCGCCTCCTGATCAAAAGCCAGCGCGGATTTTTTCACTTCAGACGCAAATCGTTGCAGGAAAAATTTGGCCAGCATTAAAATATCACTTTCGCGGTCGCGCAATGGCGGCAATAAAATTTGCACCACGGCCAGCCGGTAAAATAAATCTTCGCGAAACGTTCCGACGGCCATGCCTTTTTTCAAATCGGCGTTGGTGGCGGCCACGACCCGCGCATTGATTTGAATTTCCTGGCGGCCACCGACGCGTTCGATGGTTTGCTCCTGCAAAAAACGGAGCAGCTTCACTTGCAAAGGCTGCGGAATTTCTCCGATCTCATCCAGAAATAAAGTTCCGCCGCTGGCCATTTCGATGCGTCCTTTGCGCTGGGCATGAGCGCCGGTAAAAGCGCCTTTTTCATGCCCGAACAGTTCGCTCTCCAAAAGTGTTTCAGGAATTGCGCTGCAATTGATCGCCACAAACGGGCCGTCTTTCCGCCCACTTTGTTGATGAATCGCGCGCGCGACCATTTCTTTTCCAGTGCCACTTTCACCGAGAATAAGCACCGGCGCATCGGTGGTGGCGACTTTGCGAATTGATTCAAAAACGGGTTGCATGGGCTGGCTGTTGCCCAACATTCCCTCGAAAGAATTGCCGGCCAGCAAATGTTGCATCACGCCGTATTCTTTTTCGAGCTGGGAAACATGGAAACAGCGCTTGAGCAAAAATTTCACTTCATCCATTTCCACCGGTTTGCATAAAAAATCATAAGCGCCCGAACCAATCGCCCGCAACGCAACTTCCTTTTCATTTTGGCCGGTGACAATGACAATTTTTGCCAGCCGGTCTATTTCCAGAAGCTCGGATAAAATCGCCAAGCCTTCTTCTGGATTGCCGGGGTGCGGCGGCAAACCTAAATCCAACAGCACAACGGACGGCTGCGCGGAACGAAAATTTTCAATGGCGCTTGGGCGATCTTCCGCGAGTAAAATTTCATAGTCCTTCGCCAACGCCCATTTCATTTGCGTGCGAATTTCTTCATCGTCGTCAACAATCAATAATTTTGGATTCATTTTTGCAGCGGCAAATAAATACGGAAAGTCGTGCCCCTGCCGGGTTCGCTTTCCACTTCGATCCTGCCTTTATGCGCTTCCACAATCATTTTGCTTTGAAACATGCCGATGCCAAGCCCATTTTTTTTGGTCGTTTGAAAGGGCCGGAAAAGCGAGCGGTTCAAAAATTCCGGTTTGATGCCGCAACCATTGTCTGAAACCGACAAAATTGCCCAGCCGTCCTTTCGGCTGGTGGCAATGCGAATTTCTCCGTCCGGGCCGACGGCTTCTTTTGCGTTGAGCACCAAATTAGTGACTACTTTGAGCAATTGTTCGGAATCGAAAAATAATTTTGGCAGCGGCTGGAAATTTTTTGCGAGCGAAACGCCGGAAATTTTTTCCCAATCGGCCAGCGATTTGGAGATGCTTTCATTCAAATCGGCTTCTGCCGGTTTGATTTTCAATTCGTGCCGCAATAAACTCAACCGTTCGATCAGCCGGTTGATATGCGCGACGGTTTTGGCCGTCCCGCGCAAAGCGTCTTCGCGAAAAGCCGGATCGTCAAAATGAACCGGAAGATTTTGCAGCATCAAATTAAGCGTAGAAGCGGCGTTTTTCAAATCGTGAACAAAAAAAGTTGACATGGTTTGGAAGGCTTCAAGTTCTTTTGCTTCCAATAATTTTTGGGAAAGCCGGACGTTTAGCAAATTGGCGGCCACCTGATCGCCCACGCATTTGAGCAAATCAAAATCCTGCCAGGAAAAAGGAACTCCGCCGACGCGATCTCCCAAAATTATCACGCCGAGCATTTCGTCGCCCGCGACCATCGGCACGCAAATGCGATTTCCGCCCCGCCGAAATTCATCCGGATGACATTGCCGCAAAGTTGCGGCCCAACTTTCTTTGGATGAATCAATGTCAACCGGCTCGTGATGCTTTTGCAGGGCGGCGAACATTTCAATGATGTCAGAATTTTTTTGATCGAGAGCCTTTGCCTTCGCTTCGGATAAAAACGTTGAGGCGGCAAAAACCAATTGCTCCTTCTTTTCGTCCGCCAGCCAGATGGTTACGGACAGGACCTGAAAAACATCCGTCGTCAATTTGACGGCGGCGTGGCACAATTCTTTTTGTGTCAGGCAGGCAGCCGTTACTTCGGTAAATTTTCTCCAGACGGTGCGATAATCGTAAAGCGGCCGTTGAAAATGCCGGCTGATAAAACGGCTGGTCTGCAAACGCATCCGGTCGGACAGCAAAAGGATGGTGAGCAAAACCAAGGCGACCAAAATAAAAAATGCCTTCAGCGTAAAAGCCGTGTCGCCGCCGCCAAAGGTTACTAATTTTGCAAAGATGCCGATAAAAAATAAATAAATTCCCGCGAGCAGGGCGGTGATCGAGCCTTGCAACACCGAATGCGAGGGATAGACATCCATTTCAAAATGTCCCGAACGGAATAAGGAGCGAAGAATTAACACGCACGCGACAATAAGCGCACCGGAGTTGACCGCTTGCCATGATGGATCAATCGAGTGAAATAAAAGCACGAGGCTGCTGGTAAATATCCGCACAGCAAACAAAACACCCAACCCCAATATCATGAATTTGATCCGCCAGCGCATCGTTCCAACGGCGGAACGAAAGGTTTTTTCCAAATTTATCAAAACAAATACGGCCACGAGAAGAAACAGAACATTCAGAATGATGCCGGATATTCCCAGGTTAAATATCCAATGGCCATCCTTTGCCGCCGCTGCCGAAGTAAATAAATTTTCTTGAAAGAAAATTGTCAACCCGATGGGAATCAAAAAGGTCAGGATCAAAATGAAACGCCAGCGTTTCAAAAATTCCCGATAATTTCCACGCCCATAACTTAAACTAAAGAAAAGCCAAATTCCGGGCAGAAATGACAGGCTTGTCAGCGCCCAGCCCTGCCAGTATTCCATTTCGTCCGGCAAAGTTGCGCCGACAGACAATCCATTGAAAATGCTTTCCATCGTGAGCATGGCCATGCCGGTTACGAATACCCGATGCGGAAGGGAACTGCGCTCACGCCAGCCGACCAAAAAAGCCAGGGCGCCGCTAAAGAAAGCGCCGACGAAGGCAAGGATGGCCGGAGTATTCATCATTTCATTGTCTGGAATTAAAACTGAACTTACCTTCTCAAAAACCGGTCAATAATGCAGCAAAGAAATCAAACGCCAAAAATAAAAAAATTAAGGGCGGGAAAAATCCCGCCCTTAATCGAATTTCTAAATGTTTTGCGAATTAGGCAAACATTTTTTTACGGAACAAAGCGAGGCTCAAGAGGCCGAGACCGAGCAACATAACCGTCGTGCCGCCATCGGGGACCGGCTCAAAAGACAGGCGCGCGCTAAATTCTTGAGCGTGGCCATCATTAGGATTCGCGATGTCAAAACTTCCTGAAAATGCCGTCTGACTGAAACTAGGATTGGTTGACACGACATTGCCATAAACGTCAATGTCCAAATGGCCCGAGGCGTCAAAAATAATGGTGGACGAAACCAAATTGAAGGTAAAACCACCAATTGACCAAAACGCAGCCAAAGGAGTTGATGGATTAAAAGTCCAGGGAGAATTCATGGTCACTGCGCCGGATAAACCGGTAAAGCTGCCCGAAGGAGCCGTGCTTACTACAGGGGTAATCCAACCGATTACTTCAGCTGCCGTATTTGCGTTGTCGGTATTCATTTGCGCACCGCCGCTAAATCCGATATTGCCAGTGATTGGAGTCGCTTGAGCAATCCCGCCAAGAGAGACAATGGCTGCCACAGCCACCGTAATTTTAAGCCAGTTAGTTTTCATTTTATTCAGTTTTTTAATTGTTTATGTCAAATTGTGACCGTTATTGTCTGTCTTTTAGCAAGGCAGGTGCCAACATTTTCATTAACTTGTAAAATAATCATAAACGACTGATTAAAAACGTATTAAACATTAAAAAATTCTCTGAAAGCTTTCGCCTAAAACCTTCAAACTGTAAAATATACCGACGCCAAAACTGATATTTTTCACTTCTTTATGATTAACAGGTTTATTTTGAAGCAGATGGCTTCGATTTCGCGTTTCGTAATTGCTTCTGACAAAAACAGGGAATTGTCAGGGTGTTTTTCGATTATTTGGGATGCGCGAGCATTTGTTTCGCGTTCGCGGCCAGCTTCTCCGGCAAATTCAGATTCAACGCCTGTTGCAAAGAAGCTTTGCCGCCCGCAAATTGTTTGAGGTGGTATTGAGCGGCACCAAGATAATAATACGATTCGGCATCCGCTTTTCCTTCGGCAATCGCGGTCTTCAACAAATTTGCAGCGCGAAAGTAATCTCCCTTTTGAAAAACAATAATGCCTAAAGCTTGCGAAAGTTCCGGGTCATCAGAAAATGTTCCGCTGGCCTTAATGGCAAGGGCATATGCCTGGTCGGTCTTGTCGCCATTGTGTGCATACATAATCGCCAATTGTTTTTGTGCCGGGGAAAAGTTTGGATATTGAGCCAATACTTTTTGACAAGCTTGTTCCGCTGCCGGAATATTTTTTTTCTGGTCGTTGATGGCGGCGCTGGCCATTAACGCGGGCGCATAATCCGGATCGGCTTTCAAAATTTCTGTCACGCGGGATTCCGCAGCGATTGCCTGCGACGGATTTGTGGAAAGAGCAAGCATATCGAGAAAACGTTTGGCTTCTTCCGATTGAGGTGAGGCCAGACCTGCTTGCAAAGCGTTTTGCATGGCGGACTGGGCATCGGCTATTTTGCCGAGGCTATAAGCTGATTTGGCCAGATCATAGTAGGCCTTAGAATCGCCCGGACGGTTTTGAGTCGTTTGCTGAAGAAGACTCAAAGCCAGTTGGTAATTGCCATTTAGATAAGCAAAATGTCCAAAGAGATAGGAAGCATCGGGATCACTTGGTTTCAAGGTGTAAGCGTCTTTGGCCAGATTGTAAGCTTTCTGCGGGTCTTTGGTTGAATAAAGCCGGGCGAGATTTAACCGGGCCATTACATTGTTTGGATCAGCTTGTAAGAGAGCTTCGTAGGTTTCAATGGCCTTGTCCAAAGCTCCGTCCTGCTGATAAATCAAGGCCAGACGCTGTAAGGCGATAGGATCGTCTTTCTTTTCGGAAATTCTTTTTTCCAAAAAAGCGCGCGCATCCGCATTGGCGGTTTTTGGATCAATCGCCAAAACTTTCAAGCATTCTTCACATTCGGCGCGTCCCGGAAAATCCTGATTCGATTGCAGGGCGCGCTGAAATGCCGCTCGCGCGGATTCTTCCTGCGTCATCATATAACGCGCCATGCCCAAATGATATTGCACTTCCGATTCATTCGGCAATTTGCTGGCGGCTTCCTGAAGCAAACTCAAGGCCGAAGGATATTGACCCTTTCTAAAAAGGATCCATCCTAAAGTATCTGCGGTGGAAGGATCGAAAGGCAACGCCGCTCTCGCCTGCTGCGCCAATTCATAAGCGCGATCCAATTGACCAAGATTTTCCGAGTATAAATACGCCAGGTTGTCGAGGGCGACGCTGAACTTCGGATCAATCAATAGTATTTTTTCGTAAGCCGCCGCCGCCGCTTTGTAAGCTTTATCCTGCGTTTTCATTGAGGCCAGCAGCAACAAGGCGGAAATATTTTTAGGATCCTTTTCAATCGCCTCGTTCATTAACGCCGACGCCTGCTGATTTTCTTTGGCATCCACATATAATTGCGCCAGCAAAAGATATGCTTCCTGCGCTTGCGGCATAAGTTCAATCGTTTTTTTCAAAATGCCTTCGGCTTGCTCCTGGTCGCCGTGCGCCAAGTAGACCCGCGCCAAAAGCAGGCGCGGAACCACTTGTTTCGGATTTTTTTCGATGGCCTTTTGCACCAATGCTTCGGCGGCGGCAAATTGCTTTTCCGACAGATCCAAATCCAATATTTCTTGCAAGGCGGGCAGACTGCCAGGCGATAATTCAAGCGCCCGCTCAAATTCCTTGCGTGCGCCGTCTGCGTCCTTTTCCTTAAGTAACGCGGCGCCCAAAAGCAAAGGAACGTCCGCATCTTGCGGATGTGATTTTTCCAACTGATGATAAATGGCCGCTGCTTTGCCGGTATCGTCTTGAACCCGGTAAGCATCGGCCAACAATAACTGCGCCTTGACCAGTTGCGGTTCCCGCGCAACCAACGGTTCCAGCGACGCCACCGCCGGCGCGGCATTTCCATTTTTAATTTGAATTTGCGCCAGCAATAAAATGGCCTCGGTAAATTTTGGATTCAAACTGATCGCTTTGCGCAAGCTCGTCGCCGCCGCATCCGGCTGGCCGCTCATAAAATAGGCCAGTCCGAGATGATAATGGACCAGCGCAACCTGCGGATAATCGCGCGACATCCGATCCAGTTCCGCCACCGCTGGCGACGTTTGGCCGCGCGCCAAATCCAATCGCGCATTCAACAGCTTCGCGTCAAAATTATCAGGATCGCGCCTTAAAGCCTCCTTCGCATCTTTCGCCGCTTCGTCATATTTTTTCTCGTCCAGCAAAATTTCCGCCATCCCAATCCAAGCGGGAACAAAATCCGGCGTCTGCTTCAAAATCTGCTGCAACAATTCTTGCGCTTCCGCAACATTGCCGATCTGCGTTTCAAATTGCGCGTATTCCAATTTCCGGGGCGAGCGCGGCGGCGAAAATTCGGCGGCACTTTTGAAATCAGACTCCGCCGCCTTCAAATTATTTTGTCGCAATTCCAAAGCTCCCAACGCCGTATAAGTCGGGCCAAATTTGGGGTCGAGCGTTTTCGCGCGCTTAAAGTCCGCTGCCGCCGCGTTGGTATTTCCCGCGCGCAGAGCCAGCATTCCCAAGGCAACTTCCACGGACGCGCCGTCGGCGGACTGCGAAATTTTTTGCAATTGTTCCTGCGCTGCCTGCGTATCTGTCGGCGTCCTCACCGCTCCAACTAATAACAACGGCGCATCCGGCGAGCCTGGGTTTCTGGCCAAAATAAAATTCGCTTCCTCCTGCGCTTCTTTCGGCTTGCCCATCGCCAGATAAATCATTCCAAGTTTCAAGCGCATCTCCAAATCATTGGTCGCCAATTGATGCGCCCTGAAAATAAAAGGCGCGGAATGTGGCAACCGGCCTTCGTCAAAATAAATTGTGCCCAGCCGGCTGACGGCCTGAAAATTCATCGGCCCATGATACAACACATTGAGATACTCGATTTCCGCCTTGTCATATTGACCGGTCGCGAAATAGTCGTTGCCCCGTTTCAAATGATAGGCATTTTTTATCTTGGCCGTGCAACCCGCGCCGCCCGCCAGCAGCGCCGCCGAAAAAAATAAAGTCAAAAGCAGTTTGAATTTTCGCATAATTATTTTTGTATGATTTTAGACCCGGACTTGACCTTCCGCGTTTCAGATTTTCTTAAAAAAATCAGAAGCAGGAAAAATGGAATCAATGATAGAACAAAAAAAAGCGGGCCGCCATGATGGTGAATCGGCGAATCAATCATTTGCGGGCCGAGGTGGACGCATAGTTCGCCTAAAACAAAAACCCGAAAACCATTTCTCAACAGTGCCAGCGGAATGATCGCCACCACCAAAATAGTCCGCTTCCACGGCCCGCGCAAAAATAAATGACCTGCCAGCAAACTGACGATGAACAGCACTAGACTCGAATGTATGCCGCTGCATTCCGGCGCCACCTCCAACGTGATGTCAGGCAGTTTAAAACTCAAGCCCATTTGAAGAAAGGGCAGGCCAAAAATTGTAAAAAATCCTCCCGCAACTGCCACCGAACCGTATTGAAGAAAAGTTTCCAGGTCATTTCGGAAAATGTCGGGAAGCGGAACCATGAAAATCAACAAGCTTATCGGAAAAATTATCGCCCGCAGGAATTTTCCATCTAAAAACGCGGCGCAAACGCCGACAAAAAAAAGCAACAGCGCAAAAATATTGAACGCCAGATAATCTTCCGGAACCAGCTTCATTGAGTGGCGCGTCCACCAATAAGCGATCATCGTCATAAGTCCGCCAGCAAAAAAAATTGCGGCCAGCTTCGCCGCAGGCTCGCCAAACGCGGGCAACTTATTTTTTTGCAACCAGACCAGATATAAACTGATGAATGGAATAAGCGGAATGTAAGAATACAGATCGTTAGCTACTGCCAGTTTTATCAGATCGAATAAAGGTTTGCCAAATACCAGCAAGAGAATTGCAATGGCAATCAAAAATAGCCGCAAGGAATTTCGGGGCGCGCCCCGGCCCTGGTCTCGCGACAGTTGATTATCCGCCTCCGCCATAAATCAGTAATTATAACTAAACTGCACTCCAAATTGATCGCTTGAATAACCAAAACCTAATGCCGTTGATGAGTTGCTGCTATATTGGTAAGTGACTGCAATCGTGCCGCGCTTCCAAAGTGAGCGACTTAACTGCGCTCCAAGAGTCTCGGCGTCATCCGTCCGGTTTGATAATTGGATGGACTCGATTGACTGCGTATATCGAGTTTGAGTGTAACCGGCATTAAGTCCGAGGGAATATTTTTTAAGCAGTCGCTGATTTAAGCTTAACGATACGCTGGTCGCTTCCACTACTGAATCAAGAATATAATATGAAGATGGAGTGACCGAACGGCTGCCGCTAAGGGAAATTTGGGTGTTCCTGAAAGGTTGATACTGGATGCTTGCGCCAAAAATAGGAGTTGCCAGATCCGATTCATCAGCACCGGAAAATTGAACGAATTCCATGCCGCCATTAAGCTGAAAACTGATTTTATCCGTTGCCCGCCAATTGACCCGGCCATTGGCGTCCTCAAAAGTCTGGTCCGGTCCAACTTTGGAATTTACGTAACCAGCAGTGCCGCCGATGCCGAAATTGAGCCTGCTCCAAACGCTATAATTAAGCCATTCGGTGGTTGACCAACTTTTTGTATCCTGGTTGACATTGGAGATATTCGTGCCAAGGGAATTGTCCACATAATTTAATTCCTGGTTAAGGGATATATCCAGTGAAAAAGTTTCGTTAAAGGCATCCGACGCATTGATAGTAGTAGAGTAATTTTGCTGATCGGTTTGCGTTCCAGTTTGAACCTGGGGCGAAGAAGTAGAACTAAAGCCTTGCGACAGCCCCAATGTCCAATTTTCATAAGTAGTTCCACCCACCAAATTGACCGAATTATCAAACTCATTATTAAAGTGATTATCCGAATAGAATCTCAAGGTTGGCGTGTAATCCAATGACCAATGCCGGCCAAGATCAAATAAGATCCCCGGCGAAATCGTATTGATAATCGTATCATGCTGGTTGCCGGGGTCGGATTGGATTCCGGTGCCGTAAAGGAATTGATAGGACAAGTGAGGCCGCGCAATGAACGGTCCCCAACGAAAAGGTTCGTTCACTCCTGAACTTTGCGCATTTTCCGGCGGGAACACGTCAAATTCATTTACTTCGCTCTGTTGATCAATGGTCTGGACAGGTTCAGCCGGGGTAGCCGGAGCGATCACCGATTGGGACTCACCAGAATAGTTTAGAAGGCAAAAACTGAATGCTATCCTTCCAAATAGCAATGTCAGATTTTTTTTATTTCCACGATTTAATACGACAATCGGTTTTTTTAGTTTCATATAACAGCGGTAGTTTATTGTAAAAGTGTGCGGCAATCAAGAAACTTAAGTTCAAGCGGCCTGGTTAAATTGCGCCAGCGATAACGGCCCGCGCCAATGTCGCAGTGCGTCCGTCAACGCTTCGTGCACCGGGCGCATTTGAACTCCGGCGGCCAGGATTTTTGAAGCATCCAAAATACAATTTGCGCGCAATGCTTTGTTGCGTTCGCGATAAAATTTTTCGTCTTCCCCCCAAAATTCAAACCGGCGCGATGGCTTGAGAATTTTTTGGATCATTTCTACGACCTGTCGCGTGGTGACGGCGCCGGGGTTGGTCACATTGTAAATGCCAAAGGGCGCCCGCCGCTCCCAAAGCTGAAGACAGGCGCGCACAAAGTCATCTGTGTGTGACAATGAATTGACGCCGTCATAAATTTGCGGATTACTTTGAATTCGCGAGAGAAAATTTCGCGAATCATCGCGCTCGTTGAAGGGCAAACCCAGCCGCCAAATATAACTTTGCCCCACGCCGCGAATCGCTTCCTCCGCCAGCGCCTTCGTGCCGCTATAAAAATTACAGGGCGCCTGTCGGAATGAAAAATTAGGTTCGTCCCATTCATTGTATCCGCAAATTCTTTCAGGATGCTCGGCGAAAAGTTGCAAAAGTTCCGGGCGATTAAAATTTCTTTCGATAATAAGCTCATGGTTTTCCAAAATTTTTGCGCCGGAATAAATATAGCCCGATGAAACGTGTCCCCACGGCGTGTTTGTCATCAAGCAAACTTTGGCGATGGTCTGGGGCAAAATCGTATTGGCAAAAAGTGTTTCTTCCCGTGCCTGTTCGCACGCATCCACATCCGGTTTGCCGGCATAACCGGCGGCATTGATAAGAAATGCCGGTTTGACTTTGCGAACGAAATTGAACAGCAAGTCAAAATCAGCATAGTCAAGGGCCTGGCGTGTCAATGGAACAAAATCGCTGCCGCGCCGCCTTAATTCAGCAGAAAAAAGTTGGCCGATATAACCACTGGCTCCTAATAATAGAATCATAACCTTCTTGAGTTAAATGGATACTTTATAATTATCCGCCTCGCTCTGCTGCCGATGGGAAGAAAAAGAACTTGGCATAGACATAAGCAATCGTTTCGCCCAATACTTCTCGAACACCTTCGCTATAACGCCACCAATGCCGCGCGTCATAATCCGGATTGGGCACTGCAATAATGCCGACAGCCACTTTCTTTCCGAATGCTTCCTGAAAAAGGAGCCTTGTCCGGCGCGCATGAGCTCCTTCAGTGACCACATTAAGCCCGTGCACAGTCATATTATGCTCGCGAAACCAATTTCTTAACTCTACAGCTGAGCCATAAGTTCGATCCCGATCTACTTTTCGCCGTGGCACTCTTTGCAAAAATTCTTCAGGAATTCCATGTCTCTTGAGCAGGCCTGCTCCAACATAAGCTTCCGTTCTGGAATCCAAGGTGTATTTTCCGCTTCCATCCACTGGCACGCCCGTGACATAGATACATTGATAGCGACCAGTTCTAAATTCTTCCGCTGCCGAGCTGGCGGCGAATTCATGCACCCAACCTTCCATCACCAAAATGTTGGTATTAACCCGGTCGGTTACAGCCAAGAATGGATGTATGTTCAATAGCGATAAGTAAGCCGCCAAAAATAAGCCCATTATCGCAACCAACCAACCGCGCCATGATAATCCCCACCGTTGCTTGCGGATAAAAATCCCGCAAAATTTCCGCGACGGCGGATAAGAATTTAGAGTTGGCGATATATTTTCTGACATACAAAAATTAAGGGAGCTTGTCCAATTTTTATCGTTGAATTCTCAATATTTTGCGCCGAATTGCTTCTAAAATAAGACGACAGTTCCATACCAAACACCTTATCCAGCCATAACCACGCGGATACCCCCATACCTGCGAAGCAAATTGATCAACCTGCAGGCAAATTGTTAAACCCAACCGTGTGCGCATGAAATATAACCAGCGAAAGAACCAAGCCTCGGTCATTGCGTTCAACTCTTTCGAGGTAAATTTTTTCCGGGACGTTCCTTCTGCCAGAAATTGGTTTACCCATTCAATGAACAGGCCTGAAGCTATAATTTTACGGCGAAAAACAGAAGTTGTTGTTACACTGGTTATATTGATTCCACTTAAACGCCAGTTGATTCGAGCCGATCGAATCGAGCGAATAGGTTTGTTCTCACTCATTTTGGAAATAAAAACATCGTCAACCGCCCAGGCCAAAGGATAGTCTGGAAATCCACCAATGAGTTTCCATGCCTGACGTGAAAAAATCAGTTCTTGAAAAGTGCTGCCGCGCTCCTCCAATAAACGAACCATTAAAAAATCTCTTCCCCACTCTTCCATCGGATAAGGATCGTTAGTAGAAACTATTCTCGATTTGTTATCTATACATCGGGTATTGAAGCGATAAAGATCGTATTTATCTTCTGTAGCTTCAAACTCTTGAAAAAACGCTTCCACACAATGGGCTTCCATCACATCATCGTCCGAAAAAAGCCAGATCCATGGTTCGGTCGTGCGTTCAACGCAACGCATCCAATGACGCGGCAAGGATTGTCCGCCAAGATTTTCTGCAAAACGATGATAAGTCAGCGTCTGCCGCGCTTGAAATTTTTCGACTATCTCTCCGATGGGTTCATCACTTGCATCGTCAAAAACATATAAGTTAAAATTTTGATTGGTCTGGTTCGTAATAGACTCCAGCGCTTCTTCCAGATATTGGGTCCGGAAAGCCGGCACAATTATAGCCAATGGCACATTACCTACTATTTTCATTCAAAATAATGATATCCAGACTGCACTTTTTTATTTTTGTCAAGGAAGGCATTGTCTGATAAGGTTCGCTATTTTAGGAGCCTGAACCTCCACGGTATAATGGTCTATTACCTTTTGCCGTGCAGCATCTCCTAATTTTTTTCGTAAAGTTGGCTGTTCGCTCAATTGAATCAAGGCTTGAGCTACGGCCAATGTGTCTGCATATTCAATGATAACCCCGGCATCTGCTTGAACAAATTCAGGGGCGCCGCCACTGCGGCTAAAACAAAGCAGCGGGATTGCAAGCGAGGCAGCTTCAAGCATCACTAATGGAAACGGGTCTTCCCGGGAAAAAAGAGTGAATACATCCAGAGCGGCCAAATAGCGAATAGGGTTTGATGTAATTCCAATGAACTTAACCCGGTGGGACAGTCCGGCAACTCGCAGATCATAATCGATCTGATTCTGCGTTGAAGTATTTTCTGGCGCCCCAATCCATAATAGATAAATGTTCTTTTCCGGAAATTCAGTCAGCAAATGCTTTGCCACGATGATAAATAAATCTGCGCCTTTGCGCCATCCAGCCATCCCGCACATCCCCGCTACAAAGGCGCTTTCAAGCAGGGACAGTTCCTTTCTTACTGATTCCCGGTTTAATTTTATGGTCTGAATTTCATTTTCAACAGATGAAATAAATGAACAAATTACATTTATTTTTTCACCGGGAATAGAATAGTGTGCCATCAAGCCATGCTTAACACTCTCCGATGCCGCAATATAAGCACAAGGGCACATGCTGGCGCTTCTGAATAGCTGTCCACCGCCAAAACTGTGGATGATAAATGGCATTTCATGAATGTGCCAGATAATCGGAATAGATAGTTGTGAAAGCGCTGCCACTTCCTCGGCCACTGCCACGGTGTTGGCATAAATAAGGTTTATATTCCCTTTACGCGCATATTTAAGCGCTTTCGCGGCCATTGAAAATCGCATGGGAATTTTTTGCCCCAAACGGTTGTAACTTTTTCGGATACAACTCACGGGACGCGATAATTTAAGAATAGTAGTGGGCGCCAGCGCGGCAAAATCATCTTGAAGCGGGCCGCCTTTTTGCAAGAGAATTTCGAATTGAATCTCTGTATTCCGTTTAATCCATTGTAATAATTGCAGTAAAAGGATCGGGGCGCCGGTGCGTGACGCATCATGGCTGATAAACAGGATTTTTCCGGCGCGTTTCATGATTGATTGACAGATCAAGTCATCTAAATGCTTCTCAAGAATAATCGCTTGTTGAAAAATTATTTAAAGAAATAAGCTAGACTTTTTAGGAATCAAGCTGTCTATGCGTCGTTTTAACGGGCTGAAGAGCATCTCGTTAAAAAACCTGCGGCGCAGAAGTGGATCAAGAAAAATGCTTTGGCGTAAAGGCTGAAGACCACTCAAAGTTTTAAATGCTTCAAAAAACTTCGCCCGCCGCAACTGCTTTTTAGAATCGGCAACCAATAAAGTGCCCAATCCGCGATAGAGCATGTGATGAGCCTTTCGCCGCAACATTTGACGTTGACCTTGAGGCACATCTTTTAAGTGGATGTTAAGCGTAACGCAAGAGCCTTCGATCAGGCGCGCAATTTGTTTAGAGGCATTCCCCGGATGCAGCCGGTAAAATAGCGCCAGCCGGTCTTTCATGATGATTTTGAATTTTTTTGAGATTCTAAACCATAGATCCCAATCGTCAGCACCCCAAATCTCGGAACTTAACATGCCAAGGTCTTTTAAGATTTTTGTCCGTATTAGGGTTTGTCCGGGTGAAAGAAATGGATTTTCAGCGAACAATGATTCAAATGTAATCAAGGGATGAAAATTTCCTTTTCCCATAAAATGATCGTTTTCATCAATCCTTTGAAGAACCCCGCCAATTAACCCTGCATCAGCGTTGGTCTCTAAAAAATTGCTTTGCCATCCAAGCTTGTCCGCAGGCCAGAGATCATCATCATCCAAAAAGGCGATGTATTCACCTTTTGCCATTTCAATTCCACGATTACGCGCGTTGCTTTGTCCCTGATTCTCTTGTTCAACATATCGAATACGGTTGGCTTTAATCAACGGTTCTAAAACCGATTTAGTGTCGTCTGGAGATCCGTCATTGATGACAATCACTTCGTAGTCCCGCATAGTCTGGGCAAAGACCGAATCCAGCGTGCGACGTATAAAGTCGCGATGCCGATAGGTCGGGATAATGATGCTAACCTTGGGATTTTGCACAAATTTTATTTTAGCTAGTTAATCGAATGCCATCATTTAGCCCGAAGACGCGCGATAGGCGACAGCCAACGTGAAAACTGGAATTTCAATCTGTTGAGGTTTATATTTTCTGATGGAATAAGGATCAACCATCGAAGAAAATAATCGCGGAGAGGCTAAAATTGCCTCGACTGGATGTTCCTGGTAAAATTGAGTTTTTTCTTCTGAAAGATTTGGGCAAAGCCATTTCTGTAGAAACCAACCAATTTCCGCTCTTTTACCAGATGAGGCATCCGCTGGCATTGCTAATCCACGCACACTCCATTTTGCCGTCCAGAATGGCCTTTGAGAAAAGTATTCTATCTTCGTGAATCGCTTTTCGCACATCCCGGCAAATTCCAAGTGGCTCAGTTCCGAACAATGAAAAGGGTTATTTGGGGATAACTTTCGATAAACTTCCCGATTTGGCGTCGAAATGATTAGAACTCCTCCCGGCCGCAACACGCGCCGGCATTCGTCTAAAAAAATGTCAGGCCGGGGGACATGCTCAATGGTTTCAAATGAAACCACCGCATCCATAGATGAGTTTTCAACGGGGATAGCTTCGGCCCTGCCTACCCGCGCATCAACACCATATTTCATTTTGGCGTGTTCACAGCTTTCAGGAGATATATCAATACCCACGACTTTGGCGGCTCCAGATTTTTCCAACGCTTTGGCTCCATACCCCTCTCCGCAAGCAATATCTAAAACTTCTTTATTATGAACATAACCAGCGGCGAAGCGGTATCTATAGATATGTTCCCAAAAAGTGCGGGCATCCGCCTTTTCAGGCATCATTCGTTCACCGGTATATTCCATATGGCTTTGCAACAACTGACCTTATAATTTTCTTAAGTATGGCTCCAGTCCAATGATTTTTACACCCTGCCGTATTTTAGATAAGAACATTCCGGCAAATGCGAAAAGGCGGACTTCAGGGTAAAATTGAACTACATTTTTCCATTCACCCTGAATTTCCACATCGCCGCTCGCACCGAAGAAATTTGGATATGCGGTTTTCCAGGCACGATGAGCTTCATAAATGCACTGCCACCAAGTTGTAAGGTGACCCAACCTGTGATAAAGCGCCTGGCGCATATTCCGATAAAGCGGGTCTCGCAAAATCAAATAGTTAATCACCAAACAATCGAGCATCTTTGTCCGATAGCGTCGTTTTGAAAGATTATGCGCCGTGGTAGAACGACCATGCACCCGGAAGGTCGCCAACTTCTCCGGAATATGAACAATGCCAACATTGGTCCCCACTCTCATCCAAAATTCCGCATCACAAATTTGGATTAAATTAGGATTAAACAGGCCAAACTGCTTGATAATTGACCGGTGAAAAATCGTCACGGTTGGCTCGCCCACCGGATTATATGAGCCGGTGGCGCATATTTCGGCAAAGGCGTCGGCGTCCAAGTATTCTTTGTCACCGTAAAATCTTTCGATCATGCGCTGATATTCATCGAAAAAACTTTGAGCGGCTTTGTCATCTGCCGCATCAAATAAAATATGGCGGTGGCAAAATCCAAAGGGTCGTTTTAACCGCTCGCAACTTTCCACCAATCGTTCCAGGCAATTAGGTTCAACTTTGTCATCTTGAAAAAGAAGTTTGATCCAGGTTCCCCGGCTGATCTCAAGGCAACGATTCCAGTTACCAACCAGCCCCAGCCGTTTTGAATTGCGATAGGCTTTAAAACGGGAATCTTGCCGGGCAAATTCCATGGCTATCTCAAATGAGCGATCTGCAGAATCATCATCCACTATAATAACTTCCAAATCATTTAATGTCTGCGCCTGAATACTTTCAAGGCATTCAATCAAATACTCCGCCCCATTATAGGTCGGAACACAAATACTTATTAACGGATTGTCAGATAATTGAGTCATTTAAGATAGCGTTGAAGTTCAACTAAAATCCATTCAAATATTTCCAGAGCGTTTTCGGTCACGAAACAACGATTTTATGTCCATCTGTTGGTCAATTGCATTTAACACAGAAGATATTCTTAACTGCGTAATATTTTCCGCACGCACTAGCATTGCGCCATCGGAGGCATAATATCCAGAATAGGGAACATAATTTTGAAATCCACGATAATGACCGAGCAAGATTACTCCTGGACACTGCACTGCATTGGCAAAATGAGCCGGTCCGCTGTCTATCCCGACAAATAAACGGGCTTGTTGAATAACCAGGGCGCTTTCCAATAAGTTTAATTTTCCGCAAAGGTTGATCACCCCATCATTATTCTGGCTTCCTTGTAAAACACTGTCCAGTCCAACTTCAATAATGGGCAATCCATATTCTTCAAAAACCAACCGTTGCAATTGGCGCCAGTTCTCTTCCAGCCAATCCCTGGTTGATTCATTCGCCTTGCAATGAAATACCAGGTATTTTTCTGGCAAATGCAAGGCTTGTATTTTTTCTTCCAAACCTGTCGGGAAGTATAATTGAGGCGTTTCGTCAAGAGCCGGAAGGCCCGCGCCCAAGCTGAAACTTTTAAGCAGACCGCCAATTTCAAAGTAATTTTTTATGTTAATGTTTGAATCGCCATTACAATTTTGAATGGGCCGCCGGCAGATTGCGCAGCCTCTGCCATTGAAATGCAGGTCAATCTGCCGGTGGCCAATTCTCAATGAGCGGATGCGCAGCCAGGGGTTTAAGCAGGATACAATAATAACGCGGTCCACATGAGGGTTATAGGCTATAAGCTCCACAAATGGTTTTCGACAAATCCAAACTAGAAAACAATCGGGATTGTTCTGTTTCAGATATCTGGCAACAGGTTCACACGCCACAATGTCGCCGAAATGTTCCACTAAAACAATTATCACGAGCTCCCGCCTCTTGAACCAACAGGCGATTCGCAACAGTAAAAGTTGAAGCGGCAACAAAATAGAACTGATCTTTTCAGCTCGACTATGAGCGGTGCGAAGATTGAGAAATTTTCTTAAGAAATTCTTCATCGAGCTGGAGATTAAGTCGAATGCTCGTCCGTCCAGTTCAGCAATGGTTGCACAACTCCCCGTCTCTCGTCGCGAAACAGTGAACGCAAGCTGCCGGTATCTTCAATGCTGAAAGAAATTTTATCTTCCAGCAAATCAAATAGCTGAATATGGGGAGCGTGGGAAGCAATGCGTAAAAAATAAGTGTCCGGCGCTAGAAAATTTCCAGGAATATTAACTCTAAATAAATGGCGGCCAGCCTCGATGGGTGTGTATTCCCGCGCCGCATCGCAGTTACAAGTGGTCAACACGATGGTTCCTTCTTTATTCACAATTCCAAGCGCAATTTGTCCTTTGCGGATTATATCAGTAGCCTCCATTTTGATTTCAATTGTAAAATCTTTTGTGACATCCAAGTGTCCTGCCGGTTCGTTGCGATGATTGAAAACAGTGACTGATTCAAAGTAAATTCCTGGTTCCTTTGGCAATGGATCGGCGCGGCGCCAATGTCCTTCACAACTTACCTCCACGGTCAGATAATTATCCACGACTTCACCAATTAAGCCGGACTTGACTATTTGTCCCTGGTTGAGCATCAGGCCGGCCGTGCAAAGTTGCCGCATGATAGCCATATTATGCGAAACAAAGAGCACGGTGCGCCCGCCGCGCGCAACCTCGCCCATTTTTCCAAGGCATTTCTTTTGAAAGGCCGTATCCCCCACGGCCAGAACTTCGTCTATGATCAAAATCTCCGGCTCCAAATGCGCGGCGACCGCAAAGGCCAGCCGCACATACATGCCGCTGCTGTAACGTTTCACCGGCGTATCAAGAAATTTTTCCACTTCAGAAAAGGCCACTATCTCGTCGAACTTCCGTTTGATCTCTACCCGGCTCATGCCCAGAATAGCGCCGTTCAGGAAAATATTTTCGCGTCCGGTCAGTTCCGGGTGAAAGCCCGTGCCCACTTCCAACAAACTGGCAACTCTACCTTTCAAGCGGATGCTCCCGGAGGTTGGTTCGGTGATGCGGCTTAAAATTTTAAGCAACGTTGATTTGCCGGCGCCATTGCGACCGATGATGCCGACTACTTCGCCTTGCTTGACATTAAAGGAAACGTCCTTGAGCGCCCAAAACTCTTCATGTTCTTTCGCAATGGATTGTTTCCGATGACGCCACCATTGCAACGGACTTCGCAGCGCCGCCTCAATGGCATGACGCAAGCCATCATCTTTTCTCCGTTGATGACCGATGACGTAATACTTGGAAAGATTTTCTACATGGATGATGTAATCACTCATGGTTGGATTTCAAAAATAATAACGGCAGATTAAATGATATCGGCAAAAGTGCGCTCCGTTTTGCGGAAATACCAGATGCCGCTAGTCAATAAAAGCACTGTGCCCAAAACAGACATCATCAGTCCCGGCCAATAGAGTGTGTTCAGACCGCCAAGAATGCACCAGCGGAAACCGTCAATTATTCCCACGAGCGGATTTATGGAATAAACCAGGCGCCACGCTCCGGAAAATGAACTGGTCTTCAAAACCACTGGCGAAATCAATACCCCGTAGGAAACGATGAATGGAACGATAAATCTAAAATCTCTATACTTAACCATTAACGCAGCAATCCACAACCCGGCTCCGAGCGAAACCACAAAAACCATCAGCACAAAAACCGGCAACCACCAGATCATGATTGGCGGCAAAAAATGATACCAGAACAGTAAAATAGTTACGAAGGCGGCCGTAATTAAAAAATCCACAAAGCTGGTAATGATGCTGCTCGCCGGAACGATCAGCCGGGGAAAATATACTTTAGAAATAAGATTGGAATTGATCACCAGGCTGTTACCGCTTTCAGAAAGAGCGGCGGCAAAAAATTGCCACGGCAAAATGGCGGCGGCGGTGAACAATGCCGGCGGCAAACCGCCGGTCGGAAGCTTGCCGACTTTGGTTATCATGGTCAGCGCCAGCACCGTCAGCGCCGGACGGATGATTGCCCAAACTATGCCCACTGCCGTTTGTTTGTAGCGAATCAATAGATCGCGCCATGCCAAAAATAAAAAAAGCTCGCGATACTTCCAAAGGTCACGCCAGTATTGACGCTCACTGCGACCGGCTTCAATGATTAATTCATTCACAATAAAATTAAGACTGTGCTACTAACTCCTTGCAGCTAAACTTTGTAGAAAACTTATTATTAATACCTTGCTTTAGCGAGGGGTTAAACGCGCATGGGAGAAAACCGTTTAAACGGTTTTTTGTTTCACATCCGGCATTCACCGCGTTGAAACGCGGTGTTAATGAGAAAGATTTCTACAGAGCAAGTTAGGAACAATTCCACGTTTCGAGCATCCTCAAAACTATAGAGGATGAAAATCGGATGGCGGATGCATCACCGAATTTGTAACTTGATTTAAAGGATTAAAAGCGGCGTCAATAGTAATATTGCTTGCAGGCATGATTAAATATGCGTTGGCTGAATTGGAATTAGTAACCAAATATCCCGACCAGTTGGCGAAGGCGTGGCTCGAATCTGGAGCAGCAGTTAAAGCGATCATGGATGAATTGAAATAGGAATGATTTCCCGGAGCCGTGGCGGTTCCACCCGCACTGTTGGTCAAGGTCAAAACAAAGCTATCCGAATAGACCCTGGAAAAATCACCCATCGCCTGTGCGCGGATTTGCGCGGGAATTGAATGCGTATATCCGGCCACGTCCGATCCAAAAGCCGGCCAGACATTTGTTCCGAAAAATGAAGGTTTGCTGGCATAAACCAGCGAAGGTGGAAAACTGGCCGGCGGCGCGTTTGTCCAAAAAATAGTTCCATTGGCGCTGTGATCAAAACTTTTATTCGAGAGGTCCGCATTGCCCAGCCATACATCGTTTGAAATCACCGAAGGATCGGAATTAGCGACATCTTCCCAACTGCCGATGCGATAGGCGGGAGTAGTTGGCGAAGCGGCACAAGGCAAATAAACATTATCCAGAAAATAGTCGTCGTAATTGCCGCGCTGAATGTCCATGGCATTCATCGCCACGTTCACAGTGGGAATGCCGTCGCGAGTAATGAGGTTGCGAAAAACCACGTCATATTTTGTCGCGCCTTCCACGGCATCAAACCGTAAAATAGGAAATACATTGCCTTCAAACAGATTGTATCTTGGCTCGCCGCCGTGCGTCATGGTGTCCATTTGATAATCGGTCGTGAACAAACCTTCATTGATGTTATCTTTTCCATAGTTGTAAGCAATGACATTGTCCTGTCCCGCGCCGGTTTCCATGATGAAAGAGTGACGACAATGGAGTGCGATGTTATCCTCCACCAAACAACTTGAGCTGTGGAAACCGATGGTTATTCCATAATCGGAACCGCCGCCCGCCGTATTGCCATCTTTCACAGGGAATGGGTCGTGAATATAACATTCGCGCACCTCGCAACCGCCGCAGTATTCCAACGAGATGTGATAACCGCGAGCCTGTCGTGATTCAACATTTTTGACCCAACATTCCTCACCGCCAATGATTCGTATATTATGCGCGTTGACATCCTGCAACCGCACGACGCAAAGGTCTTCAATGCCGCAATGGAGGGGTTGCGAAAAGAAGACACCAACCAAATCAGTGGTGTAACCCTCGTTCAACGCCGGAGTGAATGAAAAGGTGGTGCCATTCACTTTTGTCACCTTGACTAACTGCGAGGCTGCCAAAGTATAGGTGTAATAAAACGGATGTGCGTCACTGGATGGCGGATAATAAACATTCGCACTTGCGTCGTTCCTTTCGACCATAATCCATTGATTCGTCAGGATCGCCACCGCGCCCGGGATTGTAATGTTCGTGCCGCCGCGGATGTTTCCACTGGCTATCGGCCAGTTCCCACCATAGCTGCCCTTGCTCGAAATCGCGATGATTTCACCGTTGGGCGCATTGTTCAGAATAATTGTATTTGTCGGCCCATCACCGCGGATAATGATGCTGAATGAATGCTGCACAAGGTCATAGTTGTAATTTCCTGTTCGCGCGATGCCGCTGGTCACCAAATAAGTTCCAGTCGGAATATACACATAGGTTCCATTTGGAGCAGCGTTGACGGCAAAATTTATGGCTGCTGTGTCATCGTGAATCCCATCGCCATAGGCAACATTGGTTGTGCCGGGAATGCTAATCCGCACATTACAAAACATTGTATAATTCGTGCTATATTGATCAATGCCGCCTGGCACCCCGGCAATGCCTTGAAAAGTGCCGGTGGCAGGCAAGTTATTAATCGGAATTACGTTCGTAATGACCTGCGCGCTCGCGCTCGCCGTCAAAATACATAAAATTAAGATATGAAAAATCATATTACAGGACTTCGCTACATGTCCCATAATATATTTAATTGTCTTACTATAAGACACTTTATTTAATTTCCATCGAACCATTGTTAAAATATTTGTTTTTAACTAACCAATGTTCTGGAATAGCAGCCATCATGCCGCAGAATAGGCGGAATTTGAAATTATTGAGATTATTATCTACGGATTGTTTCACCTTTTTCCAAAAGCTCAAATGGCCGTTTAAGGTTAATTTCGGCTTTACGGAGACACGCATTAACAATCGAAGATGGCGTCAATTCTGCAACTTCAGAGTTGAATGCAGCGAGGAATTCATCCAAGACATATTTGCCTTGAGGAACATCTTCCGAATTTCGGTCCGTAAAAGTCGAGGCATATCTGAAAAATTTATTATCACGGAGGCCTGAATCTCGAATCGTCCTCAAAGTCCCATTCCATAAATGAAGAACATATAATTCAGACCGCATCGGAAAATTCTGGCGAAAAATTCTTCTGCGAACCAAATCGCGCTGAAATTCCAAATCCGGAACGCCATGATGTTCAAACGGAGTAATACCACGACGCCAGACTTGTTTTGGATCAATTAAAACCGAACTGATATGAGCATAACCGGCCTCTATGTATTCAAAGTCTTCAATTTCTCCTGTAAGCCCCGCACTTTTTTTCACGGCAACGGATAACAAATCATCAACAAGGGTTGGCCGCAGGACTATAACGTCAGAATCTAATATCAGAACATAGTCTGGACTGCTTTCCACGTTCATCCTCGCTACCGAAGCCAAATGACGCATGGCCTGATTTAAACCCGGGCCATGATATTGTTGCCGTTCATTTGCGATTAAGGTGATTAGTCCTGCATCTTGCATGGCTCTCAAGATTTGCCGAGAGCCGTCAGTGGAATTATTATCAACGATAACAATTTCTCCGAATTTATCTCTACCTACAATCCGGCACAAAGAAAACAAAAGATAACTGATATATTTAGCTGTGTTAAAATTGACGCAAATCAAAGCTATCTTTTTTGCGCTATTTTGTTGCTTTTGTTCCGGCCAATTTAGCCGCAACCACGGACTAAAGCGCAACCATAATGACCTTCTAATGCGCAGCGTTATGGACATAATTTGTAAGCAAATTTTCAATGCAAATAATTGAAATAATCTCATTGACCGGCATGGCTCATTGGAATCCAATTCTCATCCAGTTTTTGGCGGGAAACTTTCCAGAAACCCAATGATGAATCTTGAAGACCTCCAAAGATCAAAATTTCTTCTTTGCGCACAATGACCGAACAGGCGTAAATAATCGAAGCGGGCGCACTTTTCCAACCACAAATCAAAGGGCGGGCGCTCATCTTTTTTGGCAGAAGTGAATTTTTATCAATCAAGACAGCCCAAAAGGCGTATTGCTTGTCAGGATAGACTTTATGAACCATGTGCAGGAAATTTTCCTGATCGTAGTCCACTGGATTTATGCTATTACGAAATTTAAGCTGATCGTCTCCGCGAGAAGGTTTCAACGGCTGGCGCACCACTGTCGTAAAATTCATCTGCGGCCAGTTGGCAGCTCGAAGCAGACAAAAAGGATTAAAAGAATAAATAAGGAAAAGTTCATTTTGATGCTCGAACATTGCCCAATTTTTTTCCGTTTTTCTGATAGGAAAATCTAATGTCGGAGTTCCTAAAAAGGTAAGCTCTTTAGATTCTGCATTTACTTGAGAAATACCGACACCGGTTCGAACTGATGTGAATCGAGTAGGTTTGTTATTGGGCGGATTCTCATCAAGAGTTGTATGTTTGGAGTGATTAGAGAATAAATGCTTATTGTGTCGAAATAGTCGAAAATCCTCCAACCTGCTTCCATGAAGCTCTTTGGCATTAAGAAACACAACTTCACTTATTTTTAAAATATTTAACTGATTATTTAATTCAAATAAAATTGGCCGACTTCCTCGCATAAAATCATTCAAGCTTCGTTTGGAAACAGCCCACGGAATATGTTCGCCACGAGCAAGCAAAATCACGCGGTCTCCATCAGAAATAGCTCCCGGATTTAGGATGCCAGCCTTAAATCCTAAACTTCCCCGTCCGGCCAATGGCGTAAAATCATTCGATTTGGCAATAGGCTCACTTAAAAATGTTAAGGCTTGATTGATTCGCCTAATGCGCTGTATAGAGTAGGGTCTTGATTTGAATTTAGGATCATTGATGCCCGGGATTATTTTTCTCTTTTCAAAGATAAAGATGATTCGACCGGATGGGGCATCCAGCAAACGAAGCTGGAAATACTCCGTGATGTCAAAGAAATCAAAGCCGTGCTTCTCTACAAAATTTACGATTCCGCATAAATCACCTTTGCCAGACCAAAAAAAACCAAGAGTGGCTCGGATCAAAATTATATCTGCTTCAAAAAGCCACGGAACTTTATTGGTTAATATGTCGAAATCACATGCTTCAATATCTATCTCGACCATGAAACGCTTGTCAGGGCGCTTAAGTGAAATTGCGGGTGATAAATTGCCTTTGCGTTGGAAAAAACTGCCGGAGATAAATGAAACGCGATCCATTGGAAAAATTGTTAAAAGCTCCTTTTGAATTTGCGCTTCATCGTCGAAGCTCAAAACAGAACTAATCTCTATCCTACGGCTGGAAAGATTTTTAAGATACTGAACTAAACTGGGCGGAATTTCAACACTGGCTGAAAAGCGAAACAAAACAAGACCCCATCGCGCAAGCATTCTGCGCAAGGAATCAAGCAGGCCGCACTTAAGCACCGGAAAGCGCTGCGCGAAATCTGGAAAAATATTAGGCTGCATTGCGGGGATGCTGATTGCCAAGGCTGGAATTTACCGTAGTTAAATTCGAGGCAGCGACGCGATGGATTTCTCCATGGCGACGGCGACGCGCCAGTTGCCAGGCAATCGTTTGGCGCAAATTGCCAGAATTTTTTTCCATACTGAACCGTTGAAAATGTCCCGGCCAGGAATCGCGCAAAAGACCGGCCGTGCCAAAGGAGATTTCCAAAGTTCCTTCACCGTAACTACGCTTGAAAAACGTCTGTGAAACTCCAGTATCGGAATGCGGAAAGGCAAACGCCTTTGAGGATACTCCAAACTGTTCCGCTAAATATCGCATGGACTTGCGCGTTTGTTGCAATTGTTCGTCCAAAGTCAAATCACCGTAAAATGGATGGTCCACGCTATGTCCGCCAATGGTAAAACCGTCCTGCAACAATCCGCGAATCTGTTCGGAAGTCAGATAAGGTTTTTGCTGCTTAAGAAACAGGTCAAAGTCTAGATCGCCCAAGGCGGCGGCTTCATCCAAAATTGCCCGGTTGGCATAACGCACCGATTTCAGCATCGCCGCAGTTTCATTTCCCATAATTCTCTTTGCGCGAAACAGGCCTTTCAATTTTTCTTCCCAGACCGTCGCCCGCCCGGCCGCCAGTTGTCCGATCAACAGCGCAATTTTCTGATGGAAGCCTAGTTCGCGGTTATCAACAAAAGCTGAATTCAAGAAGAAGGTGGCGGAAACGCCCTTTACCTTAAGTATGGGCGCCACAATCTCCGCCATTTCGCGAAAGCCGTCGTCGAAAGAAAGTAAAAAGCTGCGTTGAGGCAATGGCCGTCCCCGGCCAAGAGATTGCAACAAATCATCCAGGGTGATGGGATGAAAATGGGTCAGGAAAAAATCAAGGTCTTGTTTGAACTGCGAAATATTTTTGTAACGGTAAAGCGGACGGACGTGCGGGACTGGTTCATCGCTGATCAAATGGTAGTAAGGCAGAATCAACGGACGACCACATAGCGAATGCCATGCGCCAACCGGCAGAGCTGCCGCCGCCCGCGCCAATTGGTTTTTGAAACCGGACCGCCAACCGCTATTATTATGTGTGCCGTTCACAATTTCGAGTTAACTGGCAACGCTATTACGCCGATGAGCCGAAAGAATTTTCAAATAAAAATCTTCGTGCCGTTCGGCCAGCGCCCGCAGGCTGAATTTTTCTTCGGCAAATTGCCGCCCAACCCGTCCCAAGTTGCTTCGCAAGGATTCGTTCGCTAGTAAAGTTTCAACGACTTGCGCCATGCTTTCCCAGCCGCCCAGGGGAATGAGAAAACCGGTCTTTTTATTCAACAACCCTTCCGAAGTGCCGCCGATTTCGTAGGCGACCGGAGGCAAGCCCATAGCCTGGCATTCCATTAAAATGCGCGGCAATCCTTCGTGATGATACGTTGGGAAGACCATTACTTTGGCGGCGGCAAACCAATCGCGTAACTGTTCCGGGTTCAATTGGCCGACAAATTCCACGTCCGCCGCCATTCCTTCGCGCGCGGCCATTTCGCGCAATTCAATTTCAAATGACGGTGAATCTATCCGCCCGGCAAATACAACCGTAGTGCAAATTCCGCGCTGTTTAAGTATGGCGGCAATCTTTATTAAATCAGCCTGTCCTTTACTGTGAATGATTCGAGCCGGCAGAAATAGGATGGGATGGGAATAATTTTTGGAAAGCGGTCCAGCGTTTTCCCGCCGATAAAATTCCGTGTCAATTCCATCAGACAAGTTCCAATACCGGTCCCGCAAATAATGAGGCACATCCACCGCGCAAACGCCGGCCACTCCGTCAACTCGCGAAATCTGCTGGCGCAGGGACAAGCCCGCCAGACGGTCATTGGAAAAATGATGCACCAAGGCGACCGGAATATTTTCAGCCCGCGCAACTTCAATGATTTCCGAGGCATCGGCGCCGCCGCTGGAATGAAGCACAATTAAATCGGCACCAAACCGTTTGATGATCTCCCTGATTTTCAGGCCGGCGCCTTTGGGTTCGCCGGGACTGCGCGGCACGCGACGACGACTGATATAACTGCGGGTAAAAATTTCGTAAACCGGCCACGCGCAAAACACGCGATTTACCACCCATGCTTTCCATTTCGTCGCGAGTGAATCTTGATGTTCCGCCGTCGCAATAACCGGTTCAACCAGCAAGGGAATTTTTGTCAACCGACATCCATTGTGGACTTCCGTTCGTTCCATCAATTGGTCACGATCATATGCCAGTTCCAATTGAACGGTAGTAAGTTGATTTCGTTCGCCCAATGCCCGATTCAAGTCCAAGAGGTAGCGTTCCATTCCTCCGCCTTCGCCGCAGACATGAGCAAAGCGAAGAATAGTCAGACCGCTTAACCGGCCTGCATCCATCCGTGATGATGCGCCTGGAGATGGCCGGCCTTGAGATGAAGGGTTCCCAATCATTTGGCCGCAGAGAGTTCGTCCTGGCGCTTCAGTGCAGCGCAACGCTGAACCAGTTTTTCATGGAGCATCGCCAAACCCTTGAAAGTAGTTGCTTGCGCCCAATGCAACATTGGCGCTTTAGCCTTAATGCCCAGTGGATATTGGCGATAGTAAAAATGGCCGTCGGCATCCTGCATATTTTCAATCGTCCAACGCGCGACTTTGAGCGAAAGGTCAAGGCAGGATGGATCTAAATCTGAAAAAGTTGCCAATGTTTCAATGGCTTGCGAGGCGCATTGACTATCCACTGGATAAGTTCGAGTATGATAGTATTTCGGACGCCCGCTATCTTCAAAGAAATGCGCCTTAAAAAATTCGAGGCCTTTCATTAGATTCGGACGCCAGGTTTCGTCGCCAGAGTTTTCGAGGTAGCGTTTCAAGCTATCCAGGTTATATCCGGTATGAAAATTATCTATCCATTGATGGCCGGGATATTCAGCATACCACCATGAACCGTCGGGTAATTGACGCGAGACGCTATATTGCATCGCCGAACGGGCAACCTCCATAAAATCATGGTTGCCGGTTTTTTTTGCCGTGCGGGCGAGCATGGCCGCGCCAAGCATGTTCGCATTATGAATGGTATTTTGCACGGGCATCAGGTAGCTTAAGCAATCGCCGGTTGAAGTTTTTTCGCGCGGCAAATCCATGATCCAGCCGCAGACACTTTGGGCAATTTCCAAAAACCATTGGTCGCCGATGGTTTCATAAGCGTCGAGGTAAGCCTGTCCGATAAGACTAGTCCAAACAATGATCGGGTCTTCACTTGTGTAGCGTCCACCTCGACTTGAAAAATCAAAACAATTCGCCCAACTATGCCTGGCGTATTTTTTAGCTTTATTTTTGTCGAGCCATAGCAGGCATTCAATCGCCTTGTTTTTATATTCTTCATTGCCCGTAACGCGATAAAGAATCAGATAGCCGCCAGCCATGTAGCCGCGACCTTTAGTGGAATCTTTTGGCGTGACCCCAAATAGCGGGCGCAGATTAACCGGACTCTGACGAATCAATTGCATGAGCAATCGGTCGCCTAGGATTGTGCCAAAGGCCAAGGGTCGCGCCCAGGAAGACAAGCCATCAAATGGCTCGTAGCCTTTGTAGTCATGGTCTTCCACCCATTTTTGAACTTTTCGGATACTCTCAAAAACCAACGGCATCGCATTTTGTCTTTCTAACATGTTCTAATCAAAAAAATACCATTAAAATTTTAGCCGGTCGCGAATTTCGGAAGCCAGACGCCGCCAACGCACAACGGGCGATTTACGAGCAGGATGAAAAGTTTTTTTCTTGTTCGGCGCATCGGTTATTTCGCTGATTTCCACTTCCATTTCTAGCGGCAAATCGCGCACTTGATCCCCTGCTTTTGCGCGAATTTTTTCTTGTTGCCAGCTAATTTCAAATTCCTGCAACTTCTCCGCTGGCAGCGATGAGATAATTTGAAGGGAACGGATACTTTGTGGCAGCTTCAATTTTATGCGGCGAGAAAAAAGGCGCAGATAAAGCGTGCCTGAATCAAGGTAATGCTCATAATTTGTTTCCAAAATTTCGCGCAGGCTCATCCATCGCACCGCGCCGAGTGAATTTATTCTTTCAATGACTTTACGAAAACAGATCATATCGTCTGCAAAATCTTTTTGATGACCGTATGGAATAATTGGCTGGCCGAACAATGCCGCCATGAAAATTTCGCCGTCGCAAATCGAAGACTTAAACCGAAAACGATTCAGCACCGGCAAGCCGCCCATCCAATCCGCCGGGCGCAATCCCGCATCCATCGGCAATTCTTCCGGCGGATTATGCTTCCATAAAGACCAGCGATTTGTAGTCAAACCTTCGTAACCAGCGGCGCGCAAAACTGAAAAAATTTCCGGCGCGCAAACGCCATGTGGCGGAGCCATGACCCGATCCACGCGAACACCGGCTTTGCGCTCCAAAGTTTCAATCCGCGATAGCGATTGAAATGCCAGCGCGTCGCGTCCGCCATTTTGAAATGGTTGCGCAAGTTCGTAGTGCAAGTGGTCGTTACCATGAATCACCAGTGAAAGCGCGCGCGAATTTTCGCGGAAAATTTTCGCGGCGCGCGAACTTGTTCCCCAGGCATCAAGCGGAACGGTTGCAAATGCAATGTGAAATGGAAGGTCTCCGGCAAGCCGTGCCAAAGATTGATAGTCAACATGGCCGTATGTTTGAGCGTGCAAATTCGGATCATCCACCATCATGCAGGCGCGGAGCGGCGGCGATTGCCATCGCGATTCCGGCGAAAGCCCGCGCAGAAATAAATACAACGGAAGCAGCGGCAAAAATGTTTCGCCATTGAAGTATTGAGACAAGCGTTCCCCGGCGCGCATTGGTGGCGGCGAAATAGAGACTGACCAAAGATTGCCGTTAATTTTCCAAATGGGCTGGCCATTGATCGTGGCAACAGTCTCACCGTTGCACTTTTCATCTAAAAATTCCCAAGTCGCTTCTTTACTTAACGCCAGTTTTTGTCCGCGCAAAAAGTTTGGGAGAATTCGATTATTTCCAAATTCAATGGCGCCGCCCCTGACATTTGATGAAATCTTATTTGTGGAAACAAACTGGAACGTTGGCATTATCGGCGCCGATGCCGGCAAATCGCCAAGGCAAATGAGGGCCGCAGCCGTTTTCAAATCGTCGCCGCTGGAAAATTCCACTCGAAATTGCAGAACCGCCCCAAGTTCCTGAAAGGCGCGCCTTAGCTCCGCACTCAAATTTTGTCCAAAAATAGCGATTGCCGCCTTCATTTAATCAGGATTATTTACCAACAAATGCCGTAGTAGCTTTCCGCATTCGCAGGTTTAGAGTCGGCGATGCGAACGAGGTCAACGATGGCCTGGTTGGGACGCACTTGAGCAAGCGCCGACTTGAATTCTTCATCGCGATTGGCAACGACAATGACATCGCTACTTTGCATAAGCTCTGCCGCCGACGCGCACATAAGCCGCGAGATATGCGGAATTTCACGCTCAATATACTCCTTGTTCGCGCCCATAAGCTTGGCCAGCGAAACATGCCGGTCGTAAATTTTTATTTGAAACCCTTTGCCCAACATGGATTCTATGACTTCAACAATCGGACTTTCCCGCAAATCATCCGTGCCGCCTTTGAAACTAAACCCCAAAAAACCTAGTGATTTGCCCTTGTAGTCCAAGAGTTTTTTTATGACTTTTTGGATTTGCAGCCGGTTACTTTCTAAAATTGAATTAAGCAAAGGCACATTCACATCCAACATGCGTGCTTCGCTGGTTAGGGCGCGTAAATCTTTCGGCAGACAAGAGCCGCCAAACGCGAAGCCGGGTTTTAAGTAATATGGAGATAAATTTAACTTGGTATCAAGGCAGAAAATATCCATCACCCGATGACTATCCACGCCAAGCTCTTTTGATAGATTACCGATCTCATTGGCAAAGGAAACTTTCAGCGCGTGAAAAGTATTGTCCACATACTTAACCATTTCGGCCACGCGAATAGGAACGCGAACCATCGGGCCGGGCAGCGATTGATAAAGTGACGCCAGACATTCACCGGATCTGGCATTGAGTTCGCCAATAACAGTTTTAGGCGGGTTATGAAAATCAAATACGGAAGTTCCCTCGCGCAAAAATTCAGGGTTCATGCAAACGCCAAAATCCACGCCGGCTCTTTTTTTGGAATGCTCTTCCAAAACTGGAATAACGGTCTGCTCAACGGTTCCCGGTAAAACTGTGCTGCGAATGACGACGGTAAAATAAGTTTTACGATGCGCCAGCGCCTGTCCGATTTGTTCGCAGACGCGCCAGACAAAACGCAGGTCAATGCTGCCATTTGCGTGACTGGGCGTGCCGACACAGATTATGGCCAGTTCGGAATCATCAATTGCTTGCCGCCAGTCTTCCGTTGCGGTAAATAATCCTTCCTTTACGGATTTTTCAATCAAGGTATCCAAATCCTTTTCTACTATCGGACTTTTTCCAGAATTGATCAACTTTACCTTGACTGGATTAGGTTCCACGCCGAAGACGCGATGACCGAGCGCCGCCAGGCATGCACCCGAAACGCAACCGACATAACCCATTCCAAAAATAGAGATCCGCATGTTACTTGATTTTGGTTGATTTATTTTTAACGGCGTAGTTAATGCAATTTTGAAAACCGTGGAACATTCCTTCGATTGAACCTTTTTTCATAATATCCGCGCGCGCGTTTTGTGAAAATTCCTGAAGCACCGATTCGTTGTCGGCCAGATACAATATTTTTTCTTTCAACGCCGCAACATCATTTTCCGGCACAATAAAACCATTATGACCGCTTTTAAGATAAAAAATTTCCGGCGGTTGCAATCCTTCTTCCGTAACCATGGGAAGTCCCCAATACATTGCCTGATTCAAACCAAGTCCGACGTGGCCGGGAATGGAACAGATGTCGGCCATCTTAAAAATGCGACTGATTTGGCGATTTTCTGAATCATGGATTTCACCAAGATAAACCGAATTTTTCGGATTCAGCCGGCGTTTGAAATTTTCCGGCATTCCTGAACCTACAATGACCAGGCCAAGATCCTTGCGCGGCAAGTCTCTGAATATATCAATCAAGTGATCCACCTTTTTGCGATTGCCTTCTTCACTAATACGCCCGGCGAATAAAACTATTTTCCTAAAAGAAATTCCAAATTCGCGTTTAATCTCTTCTTTTGACTCTGCAATGGCTGGAAAATCTTCAAAGTTGATGGTGTTATTGGCCGGAAAAGCTTTAGACTGCGCGCTCGCCGGGACATTGGCCATCAGCGGTTCAGTATAAAGGATCAATCCATCGCACAAACGCATCGCATAGTTAAACAGAATGTTTTTAAGATAATTATTGGCGTCGTCGAGATTGCGTGTTTTCGTCCAGAAAATCACCGGAATGCCCGACCATTTCAACCAATGAATCAACGGCCAAAAAATACGGTCTTTCAAGTGCAAAAATAAAATCACGACGTCCGGCTTGGACCGCAGAATGGCCTGCCGGTAGGGAAAGAATCCGAAATCCAGTTCCTGCACAGGAAATACTGGTTCAATCCGGTTCTGGGACTGCAACCGATTTGCCAGCACTGAAAAATTCCAGCCATCTTCTTGAAATCGCTTCCAAAAATAATTGTAGATTGAAACGCGATAGTGCATCACCGGGTTGGAGACAAGCAGCAAATTCCTGGTTCCAACCGTGCTTTTATTTAGACCCGTTTTCACCGGCTTGATACGTTTTGTGCCTATCGCTTTTGAACAAAAATATCCAGGGTCAGGCATTCCAGATCCTTTTGATCAAAACCACGATACCGTTTATGCACCGGCAATTCATCCAAAGCACGGTAGTCGCCATCCTCCGACAGCAAGTTCATTCCGGCTTTTGAAAACATTGAGAGCCATTCAGATCGTTGGAGACGGTTGATATATTGAATCTGATTTTCAAAAAAGGTTTTCCACATGCGCTCGGAATATCGCAGGTATTGTTTGGGGGAAGCCCGGCGGTCGTATAAATACAGGTGGTCCGTAATATTGATACTGTGGATTCCGTGACCGCCAGGCTTCAATGTGCGCGTCATTCCGGTGAGGCAATTCCCAATCGAATCAACATGGACATGCTCCAGCACGCCGGCGCTGATGACGATGGCAAACGCTTCATCAGGCAATCCCTTCAATTCTCCCACCGGATCAAGGACGTATTTAAATCCCATCAAATCATAGAGCTGATCAAATGTGGCCAGCCGGCAAATTTGTTCGGCAGTGCGGAGGGCCTTGGGCACGTCTCCAGGAATTTGAATCTTCTTTTGTTTTAACGCGGAACCCAATTGTCGAATATAGATTTTCAGGGCGTCAAACTGGCGATTGTCCCACACATCGTAGAGAGTCGCTTGAAATTCAAAAAAGAGCCGGAGGGTCAGCGCTTCCCAATGCACCCAGCCGGTGCCAAGTTCCAGTAGCTGGTCGCCCGGCTTAAGCAAATCATATTTCGCGCATAGAGATACATTCCGTTTAACCCGTTCAAGGTAATAGAATGGCATCGGCTGGTTGCGCCGCTGCCTCTGGCCAAAGGTGTTCCCCCAAAAACGATAGGCTTTACGGGTTGTAGAGCAACAGGAGGCGCCTTTAAGGGCTGCTGCTGTCAGATAGTATTTAAGCATACTTAATCATCTCGTCTCAAAAATTGCGCTCTTCCCAAACAGGCAGCGCCAAAAGGGCGAACAAACGTCCAAGATGGTGACAATTCTTAATCAAATATTTGACCGTCAGGCCCGTTGCCGGCAAAGCAAGCACGGGCAGCGCCAGGGTGTAACAAAAAATTGCGACGATTGATTTGGCTCCAATATGCAGCCGGGCCATCGGCGTTAACTTGTCAGTCGCATATTTCAAAGAGATGCGACCTTGCAGCAAAGCGCGCTTGAGATGGTAAGCCAGGCGCATCCGTTCCACCGGAACAAATTCATAAGCCGGAGCTTCCTCGCACCAGACAAATCTCCGGCCAGCGGCGATAGCTCGCTTAAAAAAGTCCACGTCCTCGCCGCCGGTGCGATAAGCGGGGTCAAACCAAAGTCCATCCGACTCAAAAATATCTCGCCGAAGCAGGACATTTCCCGAACGCGTTTGCTGCCAGTTCAAAATCAAACCAGTCGGATGAACCGGGCGGTCGCAAAGTTTGGATTTCTCCAGCCAGCGCGGCGCCGGTTTTTCAAAATAGGGACGAACTGGTCCAAGCGCCCCGTCGCAGCCGTAACGGTTGCACGTTTCGAGCAGCCGCAGCAGCCAGTCCTTTTCCGGGGCTTCGTCGTCGTCAATAAAGGCGATGTAATCTCCGCTGGCGGCCCGCACGGCCCGGTTGCGAACGATGGCGAAATTCCGTTCCGGTTCGCATTGATAGGTAATTTTTAATCCGTCCGGATTTTGAAACGAGGAAATCATTTCCGCTGCTGAACCATTTTCATCATTGTCAACCACTACACAAGAGAATGAAAAAACATCAGTTCCTTTTTGAAGCTCGCGCAATCGAGTCAGCAGGCGGGCGAGCAGTTCCCGTCGCCGGAAGGTGCAAATACAGATACAAATATGTGGAGGCGCGTCGGCCATTTTTTTGGGCGAAAGCCGGGCGGAATTGACCGCAAGATTGGAAGGTTGTGTAGTCACACCAAGGTAGGTTCACTTTCGCTTTCAATCTCCTCGGTTTGGTCATGGTGGTCAGGCAAATTTGAATGAGAGGTCTCTGGCCAGGCGACCCAAGGCCGGGCGTAAATGGCGAAGATCAGGAAACCAAACCACCACAAGTGGTTTCCTCGCGTGAACGTGGCTTCGCTATAATTCAACAGCATCACCATGAAGATCATGGCCAAACGGAGGCGACCATATTCAAAGTCAGCGTGAAATGTTTTAACCGCACTTTTAAGGGATTGAAAAAGAACGCAGGCCAACAAACCGACGCCAACAAGGCCAAGATTGGCAAACGTCTCCAAATAGCCGTTATGGGCTTCCTCCGGATGATTGTCCACCCTCGGACTTAATTCACTATAAATGGATGGAACCCAAAAACCGCCGTAACCGCTTCCGAAAATCGGATGTTTCATACCTATGCGAATGACGTCCTGCCAGAGCCAGGTTCGTCCTGAAAGGCTCTCTTTTTTTCCTTGCGTTTCGGCGACAACGCCTTGAAGTGACGAGCCAAACAGATCCAGAACAACTGATATGATCACAAGCATTCCCACGCATAACATAATTCTTTTCAGCAACAGTTCCGGATGGCGGCGCATGAAGCCGAACAGCCAAAATAAACCCAAGGCAAAAATCAGGCAAATAATGGCGGTGGAGCTGCGAGAGTCCCAGCTGCCACCGCCATTAAATAAGTAAGCGGTCATGGCCAGGTAAAGCAGCGGTATGTATTGGCGGAACCAGCGGCGGCCATTGCGGTGTGCTTCCAGCAAGCTCCACAGAAAACCTAACGCAGCAATAATGCAGGTTTGTCCCAGTGGATTTTTGTGCGTAGTCACCCCGATCCACATGTCCAAGCCCCAGTGCTTGTCCTGCATGCGCCCCAGATCAGGAAAGTAGCGAATCAGGACGATGGACATAGGTATCAGTAAAATCGCGCAACGTCGGAACATGGTGATGATGGCATTGCGCGGGTCTGCTTCCGTAGTTACCACCAAGGCGATTATTAAATCGCCCACCGGTCGGAAGATTTTCACCAAAGGATTCTGAAGATCATCCACCCAAAGCGTGCTGACAACCAAATAGCCATAAAAAATAAACAGCGCTGAATTCCGGGCAAAGATCCCGTTCCAATTGCACGGGCGCCGCATCAAAATAAAGAACCCGCAAACCATCAAGATGCTGATGAAGACCGGGTCCAGCCGGCCAGTGTCTGTTCCACCCAGCCAGTAATCAATCGTGCGGGAAGCGCAGCGCATGAGCCACAAGGTCGGCACCCAGAGGGTTCGTGGAATTTCCGGATGTTTTTTGGTGTCACGCCACAAGAGATACAGCGCAAAAAACCAACAACCCCACAATACAATTTTCGGTGGTATCACGAGGTTAAGCTATTTATAGGTTGAGCCAGTTAACAACCTTTCCGTCAGCGCTAAAAATCGCGCCTTTTCTTCGGTCCAAAGGTGTCGCAGATAAACTTCGCGCCCGCGCCGGACGATTTCAGCGGTTTCCTGCGGACGTTGCCAAACCCATTGGATAACCCGCGCGAGATCATCAACATCATCAGGATTGAAGAACAGCATTTGCGTTTCATCAAAATAATCACAGATGCCACGGGTGCGGGGCACTATCACTGGCTTGCCCAGTGCCAGATATTCAAAAATGCGGGTTGGAAAATTAATCTCCGTGAAGGGAGTTCGGTGGTTGGGAATGATGCCCAGGTCAGCGGCCATGATGGCGGCGGCAATTTCTTCCAACGATTTTTTCCCGTGATAAACTGCTTTATTTTGCAGACCCAATTTCTCAATCCGAGCTTCAATGTATTCTACATAAGGCGTCCGGGTTCCATAAAAATCAAAAGTGATGCCGGGAATGAGCGTATGCAGACTGGCAATCGCTTCCACCGCCATCTCCAAGCCATGACGTTTAACTGGGAAGCCATGATACATAAGACGGAATTGTGGTTTAAGCGGCGGGCTGGTGACGACTGCAAAACGTTCCGGGTTAAAAAGTTCGTCTTGCGGTGAATTCATCACGATCTGAATTTTTTCCAGCGGACATTTGCGGAAAACAAAAAGTTGCTGAAACGCAAGGTTGGGCGTCAAAACAAGGTCGGCAAAGCGGACGCTCCATTGCTCCAATTTTTTCAAGCTGCGCACAAAAATGCTGTTTTCACGAAGTCCGTAAATAGACATCATGAGTTCAGGCATGGGGTCATGCAAATCCAGGATGACCTTTGCCCCGAAAATTTTGGACGCAAATCCAGTGAATACAAGCACGTCCGGCATATTGTGGACATGAATTAGATCGTATCGTTTGCGCAAGGTGCGGGCCGTCAGAATAGTGGCGCAGCCCGCCCAGAATGCGGAATAGAGCCAGAAATAGTTCAGCTTGCTGTCCCGCTTTCTCCGAATCGGCAAACGCGTCACGTTGATCCCTTTGATGGTTTCCTTTTTGCTTTGTGAATCACGTTCATGCAAACAAATAACATCTACCTCCATGCCACTGTCGGCCAATGCTTCAGTAGCGCGCCACGGTCGTGGATCAGAAGGAAAATCGGAATAAAGAATCACCGCCGCCCGCTTGCCTTTTAGATTAGGCAAAGCTGTTTTGGCCGTCACTCGCTCAAAACCAGAAGGCGCGCAAGTGGTTTTTTTGGCGGAAACATCATGCGGATGATCATATTGATTTCGATACCATGCCGCGATCTCTTTTGGCAAAGCGTGCCAGCAAGTATCCCCGTATTTTGATTTGACGTATTTTAATAGCGTTTCATAAAAAGCCACCGGAAAATGACGCGACATTTTATCCTGTTTCCCAAATGCGAGATAATCAGGATGCACATTGATTTGGGCCATTCCGCCGCAACTGGCCACCCAATCAAGTTTTTTCAACCAGATTTCCGGCGTGCGTTCGCGAAAGATTAAAAACAAGGTTGAATCTTGCGGCAACGTGTAAGGCAATTCAACATAGCCATTTTGCCCATGGTGAGAACCATTGACCGGGCGCGGAACCCAGAAGGGAAAAATCGTTCCCACCCCATCATTTTGAGGCTCGAACGGGTCAGTATCAAAAGTGGAAGCATCATATTGGATGTTCAAATCATGCAGCCATTCCAAATTGTGCAACATGAAACCGGAACGAAATCCTTGCGCATTCCACTCTTTCAAATAACCATTGATGCTTTGTGCATTTTCAGGAAATTTTTTGCGCCCCCAGTATAATTTTCCGTCATGGCGCAGGTCATGGACGCCGACTTCAAAACCATTTTGCGTCAATTCTTCGCGCAAAGCAGAAGGAACCCGATACTCGCCTTCAGGGATGAAATTAAACGAGGACCGGAAACCAAGCGCTTGTTCCAATTGCATCAACTGCCGGCATTTTGCCAAACCTTCAGGGCCTTCGACATCGTGCGTCAAAACAAATGCGAATTTTTTTCCGTCCGGCCAGCCCGGCCAGCCTTCCGGCGCTTTGCCGGCAGCTTCATTGATGGGCCAAACATCTCCGCAATATCGCCGTTGTCTGCGAGCAACTATCCGTCGCAATCCCATTCGCATCCGCCAGGGCACATATGGCTTAAGACGGTAATAAAGGCGGTTACTACTTAACATGAATAATTAGCGGAGATAAATGCCAATGCGAAACTGAATTTTGAATGCGATAAAAAATAGCTCCGCGCTTTCGCCAGAGCATAAGCTACCGAACACATAATTAAGCCTTAAATATCACCGAGCGACTCCCGGTGCAAACGGGTGGGCACATATTTGCGCGTCTTATTTAGCACCGCGCCCACATTTGCCTTTGACAGCGCCAATAGCGAAGTAGCCTGATGAACAGCATCGCGATCGGTCTTTTCAGATTCGATGACGAGCAATGTCATGTCCATGAATCCCGACAAACGCGCCGTCACACTGGTCTGGCTGACGGTCGGCATGTCAAAAATAATATAGTCATAATCGCTGGCCTTAAGTTTGGGCACCAGCGAGGCAAAACGTTTTGGCAAAACGCGCTGAAGCTTTTCGCTGTTGGAACCTTCATTGACTACATAAAGATTTTCCTGCACCAAAGCGTTGTCGCGTTTTTCGCTCACCAGCGCGTCATCCAACTGGCAGCCGGGTTGGCCGCGAAAGAATTGTTGCGCCGCGCCGCGTTCGTTGTTCATGTCCACGAGCAACACGCGGCCATCGCCAGTTTCCGAGAGCGACGCCGCCAGCCCCGCCGCGATGGTGCTTACGCCCGAACCTTTGTCCGTGCCGGTGATCGCCACCAACTTGGGTTTGCGCGTAAGATTGATGCTTTCAAAATAAACCATCAAGCGGTCGCGCAACGCATCGTAAAATGGATTGAGAAAACTGCTGGTTTCCCAGGAAACAATTTCCAGCTTACTTGCGCCGTTCGTCTCCGCGTCGGGATTATATGCCAACTGCTTTCTTTCCATGGTTGCGCCGATATGTTTCGCGCCGTTGCGAGCGATGTCAGGAATGGAAAGGAACAGCGGCAATCTTAATTTTGCTTCGACTTCGCTGGAACGTTTCACTGAAGTATCGAAATAAAATTCAATCAAAAATGCCCAGGCAATGCCGCCGAAAATGCCGCCGAAAACCATCATCAACGCGGCCTTGAATTTTTGCGAACGATCTTTGAACGGCGGCGTCGGCGATTGAACGGAGCTTATGTTGGAAACCCGGCCCGGCCCCAACGCTTCATCAATGCGCGCCTGCTCCAAACTCGTCGCGAAATACTGGTAATTTCCTTCCTGCAATTGTTTCTTGCGTTGAAGATCGGAGATTTTTGTTTCGGCGAAATCCACGTTCGCGGCTTCCCCTTGAACCTGGCTTAATTGCTGTTTCAAAACATCTATCCGCGATTGCAAGACCGCCATTTGGCCGGCGCTGATGACTTCGGAAACGGGCTGGCCGGAAGCTTCGTTGGCTGAAGGAGCAAAATTTGCCAGCGCCGGATATTTTAATTCCAGATTTTGTTTGCGGCCAATGGCATCCGCAATTTCTCTGCGCACCTCAATCACCAGCCGATTGCTATCAGTGAAACCTTGCTGCGTCAGATAATCATTCTCGCGCTTTTGAAGGAAAGCGAGCCGCGTGCAAAGGCTTTGATATTCGTCAAGCTGGTTGGCCGGCGTTTCACCTGCCGACGCCACAGCATTGGTCTGGGCCGGTTTGAAGATGACTTGATGCTCGGCCAAATCCGCTTCCGCTTGAAACAATTCTCCGCGAATCTTCGAAATTTCAGCGGCGTAGGATTTTTCGGCTTCATCCACGGAAATAATGCCGGCATTCGTTTTGGCCGAGCGAAGTTCATCTTCGGTTTGCGCGATTTGAGAACGCAGTTGCGCCGTTTCTTCCGTCAAAAAATCGTCCGAACTGCCGACTTCCTGGTGAACCTGCAAATGTTTGTCGAGATAATCATTGATGATTTCGCGCAACACCGGCTGGACAATCGCCGGATCGGGATGTCGAAAAATAATATGAATGACACTGCTTTCGGGCGAGGCTTGCACCACCAAACCGGCTTTTATGACATTGGCCGCCCGCAACGCATCGTTGCCGCCACCGACTTTCGCCAGAATTTTGTCAGGCCCGATGTTTGTGGCCACCTGTTCCGCCACGTCCAGGCTCGTAAGAATTTTGATTTCGTCATTGATGATGCTTTGTCCCTGCGCCGACGGCTCCATTTCCCGCGTGTTATTTCCCGTCGGATCCGGCGAACGACTGTCGAGCACATAACGGATCAGCAAGTCTGCTTCCGATTGGTAAGGCGGCGGGTTCAGCATATAATAAACAAAGCCGCCAATGATGCCGATCGCGGAAAGGATGAGAATTTTCCATTTATGCCGGAACAGCACAAAGTAAACATCGCTGACCGCAATGATCGGCGAATGCTCGGCCTGCCGGTTGTTGTTGTTCATTTTATTCATGTTGATTTAGCGGCTAGGCCCAATGCCGATACAGCATTTGGCCGGCCATTCGCGAGGCGAAACCGGGCAATAATCGAAAAAGCCGGTTGTGCCAGCCGGAAACAGCGTCGCTGTCCCCAACGAATTTCTCCTTGTGCAAATCATATTTGAAATAATCAATTTTATTTTCTTCAGCGCCCCAGCCCAATTTGAACCGTCGCAGGCCGTCATTCGCCAGCGACGTTTTCCCGAAGTGTAACTTGCGGACACCCTTTCGCAAATGCCATTTGATCGCCTCCCACATCACCAGATTGCTGCCGCGCAAATGCTGAAAAGCCTCGTCCGACGCTCCATATTTGTAAATCGCCCGTTCGCCCAAACGAAAATAGATCGAAGCGGCCACGGGAATATTTTGCCAGCGCGCCAAAACCACCATCCCCAAATTCTGTGACAAAACGTGCCGGTGAATGTTCAAGAAAAATGAGAACGGTTGCGGCGGCAAACCATGCTTTTTTCGCGTCTTGCATTGCAATGAATAAAAAATTTTCATCGCCGCCAGGTCCTGCGCAATTTCCACCGTCACCCCATCTTTTTCCGCCTTCCGAATGGCCCGGCGCACTGAATTTTCCAGCCGCGCAAACAATTTTTCCTCGCCGCCATCCAGGTTCAAAGTGTGCCCGTGAAATGAAAGTGAAGGCGTGATTCCGTCAAAAAAATTTTGGCCGCCGCGACACTCCAGATATTTCCAGCCGCGCGATTTTCCAAAATCAACGGCGTTCTGGAAAAGTTTTTTGAAGGAATTTGCGCTGGCGCAAAACGGTTCGCAATCATCCGTGAACGGCAGCGCGATTCCCCGGCGCCCGGTCAGCCAACTGTTCACTTCCATCACCGGCAGCAACGAATCCAATCTGTCATTTTCTCTCGCGACAAAATAATTCGGAGTGTAACCGTAAGTTTCCGACAAGACTTTTGCCCAGGCCGTGCTGTGAAAAAAAGAAAAATCCGGATGCTTGATGATTATTGAATCCCAATCTGAAACTTGAAGCGGGTTCGTTGGCAAAAATTTTTCCGCCAAAAAATTTTCCGGCGACTTGCCGGCGGCAGCCGGAAAAAATTTCGGAGCCGCAATGGTTTTTTCTGTCAGCACGGAGATTTTTTTGGAAGTGCTTTAACTGTTTTGGCCGGATTGCCTGCGACAATTGTATCGGCGGGAACGTCCTTGGTCACGACGCTGCCCGCGCCGATCATTGCATTTTCGCCCACTGTTATGCCGCAAAGAAGAACTGCGCCGGAACCGATGGAGGCGCCGCGTTTGACCAGAGTCGGCACACATTTCCAGTGGGCTTCGGTCTGCAATTGGCCGCCGCTGGTCGCGCGCGGGAAACGGTCATTCGTAAAAACCACATGGTGGCCGATAAAAACGTCGTCTTCCAACGTGACGCCTTCACAAATGAACGTGTGGCTGGAAATCTTGCAGCGGCTGCCAATTTTGGCGCCCTTTTGGATTTCGACGAACGTGCCGATTTTTACATCGTCTCCAATTTCACAACCGTAAAGGTTGGTGAAATTAAAAATTCGGACGTTCCGGCCCAATTTGACATCGGGCGAAATTTTTTGAAACGGCTCCAGGCTCATTTATCCGATCATTCCTGGTGACCGTCCATTTGAATTTTGATCGGAATTTTTTCGGCTCTGGCCGCGCGTTTTCTTCCGTCAATTTTTCCGTTGAGGCGTGCTGCCGGCATTTTGAGGGCGCGCGGCGAAAGATGTGCGTCAACTTGAGGAAGCGTTGCCCATCCGTCCGTGTTCTGCGGTTTGAAAAGTTTTACGGGCGCGCCGCCAAGTTTCAAGGATTCGGAGGATGCCTCCAAAATGCGGACAAGTTCGGAGCCTTGTTTGCCGTCCGTCAGCGGCATTTTTCCATTGCGGATGCAATCGAGAAAATGCTGGCACTCGGTTTTGAGCGGCTCTTCCTGTTTGATGTAGGGAATGTAAATATCGCCGTAATGGTAGGCGTATTGAAATTCGCCAAACGTGTCGTAATGCGGCGGACGTTCGACGCGCGAATCGAAGACGCGTATTTTTTCCAAAGGTTCCACATCATCATACACAATCATCCGCTTGCTGCCGACGATGGTCATCTCGCGAACTTTGCGCGGGTCAAGCCAGCTGCTTTGGATGATGGCGGTGCGTTCTTTGGCAAACGTCAGGCACATGCTCGTCACATCTTCCACGCCGGGCGTGATATGCGCGCTGCCTTGACAATTTACCGTCACGGGCGATTCGCCCATGATGGACAAAATTATTGAAATGTCGTGCGGCGCCAAATCCCAGGCCACGTTGATGTCCTTTTGAAAAAGTCCGAGGTTCAAGCGGCGCGCGGAAATGTAGCGAATTTCTCCAATGTCCCCTTTTTCGACAATCTCCTTGATTTTTCTGACCACGGGCGAATAAAGAAATGTGTGGCCCACCATCAAAACCAAACCGTTTTTCCGGGCAATCTCGACGAGTTCTTCACAATGTTCCAGCGAACCGGCCATGGGCTTTTCAATGAACGTATGTTTGCCGGATAACAGCGCGGCTTTGGCCATCGGATAATGCAACTTCACGGAAGTTGCGATCACCACGGCATCCACGCCCACGCCATTTAACATGTGAGTGTAATTGGTCGCCACTTCCACTTCAGGATAAAGCGACTTGAGATGGACCAGCCGTTTTTCCTGGGTGTCGCACATCATTTTCAAACTGCATTCGGGCAATGAACGGAAATTACGGATGAGATTTGGCCCCCAATAGCCGCAACCCACCACTCCGACTTTGACTGGTTTTGTCATAACACGTCTTAAAATTGGTTTTTCAATCATGGTCGAAATAGCAATAATAATGCCGTTTGAAAAAATTTATTGATTTACCGCGCTGACCGGGAGAATTGTTTTGCGCGGCGTGTTTCTGGAAACTGATTTTTGTCTTTTGCGCGTGTCCAACATTTGAACCGCCAGCGCGGGAATGGTTTTTGCAATTATTTTCAAATCCAGCCCCAAACTTTTTGTGCGCGCGTATCGGATATCCCACTGAATCATCTCAATAAACGTCGTCCGGTTTTTGCCGTTCACCTGCCAAAGCCCTGTCAAGCCGGGCACGGCATTAAAGCGCTCCTTTTGCCACGGCAAATATTTTTCACTTTCATATTGCAGACAAGGCCGCGGCCCGACCAGGCTCATTTCACCGCGCAAAATATTTATTAATTGCGGCAATTCATCCAAGCCCGATGACCGCAACAACAGCCCAAAAGGAATGATGCGCGCATCGCCTTTGGCATCCATTTTCACCATCGGCGCATCCGAAGTGAGCAAGTGCTCCAAATGCCCCTGATGGATGCCAGTGTCCGATCCCAGGAACATCGTTCTAAATTTGAGACACATGAACCTTCTGCCCAAATACCCCACGCGTTCTTGTTGAAATAAAATCGGACCATTGGAAACCATGCGGATAATGACCGCTATCGCTATGGCCAAAGGAATTAGCAACGGCAGCATCAACAAAATGAAGCTGATATCCAAAACCCGTTTCCAACGCGGCAAACCTCCTTCTGGCTCGATGTTTTGGCTAAAAGGATTCATAAAGCGCTGTCCTCGCAAAAATGGAGTTGAATCCGCCACGCTTTCACGAAGATAAAGCTCCGCACTTGCAGGTTTTGCAGATTTTCCGCAAAACCAACTGATTGCTCCGGCCCGCGCCGAAGATTTAATTGTTGTCGCAAGTTCAACTTCTAAATTTGCGCCACTCACGGCGCCGCTAAAACTGGCACCAAGTCTGCCAGCGAATTCCTTGCCAATATCACCGAATCCCGATCCACTTCCACCGGAGTCGGCCGTCCCAAAATATCCAGCAGGATTTGCACCCGCTTGCGCGCCGGCATGTTTCTCAAAACAAAAGCCCGCATTCCGGCGAACGCGCCTCCCGCCACCGCGACTTCATCCCCGGGCAAAAGCCGGTTTTCCACTGTGAGCAAGTCTTCTGCCGAAAAACACTCCTGCAACTCTTCAATGATAGAATCATCCAGTTGGGGAATCCAATTGCCAAAATGCACCAAATTGCTGATGCCGTTCACATGCTTGATTTCAGTCATCCTTTGCTCAATCACGCAACGGATAAAAATGTAACAAGGAAAAAGCGGTTCGACAACCCGCGTCACGCCGCGCCGGGTCATTTTTTCAATCCGCAAGCGCGGCAGAAAAACTTCCAGTTCCAAATTCTTGCGCAGATTTGCAGACGCAATGTGCTCGTGCTTCGGCTTTGTTCTCGCGCAATACCAGGCTAAATTTTCAGTTTGCATTCTCGAATCAAATTTATACTTCAAATTTCGTTCGCCAGCCAACTTGCCCTTCAGATTTCAGAATAATCAACCCATCTCCATGGGTTTTAGATTATCACAAAAGTAAATGACTGTATGTAGCATACAAGACTATTATTCCGTAGCAAAAAACACTACTTTTAAATAAAGCAACGAGATGGAAAATGCGATATTACGAAGAAATACCTACAATTTTGGATTATTCGACCAGCAAATGGCGTATTGCAGCAGTTCCACCGCGCTTTTCAAATTGAGTTTTTCTTTGATTCTCGCGCGATAGGTTTCAACCGTGCTCGCATCAATGCCCAACGCCAAAGCGATTTGTCGCGAGCTTTGCCCGGAACCAAAAAGCTCGAACACCTGCATCTCGCGATCCGACAAAATATCCACCGAAAATTTTCGCGCGGGCCGCGACGGGCGCGCAATTTTCGAGGCGACATGCGCCGCCGCTTTTTCGCTCCAATAAATTTGCCCGCTCAAAACATGACGGATGGCCTGTAAAATTTTTTTGGGGACTTCTTGTTTGGAAATATAACCGCGTGCGCCTGCGCGAATGACCCGCTCCGCGTGAAGCGTTTCATCGTGCATCGAAAGCACAATGATTTGCACATCGGACTGTTGATGGCAAAGGTCTTTGATCAATTCCAGGCCGTGGGAACTTTTCAGCGTCAAATCACATATGACCAGATGTGGTTTGGTGCTGGCCGCCAATACCAAAGCTTCATCGCGATCCGCCGCCTCCCCGCACACGGCTAAATCCGGTTCGCGCTGAATGATTTTTTTTAACGATTCCCGCACCAGCGGATGATCGTCCACAATAAGAATGCGAAAAATATCCGGCGCGGACGGATGAAGTGGACGGGCAGCTTTCATTTTTTCAGTTTTCACCCGAATGCTGCCAAAATTATTGCTATTTAGAAAATGGTTTTTTCAAAAGCGACAATCTGTCGGAAAATTTTGACGACACGGAACCAATTGCGGCCAACGTGTTTTTCTACTTCCCGTCACATCCGCGTCGTAACGGCACTGCCCTTTTTTAGGACACTAGTGTCCCAAAAAAATTTTACCAAACCGGCGGCCATTGAGAATCTTTTCCCGCCGACTTAACGCCAGGATGGAATCCGTTTTCATCTTGGTAAGCTGTTGGAATGCTGATTCTTACGGCATTTCTCAACCGGGCGATGATCCCCTGCAAATGCAGCCCGGTGGAAGCTGCCGTTGGCCACGGCTTATTGATTGTAATGGTATGTTTATGCATCATACCGTTAAACAAGCATCAGCGATGCCAACTTTCTGAACCATCTTTTGTAAGCGAAAATTACCCTGCTAATAAACTCCTGCAAGCTGTGTCCAGCTTTTTCAAATTCGCTTTTGATTTGGCTTCGATGTAGCAACGAATCAACGGTTCGGTTCCACTCGCGCGGAAGGCGACCCATTCGTTGTCCGGCAAAAGGAATTTGTAGCCGTCGGTCGTGATAAATTGTTCCACATTGAACGAACCAACATTTTTCAAGCCACGGGCCAATTTTTTTAACAAAATTTCCTTTTTGTCTGGCGGAATCGCGACATTGATTCTGTCCGTGAAAAAATTTCCGATTTGTTTTGCAAGTTCCTTCAAAATCTGGCCGAGCGATTTTTTTTCCGTCGCGACAAGTTCGGCCATGAGCAGGCACGCGAGGATGCCATCTTTTTCCGGCACGTGACCTTTGACGCTCAAGCCGCCGGATTCTTCTCCGCCGACGATGACCGGCTCGCGTTCCATGATTTCGCCGATGTATTTGAAACCGACCGGCGTTTCATAAACTTTCACGCCAAACAATTTCGCGACGGCGTCCACTTGATGACTGGTCGGCACCGTGCGCACGACCGCGCCCGTCCAGCCGCGATTTTTTTTTAGATGATAAAGTGCGAGCGCCAGGACTTGGTTCGGCGTCAGCCACGTTCCATCTTTGTCAACAATTCCAAAACGGTCGGCGTCTCCGTCCGTGCCGAGACCAATCTGCGCTTTGCCGGCGCGAACAAATTTGCTCACGTCGGCCATGTTCGCCGCGTTCGGTTCGGGATGATGTCCGCCAAACAGCGGATTTAATTCGTTATGAAACAGAAAAGTTTTTGCGCCGACACTTTCAAATAATTTGTCGAGATAACCGTGCGCGGTTCCGTAACTGAAATCGAGCGCGACGCGCATTTTCGCTTTTTTCAAAACAGAAAATTCGATGAGCTTGTGCAATTGTTTGAAATAATCCGGCTGCGGATTGAACGTCTTGCATTTGTAAGTTCCGATGATTGCGCCGTTGAATGAAAAATTTTGCGTCTGAAGTTTCACAATGTTCGCTTCGATTTGTTTTGTCACGTCGGGCGTGGCCGGCGCGCCGTTGGCCGTAGAAAATTTCAGTCCCTGATATTCCGCCGGATTATGGCTGGCAGTGAAATTGATTCCGCCAATTGCTTTGCGATGGCGAATTGAATGCGCGATGACGGGCGTTGGCGTGTCGCGGTCGCAAAGCAAAGGTTCAAATCCGTTCGCGGTCAAAACTTCCGCAGCAGCGAGCGCAAATTCCTTTGCCAAAAATCGCGTGTCGTAACCGAGAATGATAACTTTGGACTGTGGACTGTGGACTGTGGACAAATAACCGGCGATGCCTTGCGTGGCGAGCCGCACGTTGTCGAAAGTAAAATCGCGCGCGATGATTTCGCGCCAGCCGCTCGTGCCGAATTTAATTACTGCCATAAAAAATTTGCCACAGAGTCACTGAGGACACAGAGAAATTAAATTGAAACTCTGCGTTCTCCGTGTCTCTGTGGCACCAGTTCTTTTCAGTTTTTCCAATCAAACGCTTTTTTCTTCAGCGCGTAAAGATAGCCGACGAACAAAATCACGATGAACGAAATCATCGAGCCGAAAATGACGTTGCGCGTGGCGGGATTGGCGAGCATTTCGCGATAAACGACGGCCCACGGAAAAAGAAAAACGACTTCGATGTCGAACAAAATGAACAGCATTCCGACGAGATAAAATTTGACGGAAAAACGCGCGCCGCCTTCGCCGATGGGATTTGCGCCGCATTCGTAAGCGATGTCTTTGGCGCGCGAGCGTTTGGCAAATTTGCCGAGCAGAACCGATAGCGTCAACACGCCGACGGCAAAGCCGATGGCGGCAGCGAGCAGAATTAAAACCGGAATATATTGCGCGATTTGCGAATCAGCCAAATTTTCCATGCCAAAAATTTAGGACTTCAGGGAAAAAATTCAATCACGAAGTCGAATTATTTTCTGAACAGCCACAATAATAACGTCAAAATCGCGCTCAAAATCAGGCAGGTGACAATGGGAAAATGAAAACTGAAATTATCTTTGGAATAATTGATGTCGCCGGGCAAACGGCCCAGCCAGCTTTTCCCAAAGCCCGACCAAAGCAATACGCCTAAAATGGCAATGACCAAACCAACCACAACCAAGATTTTTCCAATTTCACCCACCTTGTCATTTTCGGGCATATCTTCGCGCGCCGATAGTTTTTTATTTTTGCGAAAAGAAATTTCTGTTTGAATAGCATTTCATGTCGCGCGATTACGTTCTGGAACCGTATCATTCTGCAATTCATTTGCAGATTGATTACGCGCGCGAACTCAATCCGCAGCAACTCGCCGCCGTCTCCGCGCTGCCTGGTCCGGCGCTCGTCATCGCCGGCGCGGGTTCGGGCAAAACGCGCACGCTCACTTATCGCGTCGCGTATCTTTTGGAGCAGGGCATTCCGCCGGAAAAAATTTTGCTGCTCACGTTCACCAATAAAGCCGCGGGCGAAATGATGCGGCGCGTTTCGGATTTAATCGGGCGCGAATTGCGCGAACTTTGGGGCGGCACGTTTCATTCCATCGGCGCGCGGATTTTACGCACGCATGCCGACGCGCTGGGCTATCGCCGCGATTTCACAATTTTGGATCGCGACGATGCGAAAGATTTGATCAAAGCCTGTGTCGCCGATGCAAAAATTGAAATCAAAGGCACGCATTTTCCGAAACCCGAAGTGCTCAACGAAATTTTTTCGCTCGCCGTCAACACGCACAAAACGGCGGATGAAATTCTCGAAAAACAATTCAGTTACTTCACGCAATTTGCCGCGCAGATTTCCGACGTCGCGCAACGTTACGTCAAACGCAAACAATCCACGAACGCGATGGACTTTGACGATTTGCTCGCGTTGTGGTTGAAATTGCTTCAGCAAAATGAAGACGTGCGCGAAATGTATCAGCGACGTTTTCAATTTATTCTCGTGGACGAATATCAGGACACGAACAAATTGCAGGGCGACTTGATTGATCTGCTCGCCGCGCGGACCAAAAATGTCATGGTCGTCGGCGATGACGCGCAAAGTATTTACGCGTGGCGCGGCGCAAATTTTCTGAACATTTTGGATTTTCCAAAACGTTATCCGGGCGCGAACGTTTTTAAGATCGAAACGAATTATCGCAGCACGCCGGAAATTTTGAACGTCGCAAACGCCGCGATTGCCGCGAACCGAAATCAATTCACAAAAGTTCTCACGCCTTCGCGCAAGTCCGGTCTCAAGCCCGCCCTCGTCGCGTGTCAGGACGCCAGCCAGCAATCGGCGTTCATCGCGCAGCGCGTTCTGGAATTGCACGAGGAAGGCGTGAGCATGAATCAAATCGCGGTTTTGTATCGCTCGCATTTTCATGCGCTCGAATTGCAACTCGAATTGACGAAGCGCCAGATTCCATTTTCCATCACCAGCGGCATTCGTTTTTTTGAGCAGGCGCACATCAAAGACGCCACCGCCTATTTGAAACTCGTCACCAATCCGCGCGATGAAATTGCGTTCAAGCGCGTCGCGCAATTGCATCCGGGCATCGGCGCAAAAGGCGCGGACAAATTGTGGAAAATTTTTTCTGCGGAAATGGAACATTTTCAAAGTAGGAGTCGAGGTGACGAGACTCAAACAAAAATCGGAAATCGGAAATCGGAAATCGGAAATCAGTCAGAGACTCCTTACGTCGTCTCCTACAAAAATCCGGTTGCTACTGCTTTGGAAACGTGCGCGCCGCACGTTGGAAAAAAAGCGGCCGTCGCGTGGGCGCAGTTTGTTGCGACCGCCGCGCAACTCGAAGAAGAACACAATCCAGCCAAACTTTTGCGCATCGTGATTGACGCCGGATACGATGATTATTTGAAGGAGAATTTTGCGAATGCGCGTTCGCGCCTGGAAGATTTGGAACAGCTCGCCATCTTTGCTTTTCAATTCAAAACGACGGAAGAATTTTTGACGCAACTCGCGTTGCTCACGAATGTCGAAGCCGAAGACGACAAATCGCCAAATGACGATGAAAAAATCCGGCTCTCGACGATTCATCAGGCGAAAGGTTTGGAATTCGACGCAGTGTTCGTCATCATGCTCTGCGACGGATTATTTCCCTCGGCGCGCTCGATGGAAAGCGAGGATGGCGAGGAAGAAGAGCGCCGACTTTTTTACGTCGCGATCACGCGCGCAAAAAATGAATTGTATTTAAGTTATCCGTTGATTCGCGGTGGCTTCGGCGCGACCGGCAACGATATTTTTCAATCGCCATCGCGTTTCCTTTCCGAAATTCCCAAAGAACTTTTGAACGAATGGAATTTGAAGCCGCGTTACTAATTTATTTGCTGATGCCGCGTTCGCTGGCGCGGACAAATTCGACGAGATGTTTTATTTCCGGCAGTGGCGGCAATTCCTTTTCTATTTTTGCGAGCGAATTGGAAAGGGTCAGTCCTTCGCGAAATAAAATTTTGTAGGCTTGTTTGAGAGCGTTCTGGGATTCTTCGGAAAGGCCGTTGCGTTCGAGGCCGACTTTGTTGACGGTGCGCGTCTCCGCCGGGTTGCCGTCGGCGAGCATGAAGGGCGGCACGTCCTGCACGACTTTCGAGCAGCCGCCGATAATGGCCATTTTTCCGATGCGACAAAATTGATGAACCGCCGCCAGGCCGCCGACAACCGCAAAATCTTCCACCGCGACGTGGCCGGCGAGCGTCGCGACGTTGGACATGATGATTTTATCGCCAAGCACGCAATTATGCGCGATGTGACAATAAGCGAGGATGGTATTATGAGAACCGACGCGCGTGACTTCGCGGTCGCCCGTCGCGCTGTGAATGGTGACGTATTCGCGAAAAGTATTGGCATCGCCGATTTCCGTGCGCGTGAGGCCGCCGTTCCATTTCAAATCCTGCGTTTTCAAACCGAGGCTGGCGAATGGAAAAATTTCATTTTTGCGGCCCAGCGTCGTGTGACCGTCAATGACGACGTGCGAATGTAATTTGCATTCGTCGCCGAGCGTCACATTTTCGCCGATAACGCAAAACGGGCCGACTTCGCAATTCGCGCCGAGTTTTGCTCGCGGATGAATGATGGCGGAGGCGTGAATCATGCGTCGCGTAACATGAAAGTGACTTCCGCTTCGCTCACGACTTCGCCGCCGACTTTGCAAACGCCTCGAGCCTTGCCAATTTTTCCGCGCGCTTTTGTGAGTTCAATTTCCACGATCAAGGCGTCGCCGGGAAAAACCGGTTTGCGCCATTTCACATTTTCGGCGGACATGAAATAGGCGACCTGGTTGGCGGCCTCGATTTGTTTCAACAGCAAAACTCCGGCGACTTGCGCCATCGCTTCCAACTGCAAAACGCCGGGCATGATCGGATGCCCGGGAAAATGTCCCTGAAAATACGGTTCGTTGGCCGTGACATTTTTGAGGCCGACAATTTTGTTGCCGTCAATTTTCAAAATCCGGTCCACCATCAAAAACGGATAGCGGTGCGGAATGAATTTCATCACTTCTTCCACGCTCATCGCGCCGCCTTCGGAAATGATCGGGTCGGGCGCGGAAAATTTTGCCGATGGCGGCGCAAAAGTCTGGGTCGCGCGCAACGTTTTTTGCATTTGCGCCAGAATCAATTTGGCAAATTCGCAATTCGCCGCATGGCTTGGCTTGACGGCGATCAAATGTCCGCGAATCGGTTTTCCGATCAGCGACAGATCGCCGATGATGTCGAGCATCTTATGGCGGACAAATTCTTCGGGATAACGCAGCGGCTCGGTCGTCAAAACCGCGTCGTCGCGAATCACCACGGCGTTTTCGAGGCTGCCGCCTTTGATGAGATTATTTTTGATGAGATGCTCGATCTCTTCGAAAAAACAAAATGTCCGCGCGTGCGCCAATTCTTTTTCCCACGTTTTGGGCGTGACTTCCGTGCTGAAAAATTGGGTGAACCGTCCCTGCTTGTCCGCGCTGGTGCAGGTGATTTTGAAACCGTCGTCGGGAAAAAGTGTCATCAACGTCTCGCCGGATTCCAATTCAATCGGCGCGGCGGGCGTGAACGATTCGCGTTTTTCCGCCTGCGGCGCGATGCCGACGGCCTGGATGATTTTGCAAAATTCGCGCGAACTGCCGTCGGCAATCGGCGGCTCGTTCGCGTCCAATTCGATAATCGCATTATCAATTCCAAAACCGGCGAGCGCGGCCAGAACGTGTTCAACCGTGTGAATTTTTACATTTCCTTTGGCCAGCGTCGTGGAGCGGTTGGTTTCAAAAACATTTTCCACGTTCGCCTCAATTTCCGGTTTGCCGTCGAGATCCACGCGGCGAAAGCGCACGCCGCTGTTGGCCGGCGCCGGCAGCATGGTCATGTTGACCCGGTTGCCGCTGTGCAGGCCGATGCCGGAAAAACTGGCGGCGCGATTGAGCGTCTGCTGATTGAGCACGGACGGATTAGACAAAACGCGAAGGCCGTTGGCAAGATTGCACTTGCCGCCAAATTTTTATGGACAAAAAAAACGGCGGGAATAAAGTTGCGGGCAATGGCAATCGTAACTTATCACCATTAAAATTATGAAATTCGTCCAAATCGAAAACACCTGGATAAATCTCGGCAACATCACTCATTTTGAATTCACTCCGTCTCACGCGATCGAGCTGAACAAAAGCCAGCGGGTTGAGCCGGCGGAACTGGCCATTGAAGTCGTCGGCAACAATCCCCTGAGATTTTTTGGCGCGGACGCCGAGGCCGGATATAAAAAATTGACGAATCAATTGGCCTGAAATTTCCAAAGCCAATTGCATGAAAACAAAAATTATTTTAGCACTCGCCACCATCGCTTTGGGCGCAACCTTGACCGGCTGCATGAGCGCGGACGACCAGACGACTTGGCAAAGCCAGCAACAACTTCGCGACGCTCAAAGCGCGCAAGATCAGGCGCAAATCAAAGCCGACCGCGTGCAACGGGCAACCGACCAGGAAAATGTCCGGTAATTTTGGTCATCCAACTCGGCGGCGTAGAATTGCCGCTTGCCCGGCGCGTCTCGTCGTTTAATCTGTCATCGTGGCTTGGTTCACTGACCGGCATTTCTTTTTGCTCGCCGTGATTTTTTACGGCTTGAGTTCGGCTTATTCGGTTTTCCTCTGGCGAAAAGGTTTTCGCACGGACGACCGCCTCAATTATTTTTTGTTGCTCATCGCCTTCGTCTTGCACACGACTGCAATGTTCAAACGCGGATTTCGTTTCGATCAATGTCCCGTCAACAACCTTTACGAGGCTACGACGTTCATCGCGTGGGGCATTATCGCCGCGTTCCTCGTCATCGGGATTTTTCACCGATTGCGATTTCTCGGCGTGTTCGCCTCGCACATTCTTTTTTTCATGGGCGTCTTCGCGCTCATGCCCGCGCTGGATCCGCCGCACGCAGCCCAACCGGATTTTTCCAACGGTCTCATCAGCCTGCACGCGACTTTAATTTTGCTGGCGATTGGCGCCTTTGGATTGAGCGCGGTCGCCGCACTTATGTTTTTAACGCAAGAACACGATTTGAAATTTCATAAACTGCGCGCGATTTTTTCTTTGCTGCCGCCGATTCAACGGCTTGATCGCGTGATGAACAATTTATTGCTCGTCGGAATTTTGCTGCTCACCGCCGGCCTTTGCCTCAGCCCGTTTTTGCTCAAAGAAAAATTCGGCGTCTATTTCAAAAACGATCCGTTGCTCGATTATTCAATTTTCATTTGGCTTTTTTACGTCGGACTTTTGGCCTCGCGCTGGAAACTCGGACAACGCGGACGACGTTTCGCGTGGAGCGCCGTCGGCAGCTTTGCCTTTATTCTATTGACGTTTTGGGGATTTTTGCTCTTGTCACCGGTTCATCATCCATGAAAAATAAAGTGCGAAATGTGAAGTGCGAAGTGCGAACCGAACAAATCGGACGCCATTTTTTACTTCTCACCTGGGCCTTCTCACTTCTCACTTTGTCGGTTTGTTTTCTTCAACTTTCAACTTTCAACCTGCAACCTTGAACTCACTTGTCGTCATCGGCTTGAGCCATCATACCTCGCCCGTCGAATTGCGGGAACGTTTTGCTTTTTCCGAATCGAAAATTCCCGGCGCGCTGAAATCGTTGCGCGACTCCGGCATTGCCGACGAAGCCGTCATTCTTTCAACCTGCAATCGCGTTGAAATTTACGCCGCCACTGCTCTCGAACCGGCCAAAGCGTTCGAGCAATTAAAAATTTTTCTCCAGAATTTCCACAGTTTTGAAAATGCGCTCAACGACGAAACCTACACGCTCACGTCGCCCCAGAGTTTGCAGCATTTGTTCAAAGTCGCCTGCGGACTCGATTCCATGATTCTGGGCGAAACCGAAATTTTCGGCCAGCTCAAAAGCGCCTACCAACTCGCGCACAAAAATAATTTCACCGGCGTGCGGCTGAATAAAATTTTTCAGCGCGCCTTTCACGTTGCCAAACACGTTCGCACGCACACCCACATTCAGCGTGGAAGCGTTTCGGTCGCGTCCGTCGCGGTTGAACTTGCGGAAAAAATTTTCAGTTCGCTCGCCGAACGCGAAGTGCTCGTCATCGGCGCCGGCGACACCAGCGAGAAAGTCGCGCGCGCGCTTTTTTCACGCGGCGCAAAAAGCATCATCGTCGCCAGCCGCACGTTTGAGCGCGCTGAAATTCTCGCAAAAGAATTTTCCGGGCGCGCCGTGCAATTCGACCATTGGGAAAATGAATTTGAAAAAATGGACATCGCCATCAGCAGCACGTCCGCGCCGCATCACATTCTCGACCGCGCCAAATTGGAGCCGCTCATGCGCGCGCGCAAAAACCGTCCGTTGCTGCTCATTGATATCGCCGTTCCGCGCGACATTGCGCCCGAAGTTAATTTTCTGGAAAACGTTTATCTTTACAACATTGACGATTTGCAGGCGATTGCCGACGACTACTTGAAACAACGCAAACTCGAAATTGTCCGCTGCGAACAAATCATTGCGGAAAAAATTGAAACACTGCTCAAACAGAATTCATCCGCAGATTTCACAGATGAACGCAGATTACATTTTCCAAATCTGCGAAAATCTGTGCAATCTGCGGACTGAAAATGCCAGCGGAACGCCCCATCACCATCGCCACGCGCGGCAGCGCGCTCGCGCTCGCGCAGGCAAATCTTGTCGCCGCCGAATGCCGGAAAAATTTTCCACGGCTCCGTTTTGAATTAAAAATCATTAAAACGACCGGCGATAAATTGCAAAAATCGTCGCTCGTCGAAGGCGGCTTGCCAAAAGGTTTGTTCACGAAGGAACTGGAAATCGCGCTGCTCAAAAATAAAGCGGACATCGCCGTTCACAGTCTGAAAGATTTGCCGACGGAAATTCCCGCCGGTTTGATTTTAGCTGCAACGCCCAAACGTGCGGACGTTCGCGACGTTTTGGTTTATCGCGACGCCGAATTTCTCGAAAATGCAAAATTAAAAATTAAAAATTCAAAAATGGAAGATTGGTCGCCGGGACAAAGTTTGCTCAAAGGTTTTCCGCCGCAAACGAAACTAAAAGATTTTCCAAACAGCGCGACGATTGCCACCAGCGCGACGCGGCGCAAAGTGCAACTGCTTGCCGCGCGACCTGATTTGAAAATCGTCGAGATTCGCGGCAACGTGCCGACGCGTTTGCAAAAAATTTCCGAACGCGCCGAATTGGATGCGACGGTTCTCGCGCTCGCCGGCCTGATGCGATTGAACTTTGAAATCAAATCCAATGGAAAATTAATCGGCGATGCTGTGCCGGATGGTTTGCTCGCAACGATTTTGGATTTGAACGAAATGCTTCCATGTGTCGGTCAGGGCGCGATTGGAATTGAAATTCGCGCGGATGACGAACGCATTTCAAAAATTTGCGAGCGGCTGAATCATTTCAACACGTTTCATTGCGTGACGGCGGAGCGCGCTTTTCTGGCGGCGATGGGCGGCGGCTGTCAAAGTCCGGTCGCCGCGTTCGCGGAAATTGCCGGCGAGAAAATTTTCATGCGCACGATTTCATTTCAAGGCGAAATAAAAAAATGCGCCGACGGAAAAGGTTTGCCGGTGGAAGCTAAAATTTTGGGCGAAGAACTGGCCGCACAATTGAAATGACGAAGGCTGGTGGAGCCGACAGGATTCGAACCTGCGACCTTCTCATTGCGAACGAGACGCTCTACCAACTGAGCTACGACCCCAGCCTTCCGTGAACGCAAATCTTTGCCAGAAAATTTCGCGCGGCGCAACCGCGAAGTGATCCGTCAATGAATAATTTTTTTGGCGCGGGCGCGCAGCAATTTTGCCGCTTCCGCGTGCGCAAAAACCACGTCCGGATCGCGTTGCAACGCTTCATCATAATGATGCGAAAATCCCTCGCCGCCAGTCGTGGCGACCAGCAAGTTTTTGGCTTCGGCGATCAGCGCATCCACTTTAGCCGTCGTCAGCGGCTCTTTGGCATCGAGCATTTCATCCATGGCGGCGATGAGTTGCGACACTGGCCGCAGCCATGCGAACCACGGATCATTCGTCAGCAAATGCAGAAATTGATACGGCGATGAAATTTTGCCAAAAGTATTTTCATAACCGGCCCGCTCGGATTCCATCAAAGATTTATGCAGCCGCAGCAACGCATCGCGCAATTGCGACAGGCGTTGCCGCAATTCTTCGTTTTGAACGATCGGCTGAATTGAAATTTCTTCTTTCACATTATCATTATAGCATAGAACGCAAATGTTGAGGAACCGTTCCAGTTCACCCTCTGTTTTTAAGATACATGGAAATAAAATTGACTTAGGCCAGGGTCCAGCCGGGCTTGATTTCTTCGTCCAGTGAAAGCAGCGAAACATTTTGCGCAAGTTTTTGTTCCGCCAAAATCCCGATCATCGCGGCGTTGTCCGTGCAAAGATTTTTTTCCGCGAGATAAAGCTGAAAATTTTCACGTTTGCAGGCGCGCGCCAGTTCATTCCGCAACGCGCGATTGCAGGTCACGCCGCCGGATGCGGTCACGCAACGGACGCCGTTGCGTTTGGCCGCGCGAATGGTTTTTTTGACGAGCACTTCCACAATCGCGGCTTGAATGCTGGCGCACAGATCGCGAGCTTTTTGCGCGTCGTCCAAAATTTTTGGATGGTCGCGCAAAAAATAACGGACGGAAGTTTTCAGGCCGCTGAAACTAAAGTCGTCGCTGGCGTCATTCAACAATGGTCGCGGAAAATCAAACGCCGTGGGATTTCCCTGTTCGGCCAACCGGTCAATTTCCGGGCCGGCGGGATAATTCAAGCCCATCATTTTTCCAGTTTTGTCAAAACATTCGCCCGCCGCGTCGTCAATCGTCGAACCGAGCACGCGAAATTTTGATGGCGATTCGGCCAAAACCAAAATCGTGTGGCCGCCGCTGACGATGAGCGAAAGGTTCGGTTGAAAATTTGAAAAATCGGCGCGCGGCGGCTCGCCGCGAATCCACGGCGAATATAAATGCGCCTCGTGATGGTTAATGCCGACAAATGGTTTGCGCAAAGCAAAGGCGACCGCTTGCGCCGCCTTGAAGCCGACGAGCAGCGCGTTCGGCAATCCCGGACCTTGCGTCGCGGCAATGGCGTCGAGTTGGCTGATGGAAATTCCAGCTTCACGCAAGGTCGTTTGCGCGAGGGGAATTAAATTCTTCAGATGTTCGCGCGCGGCCAGTTCGGGCACGACGCCGCCGTATTCCGCGTGCAACCCGACTTGCGAAGAAACCAGGTTCGATAAAATTTTTCCTTCGCGAACAACGGCCACGCTGGTTTCGTCGCAGGAAGTTTCAATCGCGAGCAACGTCATTTTATTTGGTCGCAACTTTTTCAGGATTGGAAAGCTCCCGATACAGCAGGATGCCTTGCAGCAAATCTTCGGCGCGAGCCAATTGAATATCGCGGAATTTTTTTGCGAGCGCGCGATCTTTTTCAGCAAGTGAGTCCAAGCCGCCGGGAGAACGATCTATGAGCAGCGCCGCTGCCGCTTCGTCGCTCATGGGAATCACAAGGTCCGGCATGATCCCGCGCTGATTGATGACTTTATGGCTGGGCGTGTAGTATTTGGCGACGGTCAGCTTGAGCGCGGAACCGTCGTCCAGCGGAAAAATACTTTGCACGGAACCTTTGCCGAACGTTTTTTCGCCGACGATGATTCCGCGATGCAAATCCTGCAAACAGCCGGTCACAATTTCCGCCGCGCTCGCGCTGCCCAAATTCACGAGCACCACCATCGGCTCGCCTTTCAATTGATCGCCGCGTCCCTCGGCGCGACGCACGGAATCTTCCGCCGGATCGCGTCCTTCGGTCGTGACGACCAACTGGCCGCGCGGCAGAAATTTCTGGCAAACTTCCACGGCCTCGTCGAGCAGACCGCCCGGATTCCAGCGCAAATCCAAAATCAAGGCTTGCATGCCCTGCGCTTTTAATTTGTTCAACGCGCTTTGAAGTTCATCGCCGGTGTTATCGCCAAATTCCGTGATGCGGACGTAGCCGATTTTTTCCGCGCCCAGCGGAAATTCACTTTTGCCGTTGATGTCCTTGACCATTTCCATTTTGATGATGGAACGGGTCAGCGTGAAATCTTTCGTGATCCCGCTCGCCGGACGTTGAACGGTGATCGTGACTTGCGAGCCTGGATCGCCGCGAAGTTGTTTCACTGCGTCGGGCAATGAAATTTTTCCAAGGCTCGCGCCGTTGACTTTTACGATGCGGTCGCCCGATAAAATGCCCGCGCGCAATCCCGGCGAATCGTCCATCGGCGCGACGACCGTGACAAAACCGTCCTTCATCGCGACCACCAGACCGAGGCCTCCAAATTTTCCCTCCGTGTCATCCTGCAATTGCTGGTAATCGTCCGCCTCCATGAATTCGCTGTGCGGATCCAGCGAGCCGATCATGCCCTTGAGCGCGGAATCCACGAGGCTGTGATAAGTCAGATTCGTGCCGTCCACATATTCCGCGCGCACTTTTTCCAGCACGTCGGCAAAAATTTGCAGGTTCGCTTCCGCCGAATCTTTTTGCCCGGCGGCACGCGCCGAATTCAAATAAATCTTCGCGCCAATCGCCAGATTCAACAGGAGCAACAAGGAGACAAAACCAAAAATCAAACGTCGTTTCATTCAAAAGATTTTAACCACAAAGACACCCAGGCACAAAGTTTTTGAATTTTTTTGCTGTTCCCGCGATTCAAGAAGCTCGCAGCAGGGTTTCGATGAACGGCAAATCGCCCGGCACAGTGACTTTGGGATTTGGCGTTGCGCTGGGAACAAGTTGCACCGGCTGGCCGATCAGTTCGCACGCCGCCGTGTCATCCGTAAAAACCAAATTTTTCTGCCGCGCGGCAGAAATGGCGCGGCGAATGATTTCCACGCGAAAAGTCTGCGGCGTTTGCACCGACCAAAGTTTTGCGCGATCAAGCGTTCTCGAAATTGTTTTGCCGTCGGCGGATTCTTTGATGGTATCCGTGATTGGCTGCGCGGCAACTGCCGCTCCAGTTTCGTGCGCAGCTTCGATGGTTGCGGCAATCAATGCTTCGCTCGTGCAAGGCCGCGCCGCGTCTTGAATCACGACGATTTCTGTTTTCGGCGAAAGCGCTTCCAGCCCGTTCCAAACTGAATCCTGGCGTTCCGCGCCGCCCGCAACGATACGAAACGGCTTTTGAAAATTAAATTTTTTTGCGAGTTTAGAAAAATTTTCCTGCGTTCCGTCGCGAACGACCAGAACAATTTCATCAACGCACTTGGCGTCGTTGAATCTTTGCCAGGTGTGCGCGATGACGGGACGCCCGGCGATTTCGAGCCACAATTTGTCCGCGCCCATGCGGACGCCTTTGCCGGCGGCAACGAGAATGGCAGCGTTCATTTGAGTTGCAGGTTACAAGTTGAAAGTTGCAGGTTGAAATATTTGGCGGCAAGCAGGAAAAAACTTTCAACCTTCAACTTGAAACCTTCAACCTATGCGCCAGACGATGCGCGCCTTGTTCAAATCGTATTGCGACATCTCCATTTTCACGCGGTCGCCCACGGTGAGGCGGACGAAGCGTTTGCGCATTTTTCCCGAAATAGTCGCGAGCACCTGATGCTTGTTGTCCAGTTCAACGCGAAACATCGTCCCGGCCAGCACCGTCTGAATACGCCCTTCGACTTCAATATGTTCTTCCATGAATTAAGGTAAACTTAACCAACGCGACCCGGCCAAAGCGAGTTAAAAATTCCGTCCAAATGACACAGGGCGACGTTCATTTTTTAGAACGCCGCCCCGGTTTGAAATTTTGCGCCGCAAATTAATAGCGATCACGACCACCGCCGCCGCCACCGCCCCGGCTGCCACCACCACCACCGCCGCCGCCGCCGTATTCACGACGCGGCCCGCGATCACTGCGAGGACGCTCTTCCTTCGGACGCGCGATATTGACGGTCAACGCGCGGTCGCCGAGTTGGGCGCCGTTCATGGCCTGAATTGCCTTTTCAGCTTCTTCAGGAGTGGACATGGTGACGAACGCAAAGCCGCGTGAACGGCCGCTCATCCGGTCCATCATCAGATTCGCTTCGACGACCGTGCCGTGCGCGGCAAACGCCTCTTGAATCTCGTTTTCAGTGGTATTGAAGGAAAGGTTTCCCACAAACAATTTCGTGCTCATTTTCGATTTGCTGCGAGACTAACCGCCTTCTCGGACTGTTCCCGATTGCCGGGTTTCAAATCATTCACCAGAAGATTTACCATGACCAGAATTGACAAGTTATCTAACAGACGAGCCAACTCTAGCCATTTCAAAAATAATTGCAAGCCAAATTTCAAAATCCGCAACCGACTTATTTGAAAGCTCTTATGCCGCTGACCGCCAATCCAAAACCTTCAACTGAATAGTTCGGCGACCGTTGAATTCATTGATCTGCGGCGCAAACGCCAGATCAAATTTTCCGACCGGCAACAATTTATCGCCGCCGTTCCACCAAATCGCTTCATGAGTGAAATTGCCATCGCTCACCCAAAGCTTTACATGCTGTTTGTTTGCGCCCATTTTTTGCAAAGGTTTCGCGTGCGACACATTTCGCGCGCAAAATTGCACGGCTGGATTCCCCTGCCCGGTCGGTTTTAATTTTTCCAACTCGGCAAGGAACTCAAAATTCATTTCATCCAAACCCACTTCCGCATCCAGGCGCAACGGCGGCTGCAAATCTTCCGGCTTCAATTTCAAGCGCGCGAGGCCGTTCATTTTCTCGCGCAACAAATCAATTTTCTCCGGCAAAATGCTCAAGCCGGCCGCCATCGCGTGTCCGCCGTGACGCACTAAAAATTCATCGCACTCGCGCAACGCCGCCGCCAGATCAAAACCCGCGATGCTGCGGCCTGAACCGCGCATCTCGCCGTTTTCGCCGCCGATGATAATTGTCGGGCGGTAAAATTCCTGTAACACGCGCGACGCGACAATTCCCACGACGCCGATGTGCCAAAGCAATTGCCCCTCGACGATGACAAAATTATTTTGCGCGTCGAATTTCGCGCGAATCGCGCCGATGACTTCTTCGACCATTGATTTTTCAATTTTCTGCCGCTCGCGATTTCGCAAATCCAGGTTTTGCGCGAGCGGCAGGGCTTCGTCCAAATTTTTAGCGAGTAGCAAATGCAAAGATTCTTCGGCGGTTTCCAAACGACCGGCGGCGTTCAGTCGCGGCGCGAGTTGAAAACCGACTTCATAAACGCCGATTTTTTCTGCCGTCTGTGCGACTTGTTTCAACGCGAGAATTCCGGCGCGTTTAGTTTCATTCAATTGCCGCAAACCGGCGGAAACCAAAATCCGGTTTTCGCCGATGAGCGGAACCAAATCGGCAATCGTGCCGAGCGCGACCAAATCGAGCAGCCGCTTCAAATCAAATTCCATTGCGCCGGGCAAATTGTTTTCGCGTCCGCGTTTCAGAATTGCATGAGCGAGCTTGAACGCAAGGCCGGCGGAACAAAGTTCGGTGAAAGCGGTTGAAGGTTGAAGGTTGAAAGTTGAAAGTTGAGGATTGACGAGCGCAATTGCGACGGGCGCGGGATTTGAGACTTGATGATGATCCAAAACAATCACGTCAATGCCGCGCGCGTTCAGTGAAGCAATTGTCTCAATGGCAGTCGAACCACAGTCAACGGCGAGCAGCAAAGTCGTCGGAAATTTCTTAAGACAATTTTCAACGCCGTCCGCGCTCAAGCCGTAGCCTTCATCCATCCGGCTCGGCAAATAAAAATTCACATTCCAGCCCAGCGGACGCAAAACTTCGACCAGCAGCGCGGTGGAAGTCACGCCGTCCACGTCGTAATCGCCAAAAATTATGAGCGACTCTTTTTTTTCGTGCGCGCGAAAAAGGCGTTCAACGGCTTGGTTCATGTTTGGCAGCAAAAATGGGTCGGCGAGATTTTTGAGGCGCGGCGCGAGAAAATTTTCAATTGCGGAAATTTCGCTGTGGCCGCGATTGAGCAGACATTGCGCGAGCAGCGGGGAAATTTTCAGTTTCGCCGCGAGTTGTCCGGCGAGAAGTGGTTGCGGCGGCGCGAGCGTCCAGCGAAATTTCATTTTTTATTGAACCACGAATGGATACGAATAAACCCGAATGAAGAAAAAAAATCGGACGAGAGCCGGTTTAATTTGAGTTTATTTGTGTTCATTCGCGGTTGGTTTTTTTCTCGCGTTTGGCGGCGGTGATGGAGAGCGCGATGGAAATCAAAAGAATGGCGGCGACGACGAGCAGCGAAACGGTCGTCGGAATTTCGACTTGAAACGTTTTTGGTTCGTGGCCGTGCGGCTCAAGCAACATTTTTGCGCCGATAAAAACGAGGACGGCGGACAGGCCGATTTTCAAATAGCGAAAGTAGCCGAGCGCGCCGGCGAGCAGAAAATACATCGAGCGCAGGCCGATGACGGCAAAGATGTTTGAGGTGAAAACGATGAAGGCGTTGCGCGTGACGGAAAAAACGGCGGGCACGGAATCCACGGCGAAAATTAAATCAGTGGTTTCGACCAGCAATAAAACGAGCGCCAACGGCGTGAGGGCGAATTGACCCTTTAACTTTGTGAAAAATTTCTGGCCTTCAAAATTTGGCGCGACGGTGAAAATTTTTCGCGCAAGTCGGAGGACGAAAAAATTTTCCGGCTGCGTTTGTTTTTTTGAAACCAGCATTTTAATGCCGGCCAGAATGAGAAAGGCGCCGAAGACGTAAAGCAGCCAGTCGAAGCGGTTGATGAGCGCGACGCCGCCGGCGATCATCGCGCCGCGCATGACGAGCGCGCCGAGGATTCCCCAAAAAAGAACGCGATGCTGAAATTCCAGCGGCACGCGAAACCAGGCGAAGATGAGCGCGATGATCAGAATGTTGTCGAGCGAGAGGGAAAGTTCGATGACGTAGCCAGTGGTGAATTGAATGGCTTCGTCGCGGTTGCGCCAGAAATTCAGGGCGAGCGCAAAAAGCATGGCCAGCGCAAACCACAGCGCGCTCCAGAGGGCGGCTTCCTTGAATCGGACGGCGCGCGCGCGGCGATGAAACCATCCGAGATCAAGCGAGAGAAAAATGAGGACGCAAAGAATAAAAATAATCCAGGGCGCGGGCGTGATGGCGTTCATCGCGTTCAATTCGTAATCGCTTTCTTGATTTAATCCGTTGGCGGAAACGAATTAAGCTTACGATTACGAGCGTGATTAAGAAGAAAAATCAAACTTTTGCCGGCGAAACATTTTGCAGTTTCACTTGCGACGCGCCGATGTTCGGACGTTCGCCTTTGTGCCACCACAACACGAGCGCGCTGGCGATGTAGATGGACGAGTAGGTTCCGGTGATGATGCCGATGAGGAACGTGAACGCGAAATCGTTGATGACGCCGCCGCCAAAAACGTAGAGCGAGCCGGTCGCCAAAAACACGGTGCCGCTGGTGATGATGGTGCGGCTCAAAGTCTGGTTGAGCGCCTGGTTGATGACTTCCTTGAACGAGCCGCGCGCGCCGAGTTTCAAATCTTCGCGGATGCGGTCGAAGATGACGATTTTGTCGTTGATGGAAAAACCGATGATGGTCAGAACCGCCGCGACGACGGTGGCGTTGAATTCGCGCCCGGAAATTCCGTTGGCGATGCAATAACAGCCGATGGCGAGCAGCACGTCGTGAATGACGGCGACGACGGCGGCGACGGCAAAGGAAAATTCGTAGCGGAACGCGACATAGACCAGAATGCCAAAAAGCGAAAGCAAACAGGCGATAATAGCCGAACGTCGGATTTCTATTCCAATGGTCGCGCCGACTTGTTGCTGGCCGATGGCTTTGAATTGCGCCTCGGGAAATTTTGTTTCGAGCGCGCGCTCGACTTTTTCCGCCGAACCGGATGAGGTTGTCACGCGCAGGGTTTCCACGCCGGTGCCGGCCACGTCTTTTTGATATTGGATTTGCGAATCTTTTTCGCCCGTCGCCGTCAGCGCGCTGCGGATTTGTTCCACATCCAGTTTTTTCGCAAAGCTGAAAGTGGTGCTGTCGCCGCCGAGAAAATCCACGCCAAATAATTTTTCGCCGCGTGTGAAACCGTAACCGAGCGATAAAATAATAAACGTCCACGAGATGATGAACAGCGGCGTGGCGATTTTCATGAAGTTGACCTTGGCGCTTCTGATGATGTGCATCATGGGCAAGGATTTCAAAATGTTGCGGTCGAGCAGCCAGTTGAAAATGAGTCGCGTCACGACCAGCGAAGTGAACAAGCTGGCGGCAATGCCGATGGTGAGCGTCGCGCCGAAGCCTTTGATTTCGCCCGTGCCCATGTAAAACAAAATGACGGATGAAATGAGCGTGGTGACGTGCGAATCGAAAATGGTTCCGAACGCGCGGGCGTAACCGGCGGCAATCGCGCCGCGCAAAGATTTTCCCTTCGCCAATTCTTCGCGCAACCGTTCGTAAATCAAAACGTTCGCGTCCACGGCCATGCCGATGGTCAGGACGACGCCCGCGATGCCCGGCAAGGTGAGCGTGGTGCCGACGGCGCACATGACGCCGAGCAAAATGATGATGTTGGTGATGAGCGCGATGTTGGCCGTGATGCCCGCGATCCAATAATAACAAAGCATGAACGCGGAAACCAAAATGACGGCGATGATGGCGGCGCGAATGCCGCTGCGAATGGAATCTTTGCCGAGCGTCGGGTCAACGTCGGTCGAATAAACGATGCTCAAGGGCGCGCGCAGCGGATTTTGCAGGACGTTCGCCAGTTCCTGCGCTTCCTTGGGAGTGAAGTGCCCGCTGATTTCGCCATTGCCCAATTCAATCGGGGTGTTAATCACTGGAGCTGAATAAAGTTCGCCGTCCAAAATGATCGCCATGCGGCGGCCAATATTATTTTTCGTGAGTTCCGCAAATTTTTTCGTGCCATCGGACGTCAATCGAAATTCCACCAGCGGCTCGCCCACTTGACCGCGACTGGCGTTGGCGCTTTCCACAACGTCACCCGCGAGTTCCGGTTTTTTCTTTACGACCACGATTTCCGGCGGCGTGGGTTTGCCATTTTCCGGCGGATTGATGTGTTTAAGGATTTCATAACCGGGCGGGATAACGACCGGCTGGCCTTTTTGCATCGCGTCCACAATTTGATCACTGTCGTCCTTGACCATGCAAAATTCCAGATACGCCGCCGCCTGAATTTTTTTCTTTGCGTCCTCTTTCACCGATTCGGCGAGTCCGGGCAATTGGATCAAAATGCGATTCTCGCCCGCCGGTTGAATCACCGGTTCGGCGACGCCCAAAGCATCCACGCGCTTGCGCAAAACTTCGACCGCCTGCGACAACGCGCTGCTCACATCCACATGAGAATTATTCGTGCTGTTCGCGTAAAGGACGTTTGTGTCCATCTGAACGAGGAACGAAGTGCCGCCCTGCAAATCGAGGCCGAGTTTGATTTTGCCCTGCGCGTCGCGCTGGATTTGGTTCAAAATAAAGGTCGTCGGATAAAGCTGGTTCTTCGCGTAAAACATCGGGAAATAGTTCTGGATGTCATTCGTGCCGATGGCTTCCTGCAAATTGGCGAACTCGCGATTCGTGTTCGCGGATTGCAAAGAATTGAGCCGCTGCAAAATGTTGGTGAACGCCGCGTCTTTTTTTTCCGCGCGCGCGGTGAATTGCTGGATCAAATCGCGCGAAGTCGGCGGATAAATTTCGTAGAACGATAGCGCGAGAACGGCCAGCAGGAAAATGAACCAAAATTTTCTGTTTTTCATGAAGGATTAAGATTCGGTCGCCTCGGCGCCTTGAAGAATTTCCGTCACGGAAGCCTTGGTGACTTCCATTTTCGCGTCCGCCGACCGGAGGGAAACCGTTTTATCCTTGACCGTGATGACAACGCCGACGATGCCGCTGGAAGTGACGACACGGTCGCCGGATTTGATGCTGCTGATCAAGATCGCCTGCTGCTTGGAGCGCTTTTGCTGCGGACGGATCAGGATGAAATAAAAAACGATGACGAGCAGAACCATCGGCGCAAAAGACAACCACGCGGGTTGTTGCGATGGCGTTGGACCGGCTCCAGTCGTCGGCGCGGCGGCCTGCGCTAAAATTTCGTTCAAGTGCATAATTAAAAAGCGGGCGCATACTTTTAAGGAAACGCGCGCGTTTGGCAAGCGTTATTGACCGCGAATAATGTTGTCGCTTGGAAAAAAATTTCTTTCCTTCGCCGCCGTTGCGTTCTTCGCGCGAAAAATTTCTGCGGGATTATGCTTTGACATATGTGGCATATGCGCGAACCTGCTGTTCTGGCAATTTAGAAAAGTTTAATTCAAAAAATGATGAAAACTAAAATCCAGGATCGGATCAAAATCGGTAGGAGTCGAGGTGACGAGACTCTGATTGAAACGCGGAAGGCGGGACAATTAGTGAGAGACTCCTTACGTCGTCTCCTACAAAAGTCAGTTTGCGCGCTGGCGGTGTTTGGGTGGGTTCAAGCTGCCGAGGCGCAACTATATGGTAATTATTATATTTCTGACAATGGTGACGGCACGTGCGTGATTGAGGAATATACCGGCTCCGGCGGCGCGGTGACGATTCCCGCTGCCATCAACGACCTGACGGTTGTTAGTATTGGCGGTTATGACGACTATGAAGGGGCATTCGAATATTCCAGCGTGACCAGCGTCACCATTCCCAACAGCGTCACCAATATTGGACGCGCGGCATTTGAATATTGCTATGACCTGACTAGCGTCACCATTCCCGAGAGCGTCACCAGTATTGGAACAAATGCGTTTTACGAATGCAGCAGCCTGACCAGCGTCACCATTCCCGACAGCGTCATCACTATCGAAGAAGAAGCGTTTTTTGAGTGCTACAACCTAAACAACGTCACCATCGGCAGCGGTGTCACTAGCATTGGAGACGCTGCGTTTGTGGAGTGCAACCTAACCAATGTCATCATTCCCGATAGTGTCACCAACATTGAATATGGTGCGTTTGCCGTCGACGCCAGCCTGACTAGTGTCACTATTCCCGATAGTGTCACCAGCATTGGATATGGTGCGTTTTTTGCTTGCCCCAGCCTGACTAGCGTCACCATTCCTGATAGCGTCATCAGTATTGGAACAAATGTGTTTTTGGGTTGTGGAGACCTAACCAATGTCATCATTGGCAAAGGCGTCACCAGCCTCGGATCTGAAGAGTTCGATGATTGCTCCAAGCTGACCAGAGTCACCATCGGCAGCGGTGTCACCAACATTGATCAATATGCGTTGGCCAATTGCCCGGCATTGACCTCGGTCTCTTTTCAAGGCAATGCGCCTGCAATAGATCCAACTGTTTTTTCCGGTGATACGACAAGTAACATAACGGTTTATTACGCGCCCGGCAAGACGGGCTGGGCTGCTTTCGCCGCCAGCCTCGGCGTCGTCACCGCGCCGCAGTTCAGTTCCACCGTCTATGGCGGTTCGCCGGTCTTGTTTTATCCCACTAACGGCGCGAGCAACACATTGCAACTGTCCACCAACGCAGCCTCGGGCAATTGGGTCGCGGTCAGCAACGCCGTCACTCTCGCCGCGCTGCAACTGCCCAATGCGCCGTCATCGGCCTTTTTCCGGCTGCAATCTTCCGGCGGCAACGCGCCAAACGTGGGATTGTCCCAGTATTTCGGCCAGCCGGTGCTGTTTTATCCCACCAACGCCGCCTATTTGCCACAGATGTCCACTAATCTGGCCGCGCCGGACTGGAGCGCGCCATTAGGCAACGCCTTCATCGCGTTGCAAGTCACCAACGCCCCGCCCAATGCCGTTTTCCGGCTGCATTGAGAACTGATATATTTCGCGCGAAGGGCGCGAAGGCGGCGAAGGAAAGTATTTTGTTTTCCTTTTGTCTTCTTCGCGTTCTTCGCGCGACATTTTATTCCGGCGGAAATTTTATTTGCTCAATCCGGCGCGGGACTTTAATTTTCCATCCAGTGGCGGTCATCAAGACGCCGCCAAAGGAATTCGGATTTTCAAATCTATGACAAAAAAACCGCTGTCGGTCGCGGAATTGGACGGATTGGTCGCGGGGCTGCACAAGTTGTCCCGCAATTTGTGGTGGAGCTGGGATCAGGAGGCGCAGGATTTGTTTTTGGAACTTTCACCGCGCGCGTGGCAAAACTTGTATCACAACGCCGTCGCCGTCCTGCGCGAAATCTCAAACTACGAACTGCGCGTGCGCCTGCAAGACGCGGATTTTGAAAAACGCGCGCGCGCCGTGCTGCGTGATTTTGAAAATTATCTGGCCGAGCAGAAAACCTGGTGCGCCCAAAACGCGCCGGAGCTTTGCAAAAATCCCGTCGCGTATTTTTCCGCCGAATTTGGTTTCCACGAATCGCTGCCGATCTCGGCGGGCGGCCTCGGCATTTTGGCCGGCGACCACGCGAAATCCGCGAGCGATCTCGGCCTCGGTTTTGTCGGCGTCAGTTTATTTTACCGCGAAGGCTATTTTCAGCAGGCGATTGACCCGAACAATTGGCAGACGGAATTTTACAATCTGATTGATCCGGCCAACGTCCCGCTCGAGCCGGTTCTGGCGGCGGATGGACGCGCGCTGGTTTGCGAAGTCGAGATCGGCATGAGCAAGGTTTTTTTCCACGTCTGGCGCGTGAACGTCGGGCGCGCGCCGGTTTATTTGCTGGACACCAACCGCTCGGACAACGAGGCGTTGTTCCGCGATTTGACGACGCGCGTTTATGGCGGCGACAACACCACGCGCATCATGCAGGAAATTCTTCTGGGCGTCGGCGGCGTGCGCCTGCTGCGCGCGCTCGGCATTGCGCCGTCCGTGTTTCACATGAACGAAGGCCACGCGGCATTTCTGACACTCGAATTGATCCGCGAAAAAATGGCGACGGGGAAAAATTTCACCGACGCGCTGGCCGCGACGAAGGCCGAATGCCATTTCACCACGCACACACCCGTCGAGGCGGGGCACGACCGTTTCACGCCGGCCTTGATGGATTATGCGATGCAAAGTTACCGCACGCAATTGCCCGCGCCCTTTTCAAACATCATGGCGCTGGGCCGCGTGAATCCGCAGGACGCCAACGAATCGTTTTGCATGACCGTGCTGGCGCTGAAAACTTCGCGCGCGGCCAATGGCGTCAGCGCCTTGCACGGCGAAGTCAGCCGCCAGATGTGGCAAAACCTTTATCCGAACACGCCCGTCGAAAAAATTCCCATCGGCCATATTACTAATGGCATTCATCTGCTCGGCTGGATGAAAGGAACCGTGCGGCAATTCTGGCGCACAAAAATTGCCAACGGCCACGAGAACATCTCCACCGCCTGCCTCGAAAAATACGGCGTGGACTGGTCCGCGACAATCAACTCTCCCGAATTTTGGAAAAAAATGGCCGACGCGGAATTTATTTCCGACGAGGAACTGTGGGCGTTGCGCTACAAATTGCGCCGCGAACTCGTTGAATTTGCGCGACGCCGGCTGCTCCAGCAAAATCAGCGCGCCACCGCTGGCGATTATATCCGCTTCGACCGTTTCCTGAATCCCGACGCATTGACCATCGGCTTCGCGCGCCGCTTTGCCACTTACAAACGCGCGCCGCTGATCTTCCAGCAGTTCGAGAACATCGTCAAACTCACGCGCGATAAACAACGGCCCATTCAATTCATTTTCGCTGGCAAAGCCCACCCGCGCGATGACGAAGGCAAACGCTTCATCCAACAAATCATTCATTTCAGCAAACACAGCGAACTCACGGGCAATCTCGTGTTCCTCGAAAATTACGATGTTCACGTCGCGCGCCAGATGGTGAGCGGCTGCGACATCTGGTTGAATAACCCGCGTCGCCCGCTCGAAGCCTCCGGCACCAGCGGCATGAAATCCGGCTGCCACGGCTGCATGAACTTGAGCATCCTCGACGGCTGGTGGCGCGAAGGCTATGACGAGACCAACGGCTTTGCCATCGGCAAAGATTCACAACCGCCGAACGTGGAAGAACAAGACCGCCTCGACAGCGCGAACCTTTACCAAACTCTCACCGAAAAAGTCATCCCGCTGTTTTTTGAGCGCGACGCGCAAGGCATTCCGCGCGCCTGGCTCCAACGCATCCGCCGCGCGATGGTCACCCTCGTGCCGCGATTCACCACCGACCGCATGGTCAAGGAATACACGCAAAAGTATTACCAAAATCCAAAAAGTAATTCCGATTGAAACCAAAGTTCAAAAATCCTCAATGGGTCGGTGGATTTGAAACAGAAAGCTCGGCAGTTTTAACAACGGCAGGATGAGGGGACGGTTGTCTTTGGCGGGCGGCCATGATGCTTTGGCGCACCAGTTCCAAAAATTCTTCGCGCGGCAGCTTGAGATATTTTTCCGGCAAAATGGGTTCGCCAAAATGCACTTCCACTTTTTGCAAGCCGCCGATGGGATGAAACGGTCCGGTTTTGGTCGAGACGCATTGCATGTTCTCGATGAAAATCGGCACGATGGGCAGGCGCGCTTCCTGCGCGATGAAATAAATTCCCGGCTGCGGCGCAGCCACGTTGACGCCATCGCCGCGCGTGCCTTCGGGAAAAACGAGCAGATGAAATTGCCGCCCTGCCCGGCCAAACGCCTGCAACTCACGGATGCGTCCGGGATTTAATTTGCCGCGTTCGAGCAGAAAACCGATTTTGCTGCTCAAGATTTTTTTTATCCACGACGTGCGCCAGACGTTTTTATCGCCGAGCGTCAGGATCGGATAAAAGCCGCAACGCCAGCAGAGGCCGCCGAGCAAAATCGTGTCGAGCAAACTGACGTGGTTGGAAACGAACAAATACTTTTGCGCCGGTTGCAGGCGGTTCAAGCCGTGCGTCCGTCGCAAATAAAGCGTCGCAAAAAAAATCGTCGCGCCCAGCCCCAGCAGCGCCTGGATAAAAATCAGGCTGCGGGAAATCGGGGCGTGAATTTTTTCCTTCATGCGGCAAAGATTACTGCGCCGGTTTGGTTTGTTGCAACAGCGTTTCGAGTTCCTGTTTCTCCTTCAAAAATGCCGGATGTTCCGCCAGCGCGGTCTCAAACGCTTGCGCGGCTTCGTTGCGCCGGTTTAAGGCCAGCAGCGCGCGGCCCCGCAACGTCGCGTTTTGGTAAAATCCGGGATTCAACGATTCTGATTTCACGGCCAGCTCCAAAGCCGCCTGCGGATTTTTATTTTTCAAATCTTTCAAGCCGTCGGCCAGAATTTGTTTGGACTGTTCGGCGCGTTCATATTCGCCGTCGGCCAGCGTTGCGTCCGCCGGAACAGTCAGCGCGGGAAGTTCGTGCGAAAAATCGGAAACGTCGAACGCGACGAATTTGCCAAGCTGGTTCGGCGGCGAGGCGGCCCAAAAAATGTTGCGGGTCAAATCCATGACCGTCGCGTGCGTGGCGATGAACGCGTTCAGCGTGCCGCGATTGCCGTCGCCCGCAAAAATGCCGCCGGGCAGGTCGCGGTCGCGCAAAAATTCCACGGCTTCGGGAATGTCGAGCGTGCCGCGCGCCGATCGCAATAATTCCTTCAGCCGCGTTTCGCGCGAAACCGAAGTGGCTCCGGCCATGTAATTGGTGTTGCGCGGGTCATCTTTCAAAACGGGCGTTTGAAAATGGTTGGCGCAAATGATGGAATCGCCGGAAGGTTCGCGCACGTTCATCAGGGCGGGAGTTTTTTCGACGACGACAAATTTTCCGTCCGCGCGGCTGCCGACGAGCCAGAGCGTCGAGACAAAAACTTTCGCGTCGCGCAAAATTTTCAGCGCCTCGTCCAGATTATGCGCGTGTTCCATGATTTCGCGCGCGACGATGGCGACGGGCGTGGCGGTTTCCTTCGGCAAACTGGACGGCGCGCCGTTGACTGTGACCGAAACGCCTGCGCGGTTCATGCCGGAAACGACTCCGGCCATTCCCGCCCACGAAAGCGAGATGAAAGGAATTTTGCCGTCGGGTTCGACCATTTCCACGACGCGGTCGCGGCTAAAAACTTCGGCGGCTTCCCAATCGAAATTTCTTCCCGTGATCAGGTCGCCGTTCGTCGTCCAATTTCCCCACGCGCCGAACGCGGTGCAACCGGCGCGCGCGGAGATGAACGGATTGTCAATCATCATGTAGGAAACATCGTGCGCGGCGTGGTAATTCAGCAGGCGATTGTAAAAATTTCCCTCCTCGGGATGAATGTCCGCGCAGCCGAGCGTCGTCGCGTAAATTTCCATCCGATAATCCAGCGGAATATAATCGCTCAAATGCCGGTTGCGATAGATGACGTAATTTTTCAGAATTTCCATGAGCCAATGTTGCGGCACATAACCCTGGATCATTTTGAGGAAACCGTTTTCCAGCGCGTGCATTTTGTCCTGCATCAGCACGCCGTCCGCATAACCGATCTCGAACGGCGAACCTTTCAAATATACGACCAGCAAACCGTCGCGCCGGCCCGCCCACGATTTGCCGAGCCAGACTTTGCCGTCGCGCGCTTCCGGCTTGAGCGACATGATGGAAATATCCTTTGGCAACGGCGGCGGCTCGGCGATCCACGACCGTAACAACAATGAAAATATCAGCCAGCCGGCCAGCATAATAAAAATTACGCCGATAAAAATCCGCAGGAACCATTTTTTAAATTTCACTTTCGACACAACCATAAAACTGTTTCGCCCGCCGCCTGTCCGCCGACGGAAAAATTCGCCCGCACCTGAACTATGCCGTCCGTTTCGGACAATTTCAATTCCACCCGCACGATTTCGTCCGGCAAAACCGGTCGCTGAAATTTTGCGCGGCAGATTTCGCGAACGGTCAGCGGACAATTCAACATATTTTCCGCCGCGACGCGCGCCATTTCCAATTGAAAAATTCCCGGCAGCAACGGACGGTTTGGAAAATGCCCGGCGAACACGGAATCGTTTGCGCGAAAACAAAATTCAAAAATCGCCGCGCCGTTCGCATCCGTTTGCGGACGGCCGATTTGCGCGGCGAAAATGGAATCTCGCAAATTCACGGCGAATCTTTTTTGGTTTCGTCAAATAATTCCGGCGGCTGCGGGCCGGGTTTGGTTTGCACGATTTGTAAATCCAAAGTGTAACCGCGCCGTTGAATCAAAAAATGCGACGGGCTTAACATTTTTCCCGGACAGTTTTTTTTCGGCGCGGCGCCAAAAATACATTCCACGTCGGCGGCAACATAGCGTCGAATCCATTCCGCGCGAAACAGTTGGCTCGACCGCATCACGAAAATTTTTCCGTCCGGCTTCACCAAAACATCCGCCAGCGGCACGCCGAAATTTTCCGTGACGATCAACCGTTCGCCTTTGCTTTTTCTCAAAGCGAGATAACCGTTCAGCGTGAACTGACGGCCATGCACCGTCAGAATGGCGCGTTGAATCAACAAGGCGTCGGGCGGAAACGGATTGGAAGCGCGCGGCAGATTTTGCGCCGGCGGCCGGGTGACGCAGCCCGCCGCGAGCAACAGCAGCGCAAAAAATAAATTACGGCGCATGATCCACAGCCGCTTTGACGGCGGCAATATCCAGCGGTTTGGTCTGGTCAAAAGTTCCCGCCGGAAATTTCACGTTGCGTTTTTCGCGGGTGAAAACGATCCGCGTAAAATCGCCGTTCGGTTCGTGCATGACTACTTCGCGCGTCGCCGAAAAATCCGGCGTCATTTTCACTTCCACCGACGAAAGCACCGCGCGCGCGTTTTCATCCCTCGGCACGAGCGTCAAAATCGTTTCACTATTGGTCGCCACGGAAATTGCGTAGTCGCCGGTCAGCGCGTCGAGCTTGCCCTGGTTCATCAACGACATCTGCTCCATCACGCGCTGCAACATTTGCGGAAAACCGAGCTTCAATTTTTCCCATTTGCCGTCCGTGCGCTCGAATTGCGCGACGGATTTCTGGTTGCCGAGCAAAATAGATTGATAAGGCGAAGTCGTTTCCCAGCGGATTTGGTCGGGACGCTCGATCAACATAAAACCTTTGCTGATCAATGGTTCGGTGAACAATTTCAAATGGCGTTCCTGCGTCAGCTCAAAATAAACCGATTCGAGCGAGGACATTTTGCGCTGCAACTCTTGCAGGATCGGCTGCGGATTCGTCGCCGGTTGCGGCGCAACGTTGTCCGCCGCGAGAATTGTCAGGGCAAACATTGCCGCCGCAAAAATAGAAATTATTTTCATTCGAGCATTTTATCCAATCGCACGGCTTCGTAACCGCGTTCGCGCAAGGTAGCCAAAATCAGTTTCACCGTCAGCACCAAACGTCCGGCGGGAATGTTGCCGTCGTGCAGCAAAATAATCGCGCCGGGTTTCAGCCGCCGCGCAATTCGCGCCGCAATTTTTTCCGGCGCGGCAAACATCGTGTCGAGACTGCGAATCGTCCAGCCGACGACTTTCAAATCAAGTTTGCGCGCGGCGGAAAAAACTCGCGGGTTCGACAAACCCATCGGCGGGCGGAAAAATTGCGGAACCGTTCCGGTGGTTTCCTGGATTATTTTTTGCGTTTGCGCCAATTCCATCTGCAACCGTCCGGCGGAAAAAAAATTGGTGAAATGGCTGTGCGCGTAAGAATGGTTTTGCAGCAGATGACCTTCGCGCACGATGCGCGCCGCCAGTTCGGGATTGGCTGCGACTTTTTTTCCAACGCAAAAAAAAGCCGCTTCGACTTTCGCTTCTCGCAAAAAATCCAACAATTGCGGCGTTGAATTTGCGTCCGGCCCGTCGTCAAACGTCAGCGCCACGAAGCGTTCCGTTTTTTTTCCCCGGCAAATAAATTTTCCGAAAAAACTCAATTGTGGAAAGGCGACGCCGACGCCGACCACCGCAAAAAATAAAATCGCCACAACCGCGAGAAAAATAAAATGGTGAAAGGCCAACGCCAGCGCGCCGAGCAGCAGCGCAAGAATTATGGCAATGTGAAATCGCGTCATGGCTGAAGGCAGCAGACGGCTTTGCTCCCGCGCAGGGACAACGTGTAAAGCAGCACGCCACACTTGCGCGCGCGAACCAAATCCACCGCCACGGAAAATCCAAAGGCGGACGCAGAATGAAATTCGCCGCAAAGCTGTTTGTAGGTTTGATGTTCGAGCTTGCGTCCCGCGCGTTGTGACAAGGCCGCCGCGACCGCCGAATACTTTTCATCCAACGCCGGCCAGCCGCCCGCGCCGCTTAAAATGATTCCCACGTTTTTCAATTTCACGGCGGCGGCGATCCAATCCGCCTCGCGTTCCGCGTCAAACGGTTTGCGATAACGACCGAGCCGCACGGCGGTCACACGCGTGAGCGACGTTTTGGAATTTTCCGTGCGCGTCAAACTGGCGACCATTGCGCCTTCGCCGGGAATGGTTTTTTCGTTCCACAATCTCCAGCGTTTGCCGATGCTCAACGGATATTTATTCAGTTCATCCACGGCGCCGACGAGCGCGCCATCGGCTTCGCCGGTTGCCAGTTGAGAAATGCCCTGCCATAGCGCGCTCTCAAAAGAAATTTCGCCCATCGTCGGCGCGGAATTCAACGCGCGCGCGTTCTGGTCAATGGCGACCTGCGCGGCGGCGGCGTTGTGAACCGAATTGGGAAAACGCGCAGGCATCGGCTCGCGCTCATCTTTGGCAATGAGATTTTCCAGAAATGCGGCGGCGTCGTTCAGAAAACCCAGACCCGTGCCAATCGCGACAGCGAGCCGCCGGGAAGAATCCGGCGCGTGACTGCGGCGCGCGGTGAGCAACGCCATTTGCACGAGCCGGCTCAATCGCCGCCGTTGATTCGGATTCAACTGCGCGGCGTCTGCCAGCGAACCGCAAGCGCGCACGGAAATTTTTCCCGGCGGCAACGGCGGTTCGATTTCGCGTTCTGCCATTGCGCCCGGCCCAATGACGCCGAATCCCATGACAGCAGCCGCCGTCGGTTGCGGCAAACGCGTGAGCGGTTTGGTTTCCGGCGCGGAAAAAATCAGCACCGCATTGTTGCCGCCGAAGCCGAACGAATTGCTCATCACATGCGTCAGCGGCGCGCGTTGTGATTTCGTGAGCGGTTGCAGTCCGATGGCGGCATCGGGCGTGGTGAAGCCGGGATTGGCGGGCAATTCCTGATGGCGCAAGGCTTCAACACAAACAACTGCTTCCATCGCGCCGCTCGCGGCAAGCGCGTGGCCGAAAAAACGTTTCGTGCTGGAAAAGGGCGGCACGCAGTCGCCAAATAATTTTTTCAGCGCCTTCGATTCCGCGAGATCATTGTCGCGTGTGCCGGTGCCGTGGGCGTTGACGTAATTAATTTCTGACGGTTTCAAACCCGCGCGGCGCAACGCGGATTCCATCGCCGCCACTGCGCCCGCGCCTTCGGGATGCGGCGCGGTGGCATGGTGCGCGTCGCAACTTGCGCCCCAGCCGCTCAAGCGCGCCAGGATTTTTGCGCCGCGACGACGCGCGAATTCTTCGGATTCCAAAATCAAGACTGCGCCGCCTTCGCCCATCGTCGTGCCCGCGCGATTGGCGTCGAATGGACGGCAGCCTTCGAGATCAATCAGCAGAAGCGAATGAAATCCGCCCCACGTCATGCGCGACAGCGAATCCGCGCCGCCCGCGAGCATCACGTCCGCCTCGCCCGCCAAAATCATTTCCGCCGCTGCCGCAATCGCCAGCGCGCTGGAGGAACATGCGGTGGAGATGGCCATGCTGGGGCCGAACAAACCAAATTCATCGGCGATCAAATCCACGACCGACGCGCATTCATGAAAACGCGTCGGGCGCGCGCACATTTTTCCCTGCTTGAGCAGCGTGTTGAGAAATTGTTCGCTGTCAAACGAACCGCCGACGGAGCAACCCAAAATCAAGCCCGCGCGTTCGCCGCAATTTTTCAAATCAATTTTGGAAGAAAGAATCGCTTCCCGGGCGGCGAGCCACCCAAGTTTATCGCTGCGCGAACCATTTTTGGGTGCGCCAAGTTCCGCCAGATCGCGTTGGATTTCTCCGGCCCAAACTTGTCCGTAACGCGGCGATTGAAAAAGCGTCAAGGGTTTCAATCCGCTGACGCCCCCGCGAATCGCGCCCCAAACTTCATCCGTGTTGCCTCCGGCGGCTGACACGATGCCCAGGCCGGTGATGACTGGAAAGCGCGCGGTCATTCATTTGGGTCGCCGCGCATTGACGAAGGCGGTCAGCGTGTTCGGCGATTGGAATGCCGGGCGGCCTTCTTCCATGTCTTTGATGACGATGCCATAATTTTTTTCCAGCATCACGACCAGTTCCAGCGCGTCAATCGAATCCAGTTCCAATCCGCCCGCGCCAAACAACGGCGCGTCGTTGTCAATTTGTTCGGGAGCGACGTCCTGCAAGTTCAACGACTCGATGATTTTCGCTTTAAGTTCCTCGGGCGAGATTTCCATGACAAATAAAATTACTGATTTTCGGCGTGAAAATCTAGCACAGGACAATTCCATGTCACGGGAAATTCTACCGGGAATGTGGTGAACGGGATGATTGACCCGAATGCGCTTTCGCTTTTGGAATCAAAGGCAGAGTTTTTCATCGCCAGAAATGTTTTGGATATTTTCGCGCGAGTTCGGATTTTATTTTGGGATAATGTTCGCGCCAGAAATTCGCCAAATCCTGCGTCACTTGAATCGGCTTCATGCCGGGCGTCAAAATGTGAACCGTCACGGGAATTTTTCCCATCGCGATTTTCGGAGTTTGATTCACATCGTAAAGTTCTTGAATGCGCAGCGAAATGAACGGCGATTTTCCATTTTCGTAAATCACTTTTGGCGCGCGGCCATTCGGCAAAGAAATTTTTTCCGGCGCGTGTTTGTCCAAAATTTCGCGCTGCGATTGCGAGAGCCATGAAACAACAATCGGTTTCACTTCGCGCTCTTTGATTTCTTTGTAACTGCTCGCGCCGTGACAAAGTTGTTCGATGATTGATTTTTTGTCGTCCTCGGAAATTTGCGGCAATTGCAATTCGGGACAATGCGCGCACAGAAAATTTAAGCGCGCGAGCCATTGTTCAACCGAATGATCCCAATTGGGCAACGGCAAACGGCCGGCGGAAATTTCATCCGCCAAAATTTTTGCGGCGGCGTCGGCGGGCGGCGGATCAATTCTTTTGGCGGCGAGCGCGAGTCCGCGAAAACGCAATAATTCCGCCGCTAAAACACGTTTTTGTTGCGCGTCGAATTGCACATGCAAATCGCTTTTCAAATCGTCGGGAAAAAGTTCGCGCAGCCATTCGACTTCAATCGCGGTCGCGAGCGAAAGAATCGTGTTCACTTCATTGTCACGCCCGCCGATTTCGCGAATTTCCGCGACGACAAAAAGCGGGCTGTGCTGAACTTTACTTTCGCGCGCGAGCACGCCGCGACGATTGTGAACGAGTTCGCAGCGCAACGTTCCTTGATCCAGCCGTCGCGCGACGCGATCGGAAAATCCGATGAGAATACATTTTTGCAAATTTTCGTCTTTGATTTCGTGCGGTGCGATGTCGAGTTTTTCTTTTTCGGCGATGCGCAAAAATTGTTCGAGCAGCGGGCCGACTTGTTTGGCGGTGACAGCGTGAATTCCTAATTTTCGACAAGCGTCCAAACGAAATTGATTGTTCGCGGCAAAATTCCACGCGCGCATGAGAATCCAAAAATCGGACGACGCTTTTTCGCCGAGCAAATCTTCGCGCGCGGTTTCAATTTCTTTGCCGGCGTTTCGCAAAAGCAAATCGCGGCCTTGCGTCAACGCGGCGACGAGGCACGCTTGACGCACGCAACCAAATTCCTGCGCGGCGAGCAACATGCGCGCGTAACGCGGATGCAGCGGGAACGCGAGCATCCGGCGGCCGATTTCTGTAATTTGTAATTGGGGAGCGCGCGCGCCCTCGCGCGCTGCGGTTGACGCCTCGTCAACCGCACGGGGCGCGCCTTCGCGCGAGAATTCAAGGCGCGTTGGCGCGCCTTGTTCCGACGGCGAGGCGCCGTCGGATGCACGCGAGGCGCGTGCGCTCCCCAATGCGCCCAAATCCAGCAATAATTCTTCGGCGTGCGTGAGCGAAATTTCGTCAGGCTTTTCGAGCCAGCGAAATTTCCGCAAATCGTCAATGCCAGCCGCTTTCAAAGTCAAAACGACTTCTGATAAATCGAGCCGGCGGATTTCGGACAATTCGTGCGGCGCGCGTTCATCGTGTTCCGCGCGCGACCAAAGTCGAACGCATTTTCCGGGCGCAGTTCGACCCGCGCGACCAGCACGTTGATCGGCGGACGATTGCGAAATTTTTTCGATCAACAAAGTGTTGATGCCGCGATTCGCATCGTAACGCGCGACGCGCGCAAGTCCGGAATCAATCACGAGCCGCACGCCGTCAATCGTGATCGAAGTTTCGGCGACGTTTGTGGCAACGACGACTTTGCGTTTTTCATAACAGGCAACAGCGGCGTCTTGCGCGCGTGGCTCAAGTTCGCCGTGCAGCGGCAACAAAATAAAATTTTTCGATTCCGGCGAATGACGGATCGCGTCGAGCGTTTGCGAAATTTCAAATCCACCGGGCATGAAAATCAAAACATCACCTTCGCCGCCGGAATGGACGAAGCGCGAAAATTCTTCGGCGGCAATTTCCCAAACTGGCGGCGAATTTGCGCCGAGACGATGCGGCAGATATTCGATTTCGACCGGGAAAGTTCGGCCTTGTGATGAAAGCGTGGAACAACGAAAATTATTTGCGAGCCGGCTCTGACTTTCCGCCGAAGAAAACTGAGCGGACTCACGTCCGCTGCTACATTGATTTAGATATTTTTCCAATTCGCCGGCGTTCAGCGTCGCGGACATGACGACGAGATTCAGGTCGGCCCGAAATTGTTCCTGCAAATCGAGCGAGCGCGCGAGCGTGATGTCGCCGTAAAGATGACGCTCGTGAAATTCGTCAAAAATCAAAACCGAAATTCCGCGCAACTTCGGGTCGTCAATCATTTGGCGCAGCAAAACGCCTTCGGTCACAAAACGAATTTTCGTTTTCGCGGACGTGACATTTTCAAAACGGATTTGATAACCGACTTCTTCGCCGAGTTTCACGCCGAGTTCTTGGGCGACGCGCGCGACGAGCAGGCGCGCGGCAAGCCGGCGCGGCTGTAAAATCACGACTTGTCCATCGCGCAAAAAATCGTGGCGCAAAAGCATTTGTGGCACTTGCGTGGATTTGCCGGAGCCGGTCGGCGCGGAAAGAATCAGGCGGCGATCATTTTTTAATCGCGAAATAATTTCGCTCTCAATTTCGTAAATGGGCAGACGTTCGGCCATTGAAGCGCGCAGCTTAACAATTTTTGCGACGCGAGAAAATCAATTCAGAGCGATTCGAGACTTGCGCCTTCACGTTCGTGGATCACGGCTTCGACGCGCGGGACATACATTTGCGTTTCGGCGGGCAGATGCGCGGCGATGTCGTCGTAGTTGTGCGTGTGGTAACGCGCCAAAAGTTTTTGCACGGTGCCTTCGCCGCAATTGTAAGCGGCCAGCGCGAGCCGCCAGTCGTGAAACTGGTCGTGCAGAAATTTCAGATATTGCGCGGACGCGCTCGCGCTCGGCTCGGGCTGAAAACGTTCGTCGCGCGGCCAGAGCGAAAGTCCAAAACGTCTGGCGGTGTCCGGCATCAATTGAAAAAGTCCCGCCGCGCCCGCCGGACTTTCGGCGCGGCGATCAAACGAGGATTCCACTTCGGCAAGCCAGACCAAATCCGGCGGCACTTTTTGCGCGGCGAAAATGGGTTTTAGTTCAGGAACGTATTCTTTGGCCGCAGCCGGCCATGGACGACGGGAAACTTTTTTTATCCAAAGCTCGCGCTCTTTTTGCGGCGGCGGATTTGAAACAATCGGCGGCGGTTGATTGGTTGCCGCGTTGGGCGCGGGAATTTCAATCCGAAGCTCATTGGCAAAATCAAGATAATCCATTTGCGCCGCGAGCCACGCGGCGTAAGGTTGCGTGGCTGCCCGGCTTTGCAACAAAGGCAAAATCATTTGCGCCGTTTGGCGCAGCGCCGCGAGGTTCACGATGTATTCGCCCTGAAAATTTTTCTCAACTTCACTAAAAAATTGGCGCACTTTCTGGTCGTCCATTGCGGGCAGCGAATTGAGAAAATTTGTGTCGAGATTTTCCTGCGCCCATTGTTGCGCGCCTTGCACCAAATCGGGCAAATTGATCGTGTCATCCTCCGCCCTCGCAAAAAACGGACCGGCCAGCAGGAACACAAAAAAATATCTGACGGCATTCATAACCAAGGAATGTGAACCCACTCGTCTTGGGAGGCAACTGGATTTGAATTTGGCGAAGAATGGCGCGCCGTTTGACAATTTCCTTGCTTTCGCTACATTTGCGCCATGAAAACACTCGTAATCCTTCTGGCATTTTCACTTATGACAACTATCGCCGCACACGCTGCTTCGATTTATGATCTCACGGTCACGAATATTGACGGCAAAAAAGTTTCTTTGAGCGATTACAAAGGCAAAGCCCTGCTCATCGTCAATGTTGCGTCCAAGTGCGGCTTTACGCCGCAATACAAAGCGCTCGAAGCCATTTATCAAAAGTATAAAGACCAGGGTTTTGTCATCCTTGGTTTTCCGTGCAACCAGTTTGCGCATCAGGAGCCGGGCAGCGATGAAGAAATCAAACAATTTTGCTCGAGCAAATACTTTGTCACCTTTCCGCTCTTCGATAAAATTGATGTGAACGGCGCAGACCGCGCTCCGCTTTATCAAATTCTCGCGGGCAAGGACTCGCCGTTTCCGGGAAACATCGGCTGGAATTTCACAAAGTTTTTGATCGGCAAAAACGGGCAAATTCTCAACCGTTTTGCATCTAAAATCACCCCGGACTCGCCCGAAGTCACCGCCGCCATCCAAGCCGCCCTTGCGGCAAAATGAAATCTGCGGCTATAAGTCTTCTACTTAAGGTCCAAGCAGCACGCGATAAAATTGCATAGGCTGCGCGCCCGCGTTCGGATCGGTGAACGTGAATGGTGAGGGCGGCGAATTCGTGGTGAAGAGCGTCGTCCAGACTCCATCGGCCAAGTTGGTTGACACTTGCAAGGTATAATCAGGCCCAGCTTGGCCGGTGATCGTCAAACTAAATTGTCCGTCGGCATATACCGGCGCGCCGGCTACCGGTTGCGTAACCGGATTGACAATGACACTAAAGCTTTGCGTCGCGCTCAAGTTCGGCGAGCCATTATCCGTGACCACCACGGTAATTTCATTGGTGGTGTCACCACTGGCCACCGATGGACGCCAGGTGAATTCGCCACTGCTGGAATTAATCGCCGCACCGGTCGGAGCGCCAGCGAGCAATGAATAAGCCAATGTCTGCGCCGGTATATCGGAATCCGTAGCCGTGAAAATCACGGACAAATTCACACCAGCGTTAATGACAATGTTCGTCCCCGCCGGAGGGGCGGTGAAAACCGGCGGCGTGTTCAGCGGCACGATCAGCGGCGTCCAACCGGAAAACCAGGTGGTGACATTTGTTGCGGCTAACAGGCGCGGGTCGTTGTTCGTTACCCCGATTGTCTGGACATTGGTATAAGAGATGGAGTTGGCGCCGGTGATGTCTTTATTATTGTTCTGCCAGAAAACATAGGTGTTTGAAAGAGTGGTTGAGGGACTGACATAAGCATTGGTATCAATAAGGCAATCAACCCATGAATCCAATCCGCCCGCCGTGCCGTTCGAGCCGGCAAGAGTAATGCCGGTAACCCCGGCGTCCGCTTCCACCGTGCAATTCACGAATGAAAAGCCATAGGCAGAATAGGTTGTGCCGTTCGGATTTACCCACGGAGTAGTTGCGCTTAAGGTTCCAGAAGTGAGCGTGCGCGCAGCGGTCAGGTTATACGAACCAGAGAGCGAATTCGTGAGAGTATGGAAAATACAGTCATCGAAGTAACCGACGCCGACACCCCAGACATAATCAAAGTTGCCAATGATTTTGCAGTTGTGGAAATAACCTTGGGACTTGCTGGCGTTGATCAGAACAGTGTCCTGGCGGCTGACTATATCGCAGTTATCCACAAGGCAACGCAGGCCATTGTTATAGATCAAAAGCGTTTCAGCCTGCGAACCGCCTTGCGGCGTGCCATTGGTCAGGGTCAGATTTTGAAACTTGATGTCGCTGGAGTTGACTTTGATCGCCATGCGGGCGGCAGTGGTTCCCGTGAGATTATTATTGTTAGGGTAACCCACAACCGTTCCATGACGGCTTTGTCCTTGGAAAGTGAGGTTGTTCTTGCCGGAGATGTCCACGATTTCGACATAATTGCCGTCGTGAACATTGACTACTGTATAGTTGGTGTTGCCCGGCAGTATGGAGTCCACCGCTCCTTGCACGGTGTCAAAATCGCCACTGCCGTCAGCCGCCACCACCAGATTGGTCGGGTTGGCTGGTCCGGTCGCTTTGGTCGTGAATTGCCAGGCGTTCGTAGCCGAGATTCCTGCAAAATACGCACCCGCGCCGTCCGCGACGATTCCGTTATCCATCGTCACATAATAAGTTTGATTGCTCGTCATCACACCTCCATGCGGATAAATCGCCGCCGTGTTGCCGGAAATGATGACCGGGAAATAGTTAATCACCTGGGTATCACCGGAGAACAAGCTATGCGGCTGGATATTGTTCGTGAGGTTGATTCCAGCGCTGACCACCACGGTGTTGGAACTCATGTCAATCGTGTCCACCGGCGTGGCGGAGTTGGTGACATTGTAAATCCTAATCTTACCGGAGTTGACGATTGAAATCGGGCCGTTGAAGGTGATATAAAGCGGTGTGTCATAGCAAATGCCGGTTGCTCCATTGGCCGGGGCAAGTGTTGTTGAGACAAGGGTCGTAGAGTTCACTGTCAGCGTAACAATCGAACTTGTTACCGAACCGGCAGCATTGCTGGCTACCAAATCATAACTTGAGATATTAGCTCCCCGAGCATTTGGAATAGTTAGGGTGCCGCCGGTTTGACCTGAAAGGGGCGCGCCGTTTTTATACCATTGCAACGTAGGAGTTGGAAAACCGGCGGCTCCTGAATAAAATACAGCCGTGTCACCTACATTGACCGTCACATTTGCTGGTTGCGGCGCAATGGCGGGGGTGACGATAACAGTCAGGGTTGCACTGTTTGTGACCATGGCGGCGGCATTGCTGGCAATTAAAGAAACCTGGGTGCCGTTGAGATCGTATTGAACATTATGAAGCGTCAAGCTGGCGCCCGTCGCTCCGCTCACATTCACGCCGTTGGTCTGCCATTGGAAGGTTGGTTGCGGGTTGGCGATAATAACCGAAGCGTTGAACGTGGCATCGTTACCTTGAATAACAGTTTGATCAAAGGGTCCGTTAAGTTGCGGAGCCACATTGCCGACAATCAAAGCTGCAAACCGGCTCATCACTGAATTATAGCTGTTGGAAACTACCACGGCATACAAACCGGAATCAGATGACTGCGCATTGGTGAGGGTAAAAGTTGAATTAGTGGCGTCAGATTCAGGCATGGGCGTGTTGTTGGTGCTGCTTCCATAAAAATACCATTGATAACTGACAGGAGGAGTGCCGGTAGCGCTGACGCTAAAGGTTATGGAATCATTCGTAGAAATGGTGGCATCTTGCGGCTGACTGACGATGGTAACTTGCGGAATAGACACTAACTTGATCTGGCCCGGCGTGCCCTCGTCAATGGTGACGGACGCATCAAGGGAGCCGCCGCTAACTACCACCGTCGGATTAAATGAGCCTGACTTGGTGCCGGTGTAAGCAATTATTGTATTAGTGGCCGGCTCCAGCGCCGCGCCCAAAACACTGATGGCAATTGTGGCATTGGGCTGGATGGTAAGATTCCCGTTAACTTGCAGCAAATCTCCGCTTGAACCATTTTGTTCCTCGAAGAGACTAGTCGAGCCGTTTTCCAAAGTGAGACCGGAGGCCAAAGTCAGTGTGCCGATACTATTGCCGGGAGAAATAGTTCCACCATTTTTTATGTCAACCGGGCCGGAAATCATTCCTGTGCCGCCCAATGTGCCGCCATAGACGGTAAAGCTGCCGCCGTCCGAGTAATTGGTCAGACCGCTCGTGCCGGTCAGTGAATTGGTTCCATTGACGGAAAGCACGCCGTTGCTAACTACAGTAGGTCCGTTATAGATATTATTGGTGGCAAGCACCAATGTGCCGCTGCCTATCTTGGTCAGGCCACCCCAGTCGCCCAGGTTTAAGCCCGTCGTTAGGGTTGAATTCAAACCACCATTGCCAGTAATAGCTCCTGTTTGCGTGATGGTTGCGTTGCCAGAGACATCTACCGTGCCTCCGACGCCGTTCAAGGTAATTCCTCGCGTGCTAGTGACATCCGAACCGGTATAGCGCAGGGTTCCGTTATTCATGACCAATGGCCCGGCGGCCAGTTTGGCCAGATCACTCACTTCAACGATGCCGCCGTTAAGGTAATTGATGCCGGTCAAATTATCCGTGCCGGTGATGATCAATTTACCGTTGCCGGATTTCGTAAGCGAAGAGGCCGATGTATTATCGGCCAGCGTAGAACTAATGGTCAAATCGGCACTAGAGTATTGATGAACAATCAAGTCCGCCCCGCTGGCACCTTTGAGCGTCCCGCCAGTAATTGCAGTCGTGCCGCTGCCGGTGACGAGCAAGCCGCCGGAAGTAAGCATCAACGAACCATCAAGCGTGACGGTGGAGGCGGCAGTGAGTCTCAATGAATTAATAGTCGTTCCGTCAACAACATCGGGTGAGGTGCTCGCATTCAAAGTTACATTACTGGTTGAACCCCACGTTGTCGGATCGGTATTCGCCTGATAACTAGCCGCGGCCAATGGCGCAATCGCAGTGCCCACCGCCCAATCCGATTCTTCCCATGTTGCCCAGCCGCCCAGGATGTTATTTACATTGGCGGAGGCGGTCGTTAGTGCGGGGGCGCTGCCACTCCCGCCGGTTCTATAGTCAATCGTGCCACCAACATTCCGGTTAAGCGCATTCATCGTAAAACCGTAACTGCCGGCGTTGTTGGTCAGAATAAATGAGGTTGCACCAGACCAGATCACCGTGCGCGCGACTTTTTCAGTGCGGCTCGCAGTGGAATTAAATTGACCCAACAGCCTGCCGCCACCCAGAGTCAGCACACCGCTCTGCTGGAATTTTGCGCCGCCCTGCGTTGTATCGTTATTGGGTGCGACCAGCGGGTAGTCTAAAAGCATCGTGCCGCCGAGAAGTGTGAGAATCAGACCTTGTGGTCCCGTGCTGCTGGGGCGGCCAATATAGTCCATGGTGCCCGGCGTTGACTTGACGCTAAAATTGGTGGTCATGGTCATTTTGGGGAACATTGATAGACCACTGCGGAAGTCGAAATTAGTCACATTAAGCTGCCCTGAATTAGCCGGACCATAGGCGAGAATACCTCCATTATCAACAACAACGAGGTTGTGGCTTTCAGTCGCAGTTCCGCCTAAGCTTATATTGGTCACTGCCCCCCATTGATCGTGAGCGTGTATGCCGGGTTCATGCCGCCAGGAGTGCTTCCATTAAGCAGGAGCGTTGCTCCCGAATTCACTGTCACATCACCGTTAAAAGCGTTGAAAGAAGAAGGGACAGCGTAGAGCGTGCCGGCATTGACGGTGACTGGGCCGGCATAAGTGTTGATGGCAGGTGGATTCAATACTAGAACACCGCTTCCCGCTTTGTTAAAGCCTGTGCCGCCCAAGGGGACGCTGTTGGTGGCGGTAACTCCGCTGGCGACTGTTATGGTCGGTGTGCCGGTCAAAATCAAAGGTGAACCAGTGATATTATAACTTCCGCTTCCGGCGGCATTGAAAGTGATATTGGAAACAATCTCTCCGGCAGCATCGTTGTTGGTGATCGTGCCGGCAGCGCCATTGTTCGCTCCAATGACTGCATCGTAACCAGGTGACCAGACGCTATCGCTCGCGCCGATGGCACCGCCTGCGCCGCCCGACCAATTGACGTTGGTGGTTGACCAATTTCCAGAGCCATCTGTCGGCGTGGTTGGATTGGCGCCACTGGCGTCCCAAGTCAGGGAATTCCCCAAGCCAATGGCGTTAAGGGTCACGGTGACTGGATTGGCGGTGGTGTTGTTGAACATAAAAGCGAATTCATCAAAGGAGGTTACTCCGCCCAACGGACCACCGACTGGATTGGTGTAACCCCGTGCGAAGAGGCTCGGTCCATTTATCGCTATGCCGCAAGCGGCTAAAGTAGAACTGCTGGTGCCCAAAGAAATTCCCGTCTGCGCTGCATTCATAACCAACTGGATTTGGTTGGTGTAGGTCAAACCATCGGCCGGCGTTCCAGATTGGGCTTTGCCCTCGCCTAGGTTGGCGCCGGAAAATAAATTGGCCGTTCCGGATGGGTGATCGTAGGTTTCAACGTAAGGCCCGGCGCCGTTCCACATACCGAAATAACCTACGTCATCACTGAACGCACCCGTTCCTGCGGAATTGTATAGACCCCAGCCCATCGTGCGTTGAGCCACGCCAGTGAGACCCCCGGAAGCGGAAACTTTGAAGGTCACGGGCATTCTGGCATTCGCGCCTGCAATACTAAACGGCGTAAAATTTTTGGTTACGAAGAACAATTGAGTGTTGGCGGGAATGGTAAAGGTAACGCTGCTGGCTGAAGCCAAATCGCCGCCGGTGGCCACATTCGCCGTGACGAGATTGCCGCTGGTGTCATAAGAACTCCATTGCAATTGCCCAAAGGCAGTCGTTCCCCATCCCCATGACAGGCCGGCCAGTAAGCAGAAATATTTGAACATTGTTTTCATAGATAAAATTCGAGGCGGTTTCACGATTTCATAGTTTTGAAATTCTCATTTTTCCAGACGGCAATCCTTATAGGGAATCCTTATAGAGAATAGTTGGCGGAACATTCTGCGACATTATCATTGAGTTCCCATCCTTCAATAAGTTGTTTCTGCAAGAAGATTTGAAATTTAGGCACTCAAGCCCAAAAAGAAACTTTTTATTGCGCTTGAACTTCAAGGGCGAAGGCTCCAGAAAATTTATGGAAGAATTTGGTGCCCCGGGGGGGATTCGAACCCACGACCAATTGATTAAGAGTCAACTGCTCTACCAACTGAGCTACCGAGGCGACCAGCGTTTCCGATTTCAAAATCCTTGAAACGAAAGATTAATTTATGTCAGGGCAAAAGCCGATGGCAAGTTTTATCGCTGGTAAAACTTTGGGGAACTCTGAAAATTTTGCAAATTTCCTGCCGGATTTTCGATCAAAATGTCAGGCCGAAACCGTAGGGGAAAAGCGGTTTGCCCGCTGAATTATTGACGGACAATTGATCATTGTTTCGCGGCCACACGCGCGGCAGTTTGCCGGTCGGCTTGCAATCGCCGAATAAAACATCAGCCACACCCTGCCCCTCTGTGCCCGGCAACCATGCGGCGATAAACGCATCGCTATTTTCCAAAGCATCGCCCAAAACCAATGGCCGGCCGGAGAGCAACACGGTGACCACAGGCGCGCCAGAAGCTTTGGCCCTGGCGATCAAGGCTTCATCATCCGCTGCTAAATTCAGGTTTGTGCGGTCGCCTTTGAACTCCGCGTAAGGAGATTCGCCCACGACCACTAAGATTTCGTCGGCGCCTTTTAACTCGCTGCCGTCGGATGAAAAAGTCACCTGCGTTTTATCAGAAACTGTTTGTTTGACGGCGGCCAAAATGGTGGTGCCGCCCGTCGTGACATTTCCAGTCCGTCCCTGCCAGTCAATCGTCCAGCCGCCGCACTGAATTCCCAGATCATTTGCCGCTTCGCCGACCACGACCAGATGTTTGATCTTTTTTGAAAGAGGCAGAACATGATTTGAATTTTTCAACAAAACCAGCGAGTGCTCCACGCATTCGCGGGCAACCTGGCGATGTTCTGGCGAACCAATCGCCGCCGTCAACGCCGGATCCGTGTAGGGATTTTCGAACAGCCCCATTTGAAATTTAATCCGTAAAATACGCCTTACCGCATCGTCAATTCGCGCTGGCGGGACTTTTCCCGTGACCACCAATTCCTTTAAGTCGCGAATAAATTCCACAAAATTATTTTCATGTCCGGGACCGTAAGGCACCATCACCATATCCAGTCCCGCATTAATGGAATCCTCAATGTCCTTTTTGTAATCCGGAGAAATTTGATCAATGGCCGCCCAATCGGAAACCAAAAAACCTTGAAATCCCAATTCATTTTTTAGCACATCGGTAAGCAGGTATTTATTGGCGTGCATCTTTTTTCCATTCCAACTGCTGTAGGAAACCATGATTGAACCCACGCCGGCTTTGATCGCCGCGCGATAGGGCGGCAGGTAAAGTTTGCGCAAAGTCGCCTCGTCGCAAATCATGTTGCCTTGATCAATGCCGTTGGTCGTGCCGCCGTCGCCAATGAAATGTTTGGCGCAAGCCAGCACGGAATCGGAAGCGGAAGACAATTGATTTCCTTGAAACCCTTTTACGGCTGCCGCGCCGAGCATGGAAACCAACCCGGTTGATTGCCCGAAACTTTCGTAAGTGCGTCCCCATCGTTCATCCTGCGCCACGGCGATGCACGGCGCGAACGCCCAGCGAATGCCCGTTCCCGCCACTTCCAGCGCCGTGATGTGTTCAGCGGCTTCGACCAATTTCATGTTATGCGCCGCGCCCAATCCGATGTTGTGCGGAAAAATAACCGCGTTCAGAACGTTGTTGTGGCCGTGAACCGCATCAACGCCATAGATCAAGGGAATTTTCAGGCGCGTTTTCAACGCCTCGGATTCGTAACCCGTCACCGACTTCAACCAACTGGCGGCGCTGTTGTCAGGAGATGGGTCAGAGCCGCCGCCGCTCAAAACTGAACCGAGAAAGTATTTTTGCACATCCGCTTTGTCCGCCAAGCCATCCATATCCACCTGAACCATCTGGCCGATTTTTTCGTCCAAAGTCATTTGTGAAAGCAACGCATTTACTCGATCATCGTTTTTTGAAAATTCCTGGGCTTCTCCCGTTACATAACCGAAACTTAAACCAAGCAACGCCAGGCAGCGCAAAAATTTTGAAAAATTTCCTTTTGAAAATAATTGGGTTGAAAGAACCTTATAAAAATGTTGTCCCATCATATTAAAACATCCGAGAAAATTTTATAGCTTCATAAAAACTGCCTGCTCCTCCAGTTGAAAATTTTAATCAACCTAAAATTTCTAAAATTATACAAATCCTGACTAGGGCGATTCCAGCCTATAAAAAGCGCTGCGGTTGTCCGGGTCAGGCGTTAGGACATACGGATCGGTCGTATCCAGATCAACCCAGTTTTCGCCCAGCGGAGAATTGGCCTGCACTTGCAAATGGCAGATGATATTGGTCGGCCAGCTTACAACGATGTTGCCGTTGGCTTGAGTCGCCGAGATTTGGAGCGGCGCCGTTTGTTCATAGACGCGCACATAATCCACCAGCATTTGTTGGGGAAAAACCGTTGTTCCGTCCGGGTTACCGGGCCACTGCCCGCCCACGGCTAGATTTAACAATAAAAATTGCGGCTGCGAAAAAACCCAGGTCCCCGTGTTCGGCAAACTGGCCGGCGTAGCCGTGAAATACTGATTATTGTCCATGAACCATTTGATCTGGTTGGGAGTCCACTCAATGGCATAAATATGGTAGTCATCGGCCAGAGCCGCGCCACCCGGCAAGGTATAAGTGCCGCCCACGCCGGAACCGTAATTGTAATCCTGACCTCCAGATTGCGGACCATGAATCGTCCCGTGATCCGTGCCCTGATCGCTGGCCTTGCCGATATTTTCCATGATGTCAATTTCGCCGCAGGTAGGCCAGCTCACCGAATCTATATTTGTGCCCAACATCCAAAACGCAGGCCAGATACCTTGTCCGCGAGGAAGTTTAATGCGCGCTTCAATGCGCCCGTAAGTCCATGACCATTTGCCCCTGGTAAGCATCCGGGCTGAAGTATAACTGCTCCCGCCATAGCTTTCCTGGTCGGCTTCGATGACCAACTGGCCATTTTCAACGCGGGCATTGTTCGTGCGCGAAGTATAATACTCCAGTTCGCTGTTTCCCCAACCTCCATTATTGCCCGTCTCGAATCCCCAATTGGTCAAGTTAATGGAATTACCATTGAATTCATCGTCCCAAGCAATGTTCCATTGAAGAACAGGTGGCGGCACTACTACCGTTCCGCCGGTTTGATTTAATGTAAGGTCATCAAAATACATCGAACCATTTGCGTTGTCCAATCCCTGCTCAAAAACAATCTTATATCGCACATAAGCCGTGTTTGCCGGAGCAACCAGACTGGTGACGGTATTGGTGACCGTGCCGGGAAGCAGGATCAGCTTCACGGCGCTCGTAAAAGAACATTGATTGGTTATCTGCAAATCAAACCAGTTATTAAACCCGCCCAAGCTGGCAATGTTCGCCGCGCTGACGACCGCCGAGCGATAGTCAGCCAGCGCATCTTTTGACGCATCCAGAAAAGTAACCTCAAGCCAAACCTGGTCTTGTCCATTGATGGCATCGGAAGATAGCGAATAAGCCCAGCCATCCGCCGCATAGATGGCGCCCGGCGATGAAAGGTTATCCTGATAAATAGCCGTGTAGTTAGTCGAGGTTATGAATTGACCATACACTTTGTAATAGTCGGTTCCGCCATGGGCGACGCTCGCGCCGGACTCGATATAATTATTGGCGCCGGAAGTGTTCCAATTGGTGGCCAGACTGCCCGTCTCAAAGCCAGGGTTGGCGAGGATGTTGGCCGCGCGCAATTCTCCTGAAAATAAGAAGGCAATCAGCGTCGCGCCAATACAGGCGGCTTTTGCCAGAAAAATCTTTTTTGAAGTTTCGCTCCGAACATTTTGAGAAGTAATTTGGTTTGTCATGGTAATACGACCGATTCTCTTTGTTCCAGCCAAGCATTATCTCCAGAACTAGGGTCACTAGCTTGCGTGCCGTTGATTTTAAAATTAGGGGCATTCTGGGAAATAATGACGCTATCTTTCCAACCCTTAATTTCCGCGTGTCCGTCGGCAAAGGAAAGACCGCTGGCATTTCCGTGACGTGTGGACGGGACATTGACCCATTTGCCCGGCAGTCCGGGGTTGCCGGCAAAATATGCATCATCAATGGAATTTGCGTTTTCATCTATCAAAACAAAGGTCATGGATGGTCCCGGCGAAACAATGTCCGAATCCTTATAAAATATGCGCGCGGGCGAACCTCCAAGTCGTATTGAGACGAAATCCTTGCCAGGGAATGGACTCAACCAACAATTCATGGAATAGCTGCGCAGATGTGGAAAAACAATAGGGCCATATTTTGTTGTTGTATGGTCTGCCGGGCATTTATAAACACTGATGGTATTTACCGAGGGATAAATCAAGCCATCCTCGACAAAGTTTGTCTGGGCCACCAGCAATGCCAACGTCGTCGTTGCTACATTTCCGGGACACCATTGAACCCACTTGCCGCCGGGCAATATGTTAGGGTCGGTTGCTGAAGTAGGTTGCTCGCCGTCTTCCCCGTTGGGTGGAAGTTTGCCGCCATTATCTCCGTTATACATGAGCCAGCCCAGGGTCAATTGCTTGAGATTGTTCATGCAGGAAATCGCTTGCGCCTTCTGTTTGGCCTTGGCCAAAGCCGGCAACAACATCGCCGCGAGGATGGCGATGATCGCAATCACCACCAGCAATTCAATCAAAGTAAAGGCACCGCGCCCGGCCTTCCATTTCCGGCGCCCTGAAATTTCATTTCTGTTTTTAATCCTGTTCATGCCATTTTATATTCTTAATTAATATAGGATAACTTGTGCATTCTATCAACCGGCGTTTCAATAATAAATCACGATTGCTGTGCAAATCATCACGGGGAATAGCTTGTGGCTCTTTGTGAAAGCCATCCCGCATCGCTAGAGCCGGACGTGCCATTTATTGGGCCGGCGGCTATTTTGGTATTGAGAGCTGGATCTTTCCATGCTTTGATTTCCGAATGGCCGTCGGCATAAGAAAGTCCGCCGGCATTGCCATGACGGATAGCCGGAACATCCTGAAATTTATTGCCCTGACTGGGATCACTTACAAAAAAGCCATCGTTGATGGAGTATTCGTTTTCATCAATAAAAACATAGGTTGAGGAGGGTCCGGGCTGGAGCATTTCCGTGTCCTTAAAAAAGTTGCGTGTGCCGGCAGTTCCAACACTGGTCCATGTCCCATCAGGTCTGGACTGGGTGCCACCGCCAATGACCGGAGACAAATAACAATTCATTGAATAGCTACGAGTGTGAGGTGCGGGTGGAAAAGTAAAGTTCTTGAAATCGGCGGCGCACTTATAAATAGCTATGGTGTTGACATAAGGATAAAGCGCACTTGATTGAAGAAGATTGGTCTCATACGCAGACCATTGGCCCATGCTTCCCGGCGCCCATTGGTAATATACACCTCCCGGTTGGATTTTACTCCAGGTGGAATCAGTCGGGCCCGCGCCGGGGGCGATTTGTTCTTGTTGGCCTCCGTTGGGAACGAGTTTGCTATTATTATCGCCATTATACATGACCCAGCCCAGGGTTAGTTGCTTAAGATTGTTCATGCAGGCTATGGCTTGCGCCCGCTGCTTGGCTTTGGCCAGCGCCGGCAGCAACATCGCGGCCAGGATGGCGATGATCGCGATCACCACCAGCAATTCAATCAAAGTGAATCCGCTCCTCGTTTTCAAAACAAGTGGAACCGAATTGGACCAAACAAACCGAAAACCAACTTTTTTGCCGCTGCTAAACATATTATGCTTATTGTTCATTTTAATAAGAATATCCCCGGGAGTTGGAATACGCCTGACCAAACGCGTTGCCAAACATTACCAATGCCATTCGCCGCCGCTTATAGTTCAGCCCGGCGTCTGGCTGATTGCAGCCGGACGCCGGAGAACTTTGAATTAATTTTTACTCCGACTGAACGCGATAGAACCGGTTATGCGTCGTAAGATGATCAGACACCGTAATAGGATAGGTTGTCCCCACAGAGGCCGTGTTGGTCGCCCATGAATCCGGGACAGTGACATTATTCGTCAACACGCTCCAGGTAGTGTCCGTTAGGTTGGTCTTGTATAGAATCGCATAGTCAAGCCCCGCGCCGCCGGAGAATGACAGGTTGATATTGCCGCTTGAAACCGATGCGGTCAGATTCGTCACCGGTGTTATTTGAATCAGTTCCATGTCATCCCAATAGACGGCATCGGAGGCACTGCCGCCGAGATCGGCCTGCGGGGTAGGCGTGTCAGTGGCTTGAGGACAATACTCATACATCTGGAAGTTAATCCCAGCCGAATTGGTTGGCACCATGAAGTAGCCATTGGTCAAAGTGGTGTAGGGAATATCGTTTTCCAAACCAATGCCGCTATCATCCACCACATTGGTCACGGGCAAAAAACACCATTGATCCCGTGGCAATTGATCATGATAAAGAAGCTGGCCATTTTGAGAACTGCTCGCATCAATGCTGGTATATTCCGCATCAGAATTGGTATAACCCAAACCATACATTTTGAAGGATTCATAAGTAGGCGTGCCCGGCGTGGTGCTACCGCCAACTGAATTCAAAAACCAGATTTGCAGGCGGCAGGTATTGCCATCAACAAAATCATTCAAGCTTGAAATGTAAGCCCAGCCGCCGGCTTTCCACAAGCTGCCCGGAGCGGCGGCGATTTGCATGTAGAATCCGTTGTCGCGGTCGCCGTTGCCACCTATTAACGCCACGTCATTGCCATCAAACACATTAACTGGAGTCGTGGTCGCTCCGTAAAAACTAGCTGTAGTCGCGAAATAGCAGCCGTTAAAAACGCTCCAGGGCTGCCAAACCGGATCCGTTTCAAACCCGAAATTAGCGCCCAATTTATTGGCCTTTTGAAGCGGACTTAAGGTTAAAACGGTCAAAGGCACTGGCACGCTGCGGATGGTGTTGGTGTAATTCCCAGCTGTGGATTTAAGCGTGACTACCACATCATAGAGTCCGGCATCAGCACCCACCAAATTGTTAAAATTCAGCACCGCAGTCGTGGTGGAACCGCTGATATTATTAACCCCGCCAGCCGCCGGCAGATTGGTTCCATTATATTGCCATTGATAAGTCAACTTTTCACCCGGATAAGCGCTCGTATGCGTAGCAACAACCGTGAATGATGCGGGTGAACCAGCGTAGGTTGTCACTGCCGTAGGCGCGGTGGAAATATCAGGATCGCTTACCTGCACTTCTTGCAAGACGCAATCATCGAAATAGGCATCTCCGCCTAGTTCAACGGTAGAATCAAATTCAAGCCGATACTGAACATAAGCCGTGCCCGGAGGCGCAGTCAGGATGGGCGATACCGGGCTGACAGAAGGATCATAGCTGGCTTCCGTGGCCGGATCTGTATCGAAAACATTTGTGGCCTGAAGGAACAACCAGCCGCTGCCGTCAACCGCCAGTGGAGGAACTACGGTATAGTTAATCCCTAAACCGGAATAGTCATTCGGATCAAGAAAATCCGAGGCATACGTTCCGCCGGCCGCACCGGGATAAGGCACCACGTTGTTTGAGGCGTCGTAGAAAACCATCTGCATAAAAGCATCTTCTCCAGATTGGAGATAATTAGACGCATAACAAAGGGCATAGCAACTGGCCATCCATTGCGAGCCGGGGTCGGCGGCAAAATTCTGATAAATATACGAAGAATTGCCAGTGGTATCAAATAATTCAAAGGTATATTCGCCGGAATGAGCCACGAAATTTTCGTTGGTCGTGTTGGCCACCAGCCCATTGGTGGAAACGACAAAGCTATATCCGGTGAGCGAAACGCTCCAGCCGGTCAAATCTCCCGTTTCCGCGCCCGGATTGGTCAGCACATTGGCGGTGCTGTAGGCTTTGGCATTTCCACCACACAATAAAAGCAGCGTCGCGAATACGGTCGCGCAAACCAGACCGCTGACTTTGAAAACGAGCAAACAGGAACGGGACAGAGATGATAAAAGGGACCTCTGATGATTATATTTTGAGACATTCATGGCATTACTTTGTTGTTTTTTACGGTTGTTCGTGAACTTGTAATAATTTGTATCACAGATTGAATTAAGCGTCAACAACTTTTTTGACGAAGTTTTTGAAAAAACCTGTTTTCTAACCTTTTCCAAATCAACTCAGGCCTTATGACACCACCAACGTCATAATGGAATGTGCCGGACTGCTGCTTTTGATGCTTTTGCCGCCGAGCGAAAGGTTAAACGACTGCGCCAAATCCGAAAGATTGAGCACAATGACGGCAATTTTTCCGTCCGGGTTCACGAAAGCCGTGGTCAACAAATCATCCGTCGTGGACGAACTGATGATCCGCCGCGCGCCGGGCCGGACAAATTTTGAAAAGTGGCCGATATAATAATAGGAATTCATGTAAGTCAACTTGCCCGTCGTTGTGTCCGCATGAATCGGCGCAAAGCAATAATTCTGGACATGGTTCGGCCCGCCTTGCTGATCCAGCAACACATTCCAATCCGTCCAGCCTTCGGCGCCATTATTGAAATCGTTGACCATGGATCTGCCGTAATTCTCGCCCCACTGCCAGTCGTTGATTTTGCTGAAGTCAAATGGGCCATTGCAGCCTTCGGTGAACAACAGATGTTTGTTGGGATAAGCCTCCTTGACGCGCTTGACGTTCTCGAAATGGTCGCCCACATACCAATGAAAACCCACGCCCCAAACATATTTCGCCGCCGCCGGATCATCCAAAACCACCGCCGCGCGCTCATACATGAAACTGCGGTTGTGATCCCAGACGATAATTTTTTTGTCCCCCAGGCCGGCGTCTTTCAAAGCCGGGCCGAGATAATTTTTCACAAAATCGCGCTCTTCTTCGGCAGTATAATTGCAGGATTCCCACGTCTGCACGGCCATCGGTTCGTTTTGCACCGTGATGCCCCAAATGGGAACGCCTTCGTGCGCGTAGGCTTGGATGAATTTGCCGTAATAACGCGCCCACGATTCATAATAGGCCGGCAACAATTTGCCGCCGTGCAGCATGTCATCGTTGTCCTTCATCCACGCCGGCGGACTCCACGGACTCGCGAACAGTGTGAACTGATTTCCCGCTTCCGCCATCGCCGCCTTGATGAACGGGATGCGATCCTTCAAATCGTGCGCGATGTTGAAACTATCCAAATTCTTGTCGCCGTTGGTGACGTAGGTGTAACTCTCGCTGGAAAAATCGCAGCTATTGATATGCGTGCGACCGAGCGTGTAACCGATGCCGTTCTGCGGATCAAAATAAGCCCGCAAAATTTCCTGCTGTTTATCTTTGGGCAGCTTGTAAAAAGTTTCCGCCGAAGCGTCCGTCAACGCGCCGCCGATGCCGATGATGGTTTGAAATTTTTTTGAAGGATCAACAAAAATGTATTGCTGCTTTTCCGTCAAGGGCGCGCTGGCGGTCAATTCCGCTTCACCCATTTTTGCCAGCCGTTGTCCTGAATCTTCGGCTGTCATATAAATTTCCACATGACTTTGTGCCAACGCAACGGGCGCAATCAAAAATGCAAGCAATGGGATTATGGCGGAAGAAATTCGTTTCATATCAGAGGCAATTGTTTGGACGGTTACAGTGCGTTTTAGTTTGGAACATTTATTTTGGAACAAATGGAAAAAAAAGCCACCCGATTTACATCAGGTGGCTTTTGCGTGATTATCAAATTAAGCTATCTGGCGACGACGGATCAACACCATCAAAACGCCCAAGCCACCCAATCCCGCCAAAGCAAGAGTAGAAGGTTCCGGCGCTGCTACCAAAGAAGCGTTATCAATATACATCTGATCCACTGTCGTTTGACCATTATCCATGTAGAACATATATACTTCAGCTTCTGACGCTCCCGCAGGTGCCACCAACGAACCAGTTTCTTGATACCATGTATTGAGACTTGGAGCGGCCCCATCAGTTGCGCCAGCATTTCCAAAACCAAAAGTAGCGGTAGATGTTCCTACCGTGGTCCAAGTGCCTCCGACCAAGTTGCCGAAGTTGATTTGTTCGGCGAATGGAGTGGCATAAGTCCCCGTATTGGCGGAAGAGCTGTCAATCAAGTAATACGCGCTTAAATTATAAGTCTGGCCGGCCACAATGCCATCCACGATTTGATAAGCCCCTTGCGGATTCCAGTTATTTCCGGGTCCATTTTGCGCGAGCAAGCTATAGCTTCCAGACTCTGGCGAACTATTTAGTGCAGAACTCATATCACTCTGCGCTGCGCCAAAAGCAGCCCAACCCTGATCAACGCCCGTGGTTCCACCGGGGCCAGAGGTTGTTGTGACTGGATTTGCCGTAAAACCGCCAGCATTTTCAAAACTTCCATTCACCAGAAGGTTTTGCGCTTGGGTTGTAAATGCACCGAGTGCCACGACTGCGGCTACTGCCGCGCTGCATCCGATAATTTTATTTATGTTTTTCATAAGGGTCTGTGTTTATTCTATGATTGTTCCATCGTTGTTTTTTTTGCCTAAAGGATCAGGAACGTGATACTTTATACTAGACCCGCTTGATTTTGTCAACAGTTTTTGAAAAAATATTTAGAAAGGCGATTTCCAGGGGTCAAATATGGCGGTAATTTAATGGCTCAATACGCTGTTATCACATTAAATACAGGCAACTTACATCATTTTATCCGTTTCTCATGGCGGTTTTCACAAATAAAATATAATCTTCTTCAACCGTTCAGCATGAATATCACAAAACCCATTTCCAGGCGCCGTCTTTGGCTGATGCGCCTGATTGCAATGATTTTTATGCCATTGCTGCTGTTGGGAATCATTGAAATCGGTTTGCGCGTGGCCGGTTATGGCTATGACACGCATTTTTTCCAGAAAATTCAAATCGGCGGGCATAAATTCTTTGTGCCGAATGAGAAGTTCAGCTATCGTTTTTTCCCGCCAGCCATCGCTCGCGAAACAACGGCATTTCGATTTCCTGCCGATAAAACCGCCCATTCGTATCGGATTTTTTTATTGGGCGAATCCGCCGCGATGGGAGACCCGGATGCAAGTTATGGTTTTGGCCGCTATTTGGAAGTGTTGCTGCATGAACGTTATCCCGGAACCGATTTTCAAGTGGTTTGCGTGGCAGTGACGGCGATTGATTCGAGCACGATTTTGCCCATCGCCCGCGAATGTGCGCGGCATGAAGGTGATTTATGGCTCATTTACATGGGCAACAATGAAATGGTCGGGCCTTTCGGGGCGGAAACGAGTTACGGAATGCGCGCGCCGAACCGGGCTTTGATCCATACGATTCTCGCCATCAAAACCACGCGCCTCGGACAGTTATTTGATTCGGTCATCCGAAATTTGAGCAGCCGTTCGGCCAAACCTCAAAAGTGGGGCGGCATGGAAATGTTCGCCAACAATCGTCTGGGTTATGATGAGCCGGCGCGGCTGCGGGCTTACGCCAATTTCAAGGCAAATCTGGAAGACATTTTGCGCGCGGCGCATAAAGCGGATGTGCCGGTGGTTTTAAGCACGATGGCGGTCAACTTAAAACAATGCGCGCCGTTCGCTTCCATGCACGCGGCGGATTTGAATACGAATCAGGAATCGGACTGGAACCGGATTTATGAAACGGGCGTTGATTTGGAGAATGAAAATTCAAACCGGCAGGCGCTGGCTTTTTACCAGAAGGCGGCGGCGATGGATCCGCAGTTTGCCGATTTACAATATCGCATGGGCGGCTGCGAACTGGCTTTGACCAATGATGAGGCCGCGCGAAAGGATTTTGAATTCGCGCGGGATGATGATGCGCTCGATTTTCGCGCGGACACGCGCATCAATTCGGCCATCCGGGAAGCGGCGGCGCGTCATGCCGGGCAAGGCGTTTATTTTTTGGACGCGGCCGGCGCGCTGGCGCAACATTCGTCGCAAGAAATTCCCGGCTTGAATTTCTTTTACGAGCACGTGCATTTGAATTTCGAGGGAAATTATTTTCTCGCCCTGAACTTTGCCGAGCAGATGGAAAAAATTCTTCCCGCGTCCGTCACCGCGCATGACAAGGGAAATTGGGCGTCTGAAAAAATATGCGATGACCGGCTCGCCGTCACGGTTTGGGATCGGCAACGGGATTGGCAGGAAGTTTGGAACCGCATCACAGCGCCGCCGTTCACGGGACAATTCAATCATGACGCCAGCGTGGCGATGTATGAGAAAAAAATGGACGAAGTAAAGTTGTTGCTGAACACGCAAACGCCCGCGCAAGCCCGGCAAATGTATGAGCAGGCCATCGCCGCGTCGCCGAACGATTATTTTTTACACGGAAATTTCGAAAGATTTCTGGAGAAAGGCGGATTTTTGGAGCAGGCCATCGTGGAAGCCAAACGCTGCTGCGAACTGGTTCCGCAAACGCCCGGCGGCTATTATTATGTGGGCACGTTATTGGTGCGTGATGGAAGAATCAGCGAGGCCACGAATTATTTTTCCCGCGCGCTTGCCATTCAAAGTAATTACGAAGATGCCGAAGTCGCGATGGGAGAAATCCTGGCGAACGAACATAAAACCGCCGGAGCCGTCCGCTGGTTCAAGCGGGCGATCCGCTCCAATCCAACCGACGTGGACGCTTATTTGGATTTAGGATTTTTACAGCAAAATGAAGGAGAAAAAGCAGCGGCGACGGCCAATTATCAAAAGGCGGCGAATTTGGAACCGCAAGGACCGGCAGATTATTTCGAGCGCGCCAACGCAGCGACGGATTCATTTCAGTGGGATGAAGCGATTGCAGACTTGCGCGGCGTCGTCAAAGCCAGGCCGGAATTTTGGCAGGCTCATTATATGTTGGGCATTGAACTGGCCGGCGACGAAACAGCGGCGCAAAGAGAATTTGACGCCGTGATTCATTATCGCCCGGATTTTGCGCCGGCGCATTTGAGCCTGGGAACGATTCTGGCCGCTGAAAAAAAATATCAACCAGCGCTGGCGCAGTTTCGCATCGTTTTGCAACTTGATCCGGCGAATCGTTCCGCCCGGCAACAGATCGAAACCATGGAAACGGGATTGCATCAGAGCCATTGATGTATGAGAATAGGATTTACGACCAGACAGAATCCGCCGCTGTAAAAAGCATGTCAAGCCGAAGGCACTACTTAACATTTAATCAAAATAAGTCTGATGAACGGACACGCAGTAGTTCAGAGTAGAACATGGAAGACAACCATTCATCTGGTTGCTTTGCTGCTTTTATTTTCTGTCAACTGCCTGTGTTTGCCAGCCAAAGATGTTCCGCTTCCAGAATTAAGAACGGCGGAGCAAATCCGGCTATTGACGCCGGAACAGGCGGCGCAACCGTATCCGGTGCGATTGCGAGGAGTGGTGACGTTCTTCGACCAGACAAATTATTTTCGTTTCATGCAGGATGAAACGGCGGGCATTTATTTCTTTTTGGATGCTTCCACGAACAACCCGCCGCTGGTCACGGGACAATTGATCGAACTGGATGGCGTGGTAAGTCCGGGCGAGTATGCGCCAATCGTTACGCCTTCGCGGATTCAAATACTGGGCGAAGGAATTTTTCCCGCCGCCAAGCCGGTCACTTTCGAGCAACTGGCGAGCGGACAGGAAGACAGCCAGTTTGTGGAGATTCACGGCATTGTGCGCGCAGTGCGTTTCGATGACACGAGCAAATATTTTTTGGTGGACATCGCGACGGGCGGCGGACGGCTGACGGCTTATGCGAGCAAATTGCCGGTGCCGCAAAGCAGTGATTTGGTGGACAGCACCGTCACGGTGCGCGGGGTTTGCGTCACGCGCTTCAACCGCCAGCGCCAGTTGTTTGACATCCGGCTTTTGGTTCCACACCCAACGGATGTGGTGGTGGATACGGCGGTGCCGGCCAATCCGTTTGCGATTCCCGCCAGACCCATCGAAAATCTTTTGCAATTCACACCGCAAGGGCCGTATGGGCATCGCGTCAAAGTCATCGGCACGGTCATTTACCGTCAGGATGATGGTGCCTTATACATCGAAGACAAAACGGAAGGATTATATGTCGAGACCAAGCAGCCGGGACATTTGGTCGTGGGCGACCGGGTGGAAGTTTTGGGATTTCCAGCCAAGGGAGAATATACGCCCATGCTGCAAGACGCTACTTTCCGAAAAATCGATTCAGGAGCTTTGCCTGAACCCGACCCGATTAATTGCGATGAAGCTTTGAAAGGAACTCATGATTGCCGGCTGGTGCGCATCGAAGCCACCGTGCTGGACCGGGCGCGGCAAAGCCAGGAACAATTTCTAGTGTTGCAGGCGCCCAACGGTTTTATTTTTCACGCCTATCTCGAAAAGAAAAATGGCGGAGTGGATTTTGCCTATTTGCAAAACGGCAGCAAGGTGGCCATCACCGGCGTTTGCCTGATTGAAATCGGCAGTGAATGGCAGGCGGGGGAATTATGGCGCGCCAAATCCTTTCGTGTTTTGATGCGGTCGGTCGCCGACGTTTTTGTTCTCCAAAGACCGCCGTGGTGGAATCTGCAAAAACTTCTTTTGGTAACCGGCGGCCTCGGCGTCGTGCTGCTGGCTTCGTTCACCTGGGTGGTGGTTTTGCGCCGCCGCGTTCACAAGCAAACTGAAATCATCCGGCAAAAACTCCAGATAGAAGCGGCATTAAAAGAGCGCTACGAAGATTTGTTTGAAAATGCGAATGACATGGTGTTCACCACCGATGCCGCCGGCCGCATCACTTCGGTCAATCAAACCGGCGAACGCTTGCTGCAAGCGCGCCGCAAAGAAATCCTCGCCAAAAATCTGATGGAATTTGTGGTGGAAGAACAGCGCAACGCCGCCAAAAAGTGGTTTGAACTGGTCACCGCCGGCATGGAATTGCCGCCGACCGAATGGGATTTTATCAATTCCGGCGGCCAACGCATTCGCCTGGAAGTCAGCGCCCGGATGGTCAAGCAGGCCGGCAAAAATTCAGAAGTGGAAAGTGTGGCGCGCGACATCACCGAACGCAAACGCCTGGAACGCGAGATCCTTGAAATCAGCAATCGCGAACAGCGCCGCATCGGGCACGATTTGCATGACGGCGTGTGCCAGCAATTGGCCGCCATCGCTTATCGCATGGACATTGTGGCCGATCAATTGCAGGAAAAAGGCGTCCCGGAATTTGCCGAGGCCGAAAGAATCGGCGGCCTGGTCAATGAAACCATCAACCAAACCCGCAGCGTGGCGCGCGGCCTGTTTCCCGTGCGGCTGGAAGAAAGCGGATTGGTATCGGCGATTGAAGAACTCGCCGCCAATGCCGAAAATTTATTCAAGATTCGCTGCCAATTTTTATGCGAGGAAGCGCATGTCACCGTGGAAAGCGCAGCCTCGCTGCATTTATATTATATCGTTCAGGAAGCAGTGCTCAACGCGGTCAAACATGGCAAGGCAAATAAAATCGTCATTTCCATCACGCGCGAACAGGATCATTTTCTGCTGACCGTCAGCGACAATGGCGCGGGTTTTCAATCGCCCGGCAGTTCCACCGGCATGGGCATCCGCATCATGCGTTATCGCGCCAGTGTTATTGGCACAACATTAGACTTGAAAAGTGCGCCCGAACAAGGCACTCAAATCATGTGCGCGTTTTATTCATCCGCCAAAACTTTGGGTGACAAGCAAAATGACAACAACCATCGCCAGTCCAATTAGCGAATCGCCCGGGCGCGCTGCCCTCGTCAAAAGCCGCGTTTTTATCGTGGACGATCACACGATGTTTCGCGAAGGGATGCGGCAACTCATCGAACGGGAAGCCGACTTCACTGTGTGCGGCGATGTGGCCGATGCCACCGAAGCCCTGAAAGAAATTCGCGAGTTAAAACCCGATTTGGTCACGGTGGACATTTCCCTTTCCGGCGCCACCGGCATTGACCTCATCAAAAACATCAAGGCCGAGTTCCCGGATTTGCCCGTGCTCGTCGTTTCCATGCACGAAGAATCCCTTTACGCCGAACGCGCCTTGCGCGCCGGTGCCATGGGATATGTGATGAAACAGGAACCGGCCAAAACGGTGAAAGTAGCCATCCGCAAAGTGTTGGGCGGCGACCTTCATTTAAGCGACAAAATGTCGGGCGTCATGCTTTCGAAATTCATGCGCGGCGGGCGCGGCGAGCCGCCCGTCTCCGCCATCGAAACTCTTAGCGACCGCGAACTGGAAGTTTTCCGCATGTTGGGCCAGGGCAAAACCACCCGACATATTGCCGAAGAACTCAACCTCACCATCGCCACCATCAATTCGTTTCGCAATCGCATCAAAGAAAAATTGAATCTGAAAAATTCCTCCGAACTGATTTTGCACGCCGTCCAGTGGGTTCGCGAAGGTATTTCCAAAAACGAATAAGCGAGCCAAGTGGAAAATAAATTCCTTAAGTCCAAAGGGAAGCCCGTAAGTTTTATCGTCCGCCGTCAGGACGAAGCGGCTGGGCCTTCTTCAATCCCACTTCCTGCGCGATGTCGTCAAACTCTTCGTGCGTGACCGTCTCAATTTGTTTGCCGCGCGCCTTGAGTTTCTCATTGATCTTGATGGCCTTCTCGGTCATCTGCTCGTGCGTTTCCTGCGAGCCGCCGACGAGCGCAAAATTCGGGCCGGTGGTCAGCCGCTTATGGCCGTCAGAATCGAGTCCGATGCCCAGTATCAACGCGCGCGGAATTTTCTTTTTAGAAACGTTCAACATCAATTCAGATTAAAGCCTGCGCCCGATCCGGTCAAGCCGTTGGCGCAAAGACAAATTGTTGCTTTGCAGAAAACTTCTCATTAACACTCGGCTTCAGCCGGGTGCGAAAGATGCGTGAAGAAAAAAACCGTTTAAACGGTCTTTTCTTTGGCGCGTTCGTGGTTCACCGCGTTAAAACGCGGTGTTAATGAAATGATTTCTACAAAGCAACAAATTGTTTTCTCCTCGACAAAATAATTTGAACCGGCAGCTTTGATTGCATCACGTCACAAAAATATAAAAAATTTCATCGCCCTGATTTTACAGCTCAATAAATATTTCCAATGAAAACCATTCGCATTTTTACATTAATCGCAATCGGTTTCTGCCTGTTCATTCATGATGTTCGCGGAGCGGAAGCGCCTTTATATAAAAATGCCAGTGCGCCTTTGGAACAGCGCGTGGACGATCTTTTTGGCCGCCTGACCCAGGATGAAAAATTGTCGCTGCTCGGCGGCACCGGTTTTACCACCCAACCCATTCCCCGCCTCGGCGTGCCCGCGATGGCCATGGCCGATGCCGGTCAGGGCGTGCGCGGCGGCGCTCAAAGCACGATGGGTCCGGCCACGGCCTTTCCCGCCGGCGTGTTGATGGCTTCGACGTGGGACACAAATTTAATCTGGCAAATCGGAAATGCCATCGGCGAGGAAGCGCGCAACAAAGGCACCGGCGTGCAAATTCTACTTGGTCCCGCAGTGAACATTCACCGCACACCGCTGGGCGGACGCAATGGCGAGTATTTCACCGAAGACCCGTTTCTCGATGCGCGGATAGCCGTCGCTTACATTCAAGGGATGCAACGCGCCGGCATTTCCGCGTGCCTCAAGCATTTTGCCTGCAACAATCAGGAGACCGACCGCATGGACGTGAATGCAACGGTCAGCGAACGCGCCTTGCGGGAAATTTATTTACCGGCATTCAAGGCGGGCGTCCAAGAAGGCAAAGTCGGCGCGGTCATGAGTTCTTACAATAAAATTAACGGCCTGCACGCCACCGCCAATCCTTATCTACTGACTGAAATTTTGAAAAAGGAATGGGGCTTTGACGGCCTGGTCATGTCCGACTGGGGCGCGGTGCATGAAACGCAGGTGGTGCAAGCCGGAAACGATTTGGAAATGCCCACCGGCGAATTCATGAGCGTGCCGAAACTTAAAGCTGCGCTCGCCGACGGCAGTGTCACGCAAGCGGCAGTGGATGATTCGGTTCATCGTATTTTACGCACCATCATCCGGGTTGGCCTGCTTAACGGTCCGATGCATCCCGATGCCAGCTTCGTTAATTCACCGGCGCACGCGCAACTCGCCCTTGAAGCTGCGGAGAAAGGAATCGTTCTCCTTAAGAATCAGCAGAACGTGCTGCCTTTGGATAGCCATGATATAAGATCAATCGCCGTTATCGGCAACGCGAATAACTTGCAAATAGACGCGTTGGGCAGCCCGGAAGTCCGCCCGTTGCATACCGTAGAATTGCTGGATGGAATTAAAGATAGAGCTGGTCGCGCCATTACGATTCGCTATGCCGCCGATGAAACGGAAGGAGAACCAGTGCCTCTTTCTGTAGTCGCGCCACCCGACGGAACTGCCGCGCACGGATTCAAGGCAGAGTATTTCAAAAATAAAGATTTAACCGGCCAACCCGCATTGGTTCGCGTGGATAATGCCATTGACCTTCAAAATCCCGATTTGCCCGTGCCCGGATTTCCGGCGATTGATTTCAGCGTGCGCTGGTCGGCCAGGCTTACTGCGCCTGTCAGTGGCCAATATATTTTCACCTTCACCGGCGACGACGGCTTCCGTGTTTTTGTGGATGGGAAAACTTTGATAGATCATTGGGTCAACGGCCCGGCCACACCCGTCACCGGCGAAATCGAATTGCAGGCGGGAAAAACCTACGCTCTGCGCATCGAATACTTTCAGGCCGGCGGCAGTTATCTGGCGCAACTTGACTGGCAACCGCCCGGCCAAACACTTTATGCCGCCGCCATTGCCGCCGCAAAAAATTCCGATGTCGCCATCGTTTGCGTTTCCACGCGCCGCATGGAAGGCGAAGGCCATGACCGGCCTTCCATGGATTTGCCCGGCAACCAATCCGCCTTGATCCGCGCCGTCGCTGCCGCAAATAAAAAAACCATTGTAGTGTTAAACAATGGCACGCCCGTCACCATGAAAGATTGGTTGGATGATGTGCCGTCCGTCATGGAAGCATGGTTGCCGGGACAAGAAGGCGGAACGGCGCTCGCCGCCATTTTGTTTGGCGACGTGAATCCCTCCGGCAAACTTCCCGATACTTTGGCCGTCAATCGCGACGATTATCCCGATGCGAATAACTACCCCGGCAAAAATCTTCAAGTTAATTATGCCGAAGGTATTTATGTAGGCTATCGCCACTTTGACAAGAACGACATTCAACCCTTGTTTCCGTTTGGTTACGGATTATCTTACACTACTTTTAGCTATAAAAATCTTCAACTTTCAAATACTCAACTCGCGGCAGATGGAAGCGTCACTGCGAGCGTGGATATTACTAACACCGGCAAACGCGCAGGCGAAGAAGTGGCCGAACTATATATCCACGATCTGCATCCCAGAATTGACAAACCGGTGCGCGAACTTAAAGGCTTTTCCAAAATAGCGTTGCAACCGGGCGAGACGAAAACCGTTCAATTCAAGATTACTCCACGCGATCTGGCTTACTTCGACACTTCCGGCCATCAATGGAAAGCGGACGCCGGCGATTATGAAATCGAAATTGGCGCATCCTCCCGCGACATCCGGCAGAAAGCGACGCTAAAATTGAACGCAGATTTTAGCGACAAGAATTTGTAACCCCCGGTCATCAAACGCTTGCGCCCGTCAGAATCAAGGCCGACGCCAAGCCACTGCCTAGGGAATTTTCTTTTTGGATACGTTCGACATTAATCCAGCCTAAAGCCAGCGTCCAACCCGGTCAAGCCGCTGGCGCAAGGTTCGCCAGTTAAAACCAATTCAGGAAATTAAGAACGAGACTATCTGGCGGAGCAAATTTACGAATTTCATCCCGGAATTCTTTCTTCCGCGCTTGAAACAATCGTAACGTTGTCACTTTTCCATCACCGCTTGAATAAATTCTTAAGAATTTAAGATTAAGCAGTCTGTGTTTTCGCACTTTTGCAATATCTGACCACCGGACAAACCTTCGGAATCCCCAACTTGAACTCGCATAAATTCCATCGGACGAAAATCCCACAGGTTTCGTTATGACATAAAGTAGCGAGGTTATAATTACGGCGAGCAAAAGAAGAAAAGGCATTCCACTTTTAATTGCGCGGAAATATCTTGGCAAATCATTATGGCCAAATAATAAAAAGCCTACAATGACACTGATTGAACAGCCTCCAACAAAAATGAAGAGAAATAATGAAATAATAGATACGCTGAATCGTTTTACATCGGATGGAAATTCATTTGTCATGTTGGTTGAATTTGTGATTCTACCATTTTTAAGTCAACCACGAACTGTTAATTGCTTTCCATTGTCGGAGGAATTTGTTTTCAACAGGAATGGCGCGGCGGTTTTTGCCCATTCGCGCGGGGCGGGATAATTGGTTGCGCCACTTGCAAAACAGCTTTGCAGCATGGCGGTGTTGATGATGCCGGGATTGAGCGACGCAGCGGCCATGCCCGGCGGCAATTCCTGCGCGAGCGATTGCGTGAGTCCTTCAATCGCCCACTTCGTCGCGCAATACGGCGCAACTTCCGCGTCCGTCGAGCGTCCCCAGCCGGAACTGAAATTCACGATCACGCCCCTGCCCTGTTGGATCATCGCGGGCGCAAAATGGCGGATGACGTTGGCGACGCCTTTGATGTTCACGTCAATCACGTCGGAAAATTCCTGCGCCGGAACTTCCCAAAGCGGCGCGTTGCGATTGATGAGCGCGGCATTGTTGAGTAGCAAATCCGGCGCGGCGTGTGAAGCTAAAATTCTTTTAGCCCACGCGGCGACTTGCGAATCGTCGGCGACGTGGACGACGGAAAAATCGTTGGGCGCAGGAAATTGTTTCTGCAACTGCGCGATCTCTTTTTCCGAGCGTCCGCAGCCGATGACAATGTGACCGAGCCGGATGAATTCTTCTGTCAACGCACGGCCGAGTCCGCGCGAGACACCAGTGATTAAAATTGTTTTCGGCATAAACCTGTCCGCAGATTACACAGATTTTCGCGGATTTATCTTTAATCTGCGTTCATCCGCGAAATCTGCGGATGATTTAGTCACGTGGATTGAATTTGGATTCGCGTTTCAATTGCTCCCACAATTTTTTCTCCGTGTCGGAAATTTTTACGGGCACAACAATTTTCGTGACGACCATCAAATCACCGGACGGCGGCAGGCCGCGTCCGCGCACACGCAGCTTTTGTCCGCTTTGCGTTCCGGCGGGAATTTTTATGTTCACGCGGGCGGTCAAAGTGGGCACGGAAATTTCCGCGCCGAGCGCAACTTCCCACGGCGCGAGGTCGAGTTCATAAATCAAATTGTGGCCGTCCACTTCAAAGTCGGGATGCTTCGCGAGGCGCACGCGCAAATAAAGATCGCCCGCCGCGCCGCCGCCGCTGCCGGACTCGCCGCGCCCGGCGAGGCGCAATTTTTGTCCCTCGGTCACGCCGGCGGGAATTTTGACCTGAAATGTTTCCGCCTTCATCGTGCGGCCCACGGGACGGCGCACGTTGACTTCGCGCACGGAACCGCTCATGGCTTCTTCGAGCGAAACCATGATGTCGCCTTCAATGTCGTTGCCGCGCTCGGCCAATTCTTCCTGCGAAAAATTACCGCGCTGTCCAAACCCGCCGCCGCGCGCGCGCGCACCAAAAATCTGCTCGAAGAAATCGCTGAAGCCGGTTCCGCCAAAGTGCGTTTCAAAATCCTCGGCGTTCATCGTTTGGCCGCCGCGAAAAGTCTGGCCGCCGCCGAAGTTTCCGTAGCCGGGCGGCGGACGGAATTCCGCGCCTTGTTTCCAATTCGCGCCAAGCTCGTCGTATTTTTTGCGCTTGGCCGCGTCGCTCAAGACTTCGTAAGCCTCGTTGATCTCCTTGAATTTTTCCTCGGACTTTTTTTTGTCTTTGGCCACGTCGGGATGATGCTGGCGCGCGAGTTTGCGGAAGGCTTTCTTCATCTCGTCCGCGCTGGCCGTGCGCGGCACGCCGAGGCTGGCGTAATAATCTTTGTATTGAACGGGCATTTTTCGTAGTTGCAGGTTGCAAGTTGAAAGTTACAAGTTCGCCGACAAATTGAAAATGCAAACTTGGAATTTTTACGGCGTTTTCGAAAACAATCTCCGCGAGGCGCGAAAATTTGCACGCCAGGCGCGCGCGTTCCCTGCCATTATTTCTTCTTCGTGTTGTCCACGCTGATCCAGTGCGTGCCGCTCCTATCGCCTTCGCGCCGCCAGATGCGCAAAAGAATCCGGTCGCCTTTGGCCTGATTGCAAAGTCGCAGCGCGCTGTCCGCGTCTATTACCGGATGACGGTCAATTCCCACGATGACGTCATTTTTCTCCAGACCGGCGTCGGCGGAATTTGAATCGTCGGCCACGTCGGTCACAATCGCGCCGTGAATGTTGTCGGGAATTTGCAATTGCTGCCGCGCGTCGGCATCCAGATCATCCACCGTCACGCCGTCGAGCGCGTCGCTGGTTGAGTTGCCCGCGCTTTGGTCATTTTGATTTTGCGAATTGCCACCGGACACTTGCGGCAATTCTCCGAGCTTGATGGAAATGGTTTTCGGCTGGCCGTTGCGAATAATTTTTAACGTCGCCGTGCTGCCTGGCGCGCAATCCGAGACAGCCAGTTGCAAACTGTGTCCGTCCTCAATCGCTTTGCCGTTGAAGGCAATAATCGCGTCGCCGGACTTGACGCCGGCTTTGGCGGCGGGACCTTTGGGCATCACATCGTCCACCAGCGCGCCGTTTTGATTTGGCAAATTAAAATCTTTGGCGAAATCGCCGCTGATGTCCTGCAAGCTGATGCCGAGATAACCGCGCGTGATTTTTCCGCCGCTGATGAGCCGTTCCATGACGTAACGCGCCATATTGATGGGCACGGCAAATCCGACGCCTTCGCTGCCGCCGCTGCGCGTGGCGATCCAGGTATTGATACCGATGAGCCGGCCTTCCGCATCCACGAGCGCGCCGCCGGAATTGCCCGGATTGATAGCGGCGTCCGTCTGGATAAAATCTTCATAACCATTGGCGCCGTTGACGCCATAGCCGTGACGTCCCAATCCGCTGACAATTCCCATCGTGACGGTCTGGCCGACGCCAAAAGGATTGCCGATGGCGAGAACCACGTCGCCGATTTCCAACTGGTCGCTGTCGGCCAGCGTGATGGCGGGCAATTTTTTCGCGTCAATTTTCAAAACCGCCACGTCGGTTTGCGGATCGGTGCCGATGACTTTGGCCGTGTATTCGGTCTTATCATTGTTCGCGATGGCCACCTTGACTTCATCCGCGCCGCTGACGACATGGTTGGCCGTCAAAATATAGCCGTCCGGTGAAATGATGACGCCCGAACCCAGGCTTTCTTCGCGGCGCGTTCGTGGTTGGTCATCAGATTGTCCACGGTCGCCGAAAAATTGCCGGAAAAACGGATCGTTCATGAACGGATTGCGCATCGGTTGCTCATGGATGATGCGCGTGGAATAGATGTTCACCACGCTGGGCGCGGCTTTTTTGACGACGGGCGCGAAGCTGGTGACGGCTCCGGCTTCGCGATGAACCGGCGCGGTGGAAACATTGATATTGGGCGCCACTTCCCTGGCCCAAAGTGTGAAATGAAAAATGACGGTGATCAGCAGCGCGCCGCCAATGGCCGACAAAAATCCCGTAAGAAATTTTGAACTTTTATTCATACCTTCGGAACAATGGACATTGCGCCGGGGCAAATGTTCAAAATGGACAGATCAGTTCGTTTGGGATTGCGACTGATATTTTTGGATGTCGCTCTGCTTGATGGTCTCGATCTTCGCGCCTCTTTTCATTTCCGCCGCCGAGGGCACTTTGATGATGTCACTGGTCAACGGCGCGTTGGCAGTTGGCGGAGGGCCTGCCTGCGTATCCAGCAAATCCATGTCAAAAATCAAAACCGCATTCGGCGGAATGCTGCCGCGCCCGCGTTCGCCGTAGGCGAGGTCCGATGGAATGAACACTTCCCATTTGGAACCGACCTTCATGTGCGTCAATGCTTCCGTCCAGCCGGGAATGACGTGATTGGCCTGAATCTCCAGCGGATGACCGGTGCGTTCCGAACTGTCGAATTCCTTGCCGCCAATGAACGTGCCGCGATAATCCACTTTCACCATCGAGCTGGAATCGGGCGTCGCGCCGTTTCCTTCCTTCAAAACTTTATATTGCAAACCGTCCGGCAACGTGACCACGCCCTTCTGCAATTTATTCGCGGCCAAAAACGCCGCGCCTTCCGTCTTGTTTTTCACGCCTTCTTGCGCGCGCATTTCCCGCTGCTTCATCGTGACCGTTTTTTGCAGGTCAGCCAATTCTGTGTGCATTTGCGGGTCGGTCAATAAGGTCGGCCCGCCCGCTTCTTCAGCTTTAAGGCCGCGCCAGACCAAATCCAAATCCACGTCCACGCCCTGCTCTTTCCAATTGGAACCGAGCATCATGCCCACCGCATAACTTTCACGCGCGCGGTCGCCGCTCAAAACATTTGTGTCATCCGCCAAAACCAAAGTGCTGGCCGTCAAAGAAAAAATTGCCGTTAAAAAAATAGTTTTCATAGAATGTCGAACGAAGAGTGTGAAGCGCGCCGGAAGAAATTGCAATCCGTTTTTACTGGATTCTCTTTCAAAAAATAATGGCAGCTATTTTGTTTCAATTTCGAATCAACTCTTTGCTCTGTAGAAATCATTTCATTAACACCGCCTTTTAACGCGGTGAACCAATGAACGCGCCCAAGAAAAAACCGTTTAAACGGTTTTTTTCTTCGCGCACCTTTTGCACCCGGCTGAAGCCGGGTGTTAATGAGAAGTTTTCTACCAAGCATCAACTCTTCCGAAAAATCTTGCTCCGGCGCGCGTTTAACGGCTAATCAAACTCATGCCGCAATCGCCTGACGCGCCGTCCCCCAACCAAATTCCCCTCGTCGTGGATTTGGACGGCACGCTCATCCAGACCGATCTGCTCTGGGAATCGCTTGCGCGTTTGCTCCGCCGGAATCCCTTCTGGCTTTTTCCCATCCTGTTTTGGTGGACGCGCGGACGCGCCGTTTTGAAACGCCATCTCGCCCATCATGTCACCATTGATCCCGCCGCCCTGCCCTACAATGAAAAATTTATCGCGTGGCTGCGCGAACAAAAATCCGCCGGACGAAAATTGATTCTCGCCACCGCGTCCGATCAAAAACTTGTTTTACCCGTCGCCAATCACGTCGGCCTTTTCGACGAAGTTCTTGCCAGCGACGGCAAAACGAATTTACGCAGCGAAAATAAATTGAGAGCGCTCGTAGAAAAATTCGGCGAACGCGGGTTTGATTACGCTGGAAATTCCTCCGCCGATTTTGCCGTCTGGCGCGGCTCGCGCGAAGCCATCGTCGTCAATGCGAGCCAAACCGTTTTGAAAAAAGCCGCGCAATGCGCCAAACTCGGCCCGACGTTCACGGAAACTTATTTTCCATTTCAAATCACCAAAAGATTTCTTGGCGAATTTTTCATCCGCAGCGGTTATCTCGTCGCCATTCTCGCCGGACTTTTGCTCGCCGCCGCGTTTCCTAAAATCGGCCTCGCCGGTTTTGCGTGGATTGCGCCCGCGCTGATTCTTTTTGCCGCGCGCGGAAAAAATTCTGGCGATGCGTTTCGCGTCGGTTACGTCGCCGGAATTTCCTTCTGGCTCGCGTCACTTTATTGGCTGCTCCTGATTCCCGTCGCCGGTTATCCGATTCTCGGCTGGATTGCGTTGAGCGCGTTCATGGCGATTTATTTTGGAATTTGGACGTGGCTGCTCGCCGGAAAAATTGGCGAAGGAAATTGGGCGCGACGAAACCTTTGGTCACTGATTGGCGCGGCCATTTGGGTCGCGCTGGAAATTTTTCGCGCGCATTTTCTCGGCGGTTTTCCGTGGAACCTGCTCGGCGACTCGCAATTCAAAATAATTCCGCTTATCCAAATCGCGTCGCTCACGGGCATTTATGGGCTGTCGTTTTTGGTCGTCTGGTTTTCGCTATGTTTGTTCTCGGCAACACGCATGATTTTTTCCAAACCCAATTCGCGTTACGCGTGGCAAACGGAAATTTTCCTGCCGCTGTTCGTCATCGCCGGAATTTTTATGTTTGGCCTGGCAAAATTGCGCGAGCCAGTTTTGCCCGGTTCAATTTTGCGCGTCACTTTGATCCAGCCGAGCGTTCCGCAAAATATGATTTGGGATGAAAACGCAAACGCCAGCCGCTTCCAGCAATTGCTTCAACTTTCGGAAAGCGCGCTCACGAACCAAACCGATCTTTTGGTCTGGCCGGAATCCGCGCTGCCGGAATTTAATGACGCCAGCTACCTCGCCATTTCGCAGTTGGTTCGCGCGCACGACATTTGGATGATTTTCAATGCCGACGATGTTTTGCCAAAAACCAATCCGACACCCGGCGACCAATATGATTATTTTAACTCCGCCTTTCTTTTTAATCCGCGCGGCGAATTTGTGAAAGTCTATCACAAACGCGACCTCGTCATTTTCGGCGAATACATTCCGCTCGTGCGCTGGCTGCCGTTTGTGAAATGGTTCACGCCCATCACTGGCGGCTACGCAGCGGGAAATGCGCCGGTGCAATTTGAAATGGCCAACCTGAAAATCAACGCCGCGCCGCTGATTTGCTTTGAAGATATGTTTCCGCGAACCGCGCGCGCTTCCGTCAAAAGCGACACGGATTTTCTCATCAACCTGACCAATGACGGCTGGTTTGGCAAAGGCGCGGAACAATGGCAGCAGGCCGCCGCCGCGATTTTTCGCGCGGTGGAAAATGGCGTGCCCCTCGTGCGCTGCTGCAACAACGGCGTGACCTGCTGGATTGATGCAAACGGTCGAGTCCGCGAAATTTTTCGCGATGCAAATGGAACCATTTATGGCGTCGGCGCGATGACGTTTGAACTACCGTTGCCGGATGAAAAAGCCGCGCCGACATTTTACAATCGCCACGGCGATTGGTTTGGGTGGAGTTGCGTGATTCTGGCGGCGGCGATTGCGATTCGGCGAATTTTTGCACGCGGGAAATAGGTGCGATATTTCCGATTCCATATTTTTTGGCTGCACGAAACGTAAAATATTCTAGGCTAATGAAAAAGATTGAAATAGAGTCGAATTTATGCAAAAAATCGCCGAACTGTTTTCACCAGAATAACAGGTTAGGCCACGAAACACACGACATCTATTATGAGAATCGCAACATTGAGTTTATTTCTTATCCTATTCGTTTCGGCTTGCTCCCACAAAGCAGGGAACACTGCTACCAGCAGCACGACTACCGGCACGCCACAGTTTTCGATTGCCGCGAGCGATGTTTCCACCGCGTCTATTCAGATTGCCACGAACACGCCAAATTTGGTTGCGGCGCATAAGACAGCCGTGGTTGATGTTCAGTTTTCCATCAAGGCAGCCGCCGATTTCCAGAAGTTTACGCAGGAGCATTTGCACCAGAAGATTCAGATTTTAGTCGGCTCGAAAGTTGTGCTCCAGCCAGTTGTGGAGTCGGTGATTTCTTCAGGAGAGCTTGAGTTGCCATTTTCGACGCCTGAAGAGGCACAAGCAGTTGCCGATACTTTGAACAAGAGATAAAGACGAATCGTGGCCTAACACCGCGCTGGAGCCAACGGCCACCGCGCCTTGCGTTTCGTTTAATCACTTCAACAACGCCTCGGCATGTTTCCTGGCCGCATCAGTTTGACCGCCCAACATTCGCGCCAGTTCCGTCACGCGCTCTTTTTGGGTCAACAAGGCGATTTCTGAAATCGTGCGGCCATTTTTGATTTGCTTGGTCACGACGTAATGCGCGTCCGCCGGCGCGGCGACTTGCGGCAAATGCGTGATGCACAAAACCTGACGGTTCGCCGCAATCTGTTTCATTTTTTCGCCGACAGCGTTGGCCGTTTCGCCACCGACGTTCGCATCCACTTCGTCGAAAATTAAAACTGGAATTTCATCTTCCGCCGCCAAAACCGTTTTCAACGCCAACATCACGCGCGCCATTTCGCCGCTGGACGCAATCGCACGCAACGGTTTGGCCGGCTCGCCCAAATTCGGCGTGAATTGAAACTCAATTTCGTCCAGGCCGGATTGCTTGATTGTAGGAGACGACGTAAGGAGTCTCTGACTTTCTTTTAATTTGAGACTCGTCACCTCGTCTCCTACAAAATCAGTTTTTATCGCCACATCAAATTTGCTTTGCTTGAAACCCAAGTCGGCAAGTTGTTTGCCCACGGCTTTGGCCAGTTGGGGAATTATTTTTTTGCGCGCGGCAGAAAGTTTTTTTCCGGCAGCCAGAATTTCCGCGTCCGCTTTTTCCAGCGCGGAATTGATTCGCGCGAGTTCCGCGTCGCGCGATTCAAGCGATTGCAATTTGATTTTCGCCTCGTCGCCAAACGCCATGACTTCCGCGAGCGACGCGCCGTATTTTCGTTTCAGCGAATGAATCAAATTCAACCGCTCTTCCAATTCCAAAAGCCGCGCCGGATCAATGTCCGCTTTTTCCGCGTAGCGCGAAAGTTCCGTTTGCAATTCGCGCAACGCCGAATTCATTTGCGAATGTGATTCCACCAGATTTGCCGCGCCGGAATCCACGCGCGAAAGTTCCGCCAGCGTCCGGCCAACGGCGCCGGATTGCGCGAACAGCGAATTTTCATTTTCGCTCAAAACGTCCAGGGCAGTCTGGCTCAACTGCAAAAGTTTGGCGGCGTTGCTGGCGCGACTGAACTTTTCTTCCACTTGCGCTTCTTCGTCCGACTGGAAACGCGCGGCGGAAATTTCCTGGACTTGAAAGCGCAGCAAATCCAGTTGTTGCGCATAAGTTTTTTCGTCCACGATCAGCGCGGATTTTTCTTTTTCCAAACCGGCGCGCCGGCCAAAAAGTTTGGAAAAATGTTCCCGCTCATTTTCCAGCCTGCCGAATCGGTCGAGAATCAAAAGTTGTTTCGCCGGATTGAGCAGCGATTGATGATCGTGCGGGCCGTGAATATCCACGAGCGATTCGCCGATTCTGGCAAGGACGCTCAAGGTGGTCGGCGAGCCGTTGACAAACTGGCGGTTGGTTCCCGCGCTGGTAAAAATGCGCTTGAGCACCAGTTGATTTTCCTCGCACGGTTCCAAGCCGTTTTCGTCCAAAAAATGTGCGAGCCATTTTAATTTCGCCATGTCGAACACAGCTTCAACCGAACAATTTTCCTCGCCGCTGCGAATCAAAGTGCGATCCGCGCGTTCGCCCAAAACAAGATTCAACGCGCCAATGATGATGGATTTGCCCGCGCCGGTTTCGCCGGTGATGACGTTGCAACCCGGCTGAAGTTCCAGCGTGAGGTCGGTCACGAGGGCGAGGTTTTTGATGCGCAACGTCGTCAACATTTGAAGCCACAGATAAACACAGATGAACACAGATGCAAAAACGAAAAAGCATTTTCATTCGCCGAATTTTGCGGTTCTGTTAATTTGAGACGCGCATGGCGTTTGAATTTACATTTCTGGGCACGGGCACTTCCCAGGGCGTGCCGGTCATCGGCAAGGAATATCCGCCGGAATTTCTGGCAAACCCAAAAAACTGGCGCACGCGGCCTTCGGTTTATGTGGCGACGGAAAAAGTAAAACTGATTGTGGACACGACGCCGGAATTTCGCATGCAATGCTTGCGCGAAAAAATTTCCTGGCTCGACGCGGTGATTTTTACGCATGCGCACGCGGATCATGTCATGGGTCTGGACGATTGCCGCCGCTTCTGCGATCTGCGCGGCGGCGCGCTGCCGGTTTATGCAAACGCGGAAACGATGAATTCGCTCAAGCGCGTTTTTCTTTACGCATTCGACGGCCGTCCGATTCCAAAAGGCTATTTTCATCCCGAACCGCACATCATTGATGCGCCGTTCACGCTCGGCGATCTGGAAATCATTCCCCTGCCCTTGCCGCACGGCGCGATGACCACGAACGGTTTTCTGTTTGTGCAAAATGGAAAAAAGCGGCTGGCGTATTTGAGCGACTGCAAGGAAGTTCCCGAAGCGGCGATGGAAAAAATTCGCGGGGTGGAAATCACCGTGCTCGATGCGTTGCGTCCGAAATTGCATCCGACCCACATGTGTCTGGACGAAGCGTTGACGGCGGCGCGGCGCATCCGGTCGCCGCGCACTTATTTCACGCATCTCACGCACGATTACGATCATGACCAGGCGCAGGCGGAATTGCCGGAAGGAATCTGGTTCGCTTACGACGGCCTGAAAGTGATCGCCGAAAGGTGATGGCCGAAATAATTTTGACGACAAGACACGTTGCCGAAGTTTCCCTAAAATGTTTTATGAAAAAAATTTATCTCCTCTGGTCGTTGGTGGCGGCGTTGCTGCCGTTTTCCCAATCGTTCGCGCAATCGAATGATGGCAGTGAAAAATTTGTTCCGCCAACCTCGCCGGAAATGCCGCCGTTGAAAAGTCACGATACGCCCGCGTATCGCGCCGCGAAACATTTTCAGCATGGCGTCAATCTTGGCGATTATCTGGAAGCGTGGCCGCGCCGCAGTTGGGGCGTGAATGTGAAGCCGTCCGAATATGCGGAGATGAAAAAACAAGGCTTCGATCATGTTCGCGTGCCGATTGGCTGGCAGCATTATGCGGGCACCGCGCCGGATTTTTTGATTTCAACGCAAATTTTTGCGACGGTGGATTCCGTCGTCAGCAACGCCCTGGCCAATCAACTCGCCGTCATCATCAACATCCATCATTTTGACGAACTGGATCACGATCCGGCGGCGGCCACGCCGGAATTTCTTGCGCTCTGGAAACAGATCGCCGCGCATTATAAAAATTATCCGCCGCCACTCGCGTTTGAATTGGACAATGAGCCGCACGAAAACGCGACGACGAAGTTGATGAATCCCATTTATGCGCAGGCGATTTCCGAAATTCGGCAGACCAATCCGCAACGAACCCTTTTTGTCGAGCCGGGAAATTGGGGCGGCATTGACGGATTGAAAAATCTCGTTTTGCCGCCGGACGATAACCTCATTGTTTCCATCCATTGTTACGAGCCGTTTTTTTTCACGCACCAAGGCGCAAGTTGGGCAGGCGCGGACGTGCAAAAAATCACTGGCATTAAATTTCCCGGGCCGCCCGCGCAGCCGTTTGAAATCAGCTCCAATCTGGACGTGAAAAATTATGTGCGCGCGCGGATTGAAAAATATAACACGCTGCCGGCGGCAAAAAATCCGAGCGGGCCGATTGCTTTTGCCGGCAAATTAAAATACGCGCACGATTGGTCGGAATTTTACGGCCGCCCGGTCCACCTCGGCGAATTTGGCGCTTACGTCAAAGCCGATCCGCAGTCGCGCGCGAATTTTTATTCGGCGATGCGCCGGACGGCCGAGCGCGATGACATCGGCTGGTGCCTCTGGGATTGGAGCGCGAATTTCCGTTATTGGGACAAAAAAAATAATCGCGCGATGCCCGGAATGCATGCAGCGCTTTTTGGCGAAGCCAATTCAAATTGAACCGTTGCAAAAATAACAGGTCAAATCACGGATGAATTTTTTCCGATTCGCATGTTTTTTCTGCGCGCTGACGCCGTGGCTCGCGCGCGCTGGCGGCAATGAAGTGGTGGTGATCTATAATACGCGCGTGCCGGAATCCAAGATGGTGGCCGAGCATTACGCGCAGGTTCGCGACGTGCCCAAAAAACAAATCTTTGGTTTTGCGCTCACGCCCAATGAAATAATGTCGCGCCCGGAATTTCACGATTCGTTGCAGGAACCGCTTTTCAAAAAACTGGAGTCAAGCGGGCTTTGGAAAGTGAAAACCACTTTTTATCCGGGAACGAATGATCAGCCGGATCGCGCCGTCCAAAAAGTGGTCTCGTCAAAAATTCGTTACGCCGTTTTGTGTTACGGCGTGCCGCTGAAAATTGCCTCGGACGCGACGATCATTGAACGAGCCGCCGAAAAAATGAAGGCGGAATTGCGCCGCAACGAAGCGTCGGTGGATTCGGAACTCGCGTGGCTGCCGTTGCTCAAAATGGAATTTCCGTTGACCGGCCCGTTTCCAAACTGGCTTTACGGCGCGACCAATTCCGATTTGCTGAATCCGACGAATGGCATTTTGCTGGTTTCGCGTTTGGACGGGCCCAGCGCGGAGATCGCGAATGGGCTGGTGGATAAAGCCGTCCAGGCCGAGCGCGACGGTTTGTGGGGGCGCGCGTATTTTGACGCGCGCGGTTTGAAAAAAGGCGACAGTTATTTTTTGGGCGATGAATGGATTCTTCAGGCGGCGCAAATTTCCAGGCATCTAGGATTTGAAACGACCGTGGACGACCAGCCGGAAACTTTTCCCGCAAGTTTTCCGATGAGCCAGATCGCCATTTATTGCGGCTGGTATGATTCAACCGTTTCCGGGCCGTTCACGCTGCCGAAAGTCGAATTCATGCCGGGCGCGTTCGCGTATCACTTGCATTCTTTCAGCGCCGCGACGATCCGCAGCGCGACGCAAAACTGGTGCGGCCCGCTGCTCGCCAAAGGCGCGACCTGCACGATGGGTTGCGTCAACGAACCTTACTTAAGCGGCACGCCCAACGTCGCGTTTTTTCTGGAAGCGTTCGGCAGCGGTTATACTTTCGGCGAAGCGGCGTGGGCGGCGCAGCCATTTTTATCCTGGCAAACCACCGTCATCGGCGATCCGCTTTATCGTCCGTTCGGAAAATCGCCGCAATTGCTTCACGCTGAATTGGCGCGCGCGCATAATCCGCTCGATGACTGGGCTTATTTGCGCCTGGCCGATATCGGCCTTGCGCGCGGCGTGAATCCGCTGGAAGTTTCCGGCCTGTTGGAAAATCTCGACGCGACGACCAACAGTTCCGTGCTCACGGAAAAACTCGCCGACCTTTATGAAGCCGAAGGCAAACCTTCCTCAGCCATCGAAACGGGCCAGCGCGCCCTGAAATTAAAGTGTTCGCCCGAACAAAAAATTCAATTGCGATTGACGCTCGGCGGTTGGTTGCAAAAACAAAACCGCGATGCCGGGGCCATTGACGACTATAAACAATTGCTGGCGGAAGCGCCCGATTATCCCGGCAAAAATTCAGTCGAAGAAAAAATGGCGGCGCTGGAACCAAAAACTGCCGGCGCCACGAACACAATCGAAAGCAAATAGTTCCTTTGACGAAGCAACATTGGATTGCATTCCCGCGAAATCTTTTGCAACTTAAGCCGAACGCAAAATGCAGCTTATTTTCAAGGCATGAAGTTTTTTTCCAATCTACGAATGACCGTGCTGTTGTTGCTTGCGCTGGCCGTCGCCGACGTTCCGGCGGAAGCGCAGAACTTTGGCCTTTCCGTTTCCAATTCGGCAAGTTCCCTGCTCGTAAGCAATTTTTTGACTTACACCATCAATCTGACCAATTTGAATTTTTCGCTGGCGGACGCCTTTGTGACGAACGGATTGCCGGCTTCCGCCGAGTTCATCAGCGCCAGTCCCGAAGGATTTTTCACGACGGATACCAACGGCGTCGTATTTGAACTGGGGCAATTCGCCTCCGGCGAAGTTGTGCAATTGACGCTCACTGTCGAACCGACCTCCGTTGGCTTCATCACCAATATGGTTGCCGTCTCGTCGCCGGACACCACCAATATAGTTTCCACGAACGTTGTAACCCAGGTCACCAATACCGTCACGCAAGCCGACCTTGCCGTGGCCCTATCCGGCCCGGCCCAAACCGTCATCACCAACGATTTTATCACTTACGAAGTGACCGCGACCAATTTGGGGCCGACGGCCGCGCCGGATGTCATGCTGACCAACACGCTTCCGCCCGGCGTGATTTTCCAAGGCGTTGCACCGGCCAACCGCACTTACACGCTGGCCAGCAGCAATTTGATTTTTAATCTCGGCACATTGACGAACAACGGTTTTGCGAATTTACAATTTTCAGTGGAGCCGACCAATGCCGGCGTCCTGACATTTTCTGCGTCAATCGGTTCGGCGGATGTGCTTGACGCAAATTCGACCAACAATTTTGCCAGCACCAACGTCGTCGTCACCAATTATTTTCCGGGAATTATAAATGTCAGCATGGCCTCGACTCAATACTTCAATCCGCAAAACGGATTGGTTGAACAATTAATTTTGTTGTCGAATGCGGGAACGAACGGCGTGGCCGCCGCGCGATTGGTCGTAAGTGGTCTGACGAATCAACTGTTCAACGCCGTCGGCACGAACAGCGGAAACCCATTCGTCTATTTTAGCGCGCCGCTGGCCGCCGGACAAAGTGCGAACTTATTATTGCAATATGTCGCGAATAATTACTTCGCCATTTCCAATTCGCAACTCAACGCCTTCGCTGTGCCTTTGCCCAATTGGACGCCGCCAACGGCAACTTCCACCAGCACGAATGTCAACATCTCGCGCATCGTCCAATTGGCGAATGGCGACATGCTGATTGAATGGCCGTCCATCACGAATCGCATTTACACCGTGGTTTATGGCAACGACGCTTCCTTTTCCAACGCCATGATCGCGCCGCCGTCCCTCAAAGCTCCGGCCAACCGGACACAATGGATTGACTATGGCCCGCCGGCCACGACCAGCGCGCCGACCAATTCCAGCGCGCGTTTTTATCGCGTATTTTTGAACCCATGATGCCGGCCTCATCATTTTATTTTATGAGAAACGTGTGCTGCCAAAATTGGTTTGCGGGATGCGTTTTCATTTTTTGTTTGGCGATGAAGGCGTCGGCGCAACCGGACATTGACGGAAATCCCGGCTCCGACGCCTTCATCAAAATTCCCGCTGACACGGACGATTGGACGCGCCATTTTCACATCGGCGCGCTCATCGGCATGAACATCAGCGCCAGCTTCAATGAAAAAGGCCCGTTCACCATTCCCGGAAAAAATCTCGCGAATGGAATTTACGACGATGGTTATGTGCGTGAAGACAACACCGGAAATGCTTTCGGCCACACCGGGTTTTTTGGCTACAACAATGCCTCACAATATGATTCATCGGCGAACACTTTGACTTTTCACAGCACGACGGGTTATTCGCTGAATGGTTCGGGCAGTTCAAAAGAAGACGGCGGCCCGTTTCCAGGTTTTGAAATGGTTTATGGCGACAATCTTTGGTATTGGAAACATGCGCGCGTCGGCTGGGAGGCGGGTTTTGGTTTGCTCCCTATCAATATCACGAGCAGTCGTTCAATTTCCGCGACGGTGAGCGAGTCATCCTTTACTTATGACACGACCGGCGTGATCATTCCTGAATCGCCGTATCAAGGCGGTTTTAACCGGCAAGGCGAACCCACCATTCCCTCCACGCATTCGGCAACGAGCACCGGCGATTCGTTCACGGGAAATATCATCAGCACGCGCACACTCGATGTCATGCTTTATACTTTAAGATTGGGTCCGACATTCTATTGGGATTTGGGCGAGCATGTCGGCATGTCGCTCGGCGCCGGGCCGGCCATTGGTTTCGTTTCCGGCGATTATAGTTACCACGAAATCATCCCAGCCACTTTGGCAAAAAACAGCGGCAGCTTCGGCGCGACCGACGTGACGTTCGGCGGTTATGTCAACGGCACCGTGCTGTATCATGTGGACGACAACGCCGATATTTTTGCGGGCGTGCAATTTATGCCGATGAGTGATGCCACTTTCAGCGGCGCCGGCCGCGAAGGTCAATTGAATCTGGGCGGACAACTTTATTTTTCCATCGGCGTCAACTGGCCGTTTTAGTCATGGCCAGTTTCTTCGACACGCACGCGCATCTGGATTATCCCGATTATGCGAATGATTTGACGGAAGTCATCGCCCGCGCGCAAGCCGCCGGAATTTCTAAAATAATTTCCATCGGCACGAATCTGGAAAGCAGCCAACGCGCCGTTCAACTGGCCGAAAAATTTCCGAATGTTTTTGCCGTCATCGGCTGGCATCCGACCGAAGCGGAAACCGCGCCGGACGATTTGCGCCCGGCGTTGCGCGCGCTGGCCAAAAATCCCAAAGTCGTCGCCATCGGCGAAACCGGCCTGGATTACCATCATTTGCCAGGCGAAAAACCGGAGTTCACTTCCGCCGATGACGCGCGTTACAAACAAAAACAGGCGGAAATTTTTCAACAGCAACTTGAAATCGCCGCCGAATTTGGCTTGAACTGCGTCATCCATCAGCGCGATTCTTTCGACGACACGCTCGCGCAACTTAAAATGTTCGCCGGAAAAGTTCGCGGCGTTTTTCATTGCTTCGGCGAAAGCGTCCCGCGCATGAAACAAGTTTTTGAGATCGGCTCCCTCGTCAGTTTCACCGGCATTGTCACTTTCAAAAACGCGCAAAATGTCCGCGATGGTGTTGCCGCCGCGCCGCTGGACAGATTCATGCTGGAAACGGATTGTCCGTATCTCGCGCCCGTGCCCTATCGCGGCCAACGCTGCGAACCGGCTTATGTGAAAGAGATTTCCGAAACCGTCGCCCGAATCAAAAATTGTTCGCCGGAAGAATTAAGTGTGGCAACTTGCAGAACGGCAAAAGAATTTTTTCCGAAATTGATATGACCAGGCAACAAATTCTCGACCTTTATTTTTTGGACGCGCGGCACAAGCTGATTGAACTCGCGGCATTTCTGGATCGCGTCGAACGCGCCGATGGCCAAGATGATTTTCGAATAAAAAGTTTTCGCGCCGCGCTCGGTGAATTGACCGGCAATAAAAAAGAAAAAACGAAAAAAGTTTTGCTCGCGTTCAGCGATCCGACGACCACGCCGATTGCCAAAGCCACGGCCAAAGGCGCAACCGGAGCATATCCAAAATAAAACGGCCACAGACGAAACACAGATTAAAAATTTCCTCATCTGTGTTTCATCTGTGAAAATCTGTGGCTAAAGAATTATGCGTTACATCGAACCCCACGCCCACATGGTCAGCCGCACGACGGATGATTACGCGGCCATGGCGTTCGCCGGTTGCGAAGTGGTTTGCGAACCCGCGTTCTGGGCGGGATTTGACCGCAGCGCGATTGAAGGATTTCACGATTATTTTTCGCAACTAACCGAACACGAACCGAAACGCGCGGCGAAATTTGGCCTGAAACATTTCTGCTGGCTTTGCATCAATTCCAAAGAAGCCGAAGATGTGAAACTTGCGGAAGAAGTCATCGCGCTCGTTCCAAAATTTCTCGACCGCGAAAATGTCTTGGGCATCGGCGAAATCGGCTTGAACAAAAATTCACGGAACGAACTGCGCGTTCTCGAAATGCAGATTGAACTCGCGGCGAAATTTGACCAGTTGATTTTAGTCCACACGCCGCATCTCGAAGACAAATTCAAAGGCACAAAATTGATTTTGGATGTTTTGAAAAATGACAAACGAATTTTGCCCGAACGGGTCATCATTGATCATGTTGAGGAGCACACGGTAGAAATGGTTTTGGACGCCGGAATGTGGGCGGGCATGACGCTTTATCCTGAAACGAAATGCACACCGGCGCGCGCGATTGACATTCTGGAAACTTACGGCGCGGAAAAAATCTGGATGAACAGCGCGTGCGATTGGGGCGTGAGCGATCCGCTGGCGGTTCCCAAAACCGCGCTGGAAATGAAACGTCGCGGGCACGTGGCGGGCGCGATTGAAAAAGTCGTTTTTGAAAATCCGAAAGCGTTTTTAAGCCAGTCGCCGAACTTCAAAATTTAATTCGCCCAAATCGTTCCCGCTGAACTGACGGGCATCCACTGATTGTTGCCGATGTATTGCAATTCCACCGCCGCGCCTTGAATGCCGCTGATGTAGCCGGCCGTTCCGGTCAGCGTTGCGGCTTGCGGCGAACTTTGCGAAACGTAAATTCCGTTGCCGAAAGCCACTGCCGCCAGTTTGCTGCCGTCCGAGGACAAAGTTATATCCGCCCAATCTTCACCAACGGGCGCATTAGTTGGTTGCGTCCAGGTCACGCCCCAATTGGCGGAAACATAAATCGCACCGTGATTGACCATCGCCGCCAGCTTGCTGCTGTCCGCCGAGGAAGCGATGGACTGCCAGTTGGCGTTGGGCGCGTTGGTTTGTTGCGTCCAATCTGCGCCGGAATCGGAAGAAGTATAAATCCCGCCGCCCACGACCACGGCGGCCAGCCGACTGCCGTCCGCTGACGAGGCGACGGCTTGCCAGTTTGCAGTCGTGGGTAATCCCGAAGTTTGTTTGGTCCAGGTCGAACCGGAATTGGCCGAAGTATAAATTTGTTTGCCGAAGATGGCGGCGACGAGATGAACGCCGTCGGACGACGAAGCGACGGATTGCCAACTCGCGGTCGTGGGCAAACCGGTGGTTCGCTTTGTCCAGGTCGAACCGGAATTAGCCGAAGTGTAAATCGTATCGCCGGAAGCCACCGCCACCAGTTTTGTGCCGTCCGCCGAGGAAGCCAGCGAAGCCCAATCCGCGCTGGACGGCGTGATGCTGACGGCTCTCCATGTGATGCCGGAATTGGTATAAATGGTGCCTCCGAAAATCGCCGCGACCCATTTTGTGCCGTCCGCCGAAGAAGCCACCGCCTGCCAGCCAATCGTGCCCGGCGTCGTGGTTAACGCCCAAGTCACACCCGAATCAGACGAGGAATAAATTGACGAACCCGAAGTCACCGCGACCAACCGGCTGCCGTCGGCAGACGACGCGACGGCTTCCCAATTGATTCCCGGCGTGCCGCCAGCCAGCGTCCACAGGGAATTTTCAAAACTCGAAAAATTGCCGAGCACAGATTGTCCGGCGTTCTGCGCAATTTTCCAACCGCTCGCGCCCGCGCCGGAAATGCGAATGATGTCGCCAATGTTCGCGCTGGCCGGCAACGTCACGGTCACAATCTGCGAATTGGTCAAAACATAGCCGGTGTCAATGATTGCCTGCAAGCTTGTGCCCGGCACAACGATCCAGCCAATCAATCCGTTGCCAAAAAAACTGCCGCGAAAAGTATTTCCGAAATTCGTAAAAGCATTCGCGCCGCTGAAAGTTTGATTGCCGTTCAAAAATGCCACGTTTCCAGAAAGCCGCGCGTCGGCCACCGTGCCGCTGGAAATTTGCGTTGCATTAAGATTGGTCAGGTTTGCGCCGTTGCCGCCGAACGCGCCGGTAAAAGTTCCGTTAAAATTATTTGCGTTGTTATTGAACGCGACCGCGCCCGAATAACTGCCGCTGATTTGCGCGGAAGGCAGTGCGCCGCTCAATTGAGTCGCCGACAGATTACCGACCAGATTGCTCGAGGCATTGGCAAAAATCGCATACGGCGCAGGCGTCAATAATTGCCGGGGACTTAATCCGTTGAAATTGTTCGACCGGCTCACGCTGACGGAAATTTGCAGCCAGCGATCCGGGCCGGTGAAAATGCCCGCGCCAAAATCCAAGGTCGTTGTGAACAGGCCGTTGTTCACCGCTGTCGCCGAATTGGTCAGCGGAACGCTGATCGCATTTCCATTGGTCACGGCATCGAAGACTTGGAATCGCAGATCGTAATTCCCCGTGGCCGGACTGCCGTCAGCAGAGAGCTGCCCCTGATACATGAACGCCGTGCCTTGCGCGCGGAGCCTTGGTGACGCGCCCAATGAGAGCAAAAGACAAAACAACCCACAGATGATTTTTCTTCGCATGACAGATACGATTATAACACGATTAAGCAACAAGCCAACCTGGAAAAAGTTGCCTTTCTTGTCGCGTAGGAGACGACGGAGGCTCAACTCAATCCCCCGGTTTTTAGTCAGAGTCTCGTTACCTCGTCTCCTACTATTGCTTCAGCCGGAAAAAGAGATTCCCGGCGGGCGGCGAATTCGTGACGCTCTTAATTGTGCCATTGTCGCCAACAATACCGCCGAAGTTGGCCCAGCCATTGGGATTGGCGAGATTGCCGCTCTGCTGCAAGACGAAACCCGTCGCAGGCGACGGCCATGAAACAATCACGTTGCTGCCTGAATGAGTGATGGTCAAAGTCGGCGTGCCGGAAGTCTGCACCACGGCGATCAAACTCCAGAAGCCGCCGGTCAAAGAATAATTGCCGCCGCTCATCGCGCCGCTGGCATCGTGCTGGCCAATCGTGCCGACGACGGAATACTGGCCGTTGCTGCTCGTGCCGCCGCCGCCCGCGATTTTATACCAGTCAATTGAGTAATTTTGCGCCTGAAGGTTGAAGGTTGAAGGCAGAAAGATGCAACAAAACAACGCAATCTTTTGGAGTGCGCGGAAATGTTTGTAGGCATCGAGGTAACGAGACTCAAATTTTGTTTTCAGGTTATTTTTCATATCGTGTTTATTTTAGGTTAGAGACTCCTGACGTCGTCTCCTACTGGTTTTGTTTGTTCGCCGAACCGGAAACCAGTTTTTCCAGCCGATCCAGCCGTGCGTTCAACTCCGTTATCTCCGTTTCCTTCTGTTGAAGCTTCTGGTTCAAGCCCTGGATCGCCGCCAGCGCGACGCCGCCTTCATCAATCGGCGCGATGTGTTTTTCATCTGTGCCGATGTTGAACGTGGAATAAAAATCCTGACCCATTGGCCCAACATGCCGCGTCGTCGGGTCTTCTTTGTAACTCCATTCGCTGATCGGCAGACGGGTGACTTTCTCAAGCATCTCGGAAGAACTTACGGTCGCGAAATCCTGTTTGACGTTGCGGTCGCTGCTGTTGTTGAACGTGCCGTTGACCGTTACGCCGGTGCTGTTGGCCAGGAGCCGCTGCGTGTTTGGTGCGGCGTTGACGCCGCCCACATACAGTCCCACAAAGCCAAAGCCAACGCTCAGGCGCGAGGTGGCACCGCCGGTGTCACTGACATGACCCGCGCCGCCGGCATCATAATAATAGTTATAGCCCAGATGAACGCCGTCGCCGAGGGCGGGAAACGAGCCGTAGAGATAGCCCAGGGCGTTGCCGCCGGTAAGCGAAAGGTGGTGGTAGGCGGAACTGTCGAGCTGGACGTCACCCGCCAGTCGGATCCCGCCGCTGGCGTGAACCGAGAATTGATTGCTGGTGGTCGAAGAGAAGGTTGAACCCGTGGAATCGTTCCAAACAAAAGCGCCATCATTGGTTGCTTGTGCATTGGCTCCCGCAGCAAAACTATAACTGCCGCTGGCAATGTTGTATTTGCCGCCGCTTACCGTCGTATTCGCGCCGCTGGCGGTGTTGTTTTCGCCGCCAACCACTGTCGTCGCAAAACCGCTGGCAGTGTTTTCAGCACCGCCGCCCACTGTCGCATAATCGCCGCTGGCAGTGTTGCCGAAACCACCGCTTACCGTGCCAAAATCTGCGGTAACACTATTTGTGTTGGTAAGATAATTATAATCCGTCGTCCCGCCGCCGCCAATCGTGGCGCCCACCACGCCGGTGGCCACAAAATTGCCGGCTGCACCGCCAATCACATTGGGCGAGATGCTGTTGTTTTGCACGGTCAGCCCGGGTAGTCCGGCAGCAATGCTCGCGTAAGTCGCATACGGCGTGGGTGTCAAATTTTGCAACGGACTTAAGGCGGCAAAGCCATGAAGACCATCGTTAAACCAAATCCGTAGTTGCAAATTGGGCTGGCTAAACAGCGAGGAATCCATGCCCGCCATGTTCACCGTGTTCGTATCGCCCAATGTTACCGTGAACAATCCATCGGCCACAGTCACAGTCACGATGCCCGTCGGTTCGCTGCCGTTGACACTGGTTCCGTCATTGCTCCAATAAGTTGTGTAGGCGATGCTCACTGGCGGCGTGGCAATGGTCACTACCGGCACACCGGAATAACCGGAGCCAGCATTCACCAGCGTGATTGAGGTCACCACGCCGCCGCTGATGGTGGTCGTCGCTTGTGCGCCGGAACCCCCGGCGCCAGAAAAGGTCACTTGCGGCGCGACGGTGTAACCATAGCCGCCATTGGCGAGCGTGATGCTGCTGACAAATCCATTGTCGCTGGGGCCGCCAATTGTGATCGTGGCCGTGGCCGTGTAGCTGGCATTGGTGCTGGTCATCAGCGCAAATTGGAACTGGCCGGAACCATTGAAGTTCGTGCCGTTGTCCGTCACCCGCCCTTGATACGTGAACGCCGTGGCTTGGGCGAAGCAAGTTGAGAATTCCGAGTTGAGAGTTGTCAGCGTCAGCAACGTCAGCAGGATAAATGTGGATTTGGTTTTCATAATTATATTGGGGTTGATCCCCTGATTAAGATTTATTGCGTGTAGTTTGCTTATATGCCCCGCCCAATTAAAATGCAACTGAAATATGGGGCCAATCAGCTGGCTCAATAAAGAATCTTGGTTCCTCGATGTTTCTAATGGGTAAAACAATGGATGTCGCGGAGCGACATTGGAAATTAGCCCGGCACAGCGTGCCGGGAAAGGCGTTCAATAAAGTCCCGCGTCCTGAAAGGAC
>DATCEV010000033.1:0-23043 GCA_036509895.1 Verrucomicrobiia bacterium
ACAGGAAGTCGCCAACCGCCTGAAGGAAGCCGGCCTCGAATGTTACGGCCACAACCTCGAAAGCTCGCGCCGCTTTTTTCCGCAGACCTGCTCCACACACACGTTCGATGACCGGCTGGAAACCATCGGCTATCTGAAAAAGGCCGGCATCAAGATTTGTTCCGGCGGCATCATCGGCATGGGTGAGACACGCGCCGACCGCTGCGACCTCGCGTTTGAATTGAAGGCCATCGGCGCGAATGTCGTGCCCGTAAATATTTTGAATCCGATTCCCGGCACGCCGTTTGAAAAACTTGCGCCCCTGCCCGTCATGGAAATTTTGAAAACTATCGCGTGCTTCCGTTTCATTCTGCCGCGACAGGAAATCATGATCGCCGGCGGTCGCACGGTGAATTTGCGCGACGCGCAAAGCATGATTTTCATGGCCGGCGCGAGCGCGCTGATGGTCGGCAATTATTTGACCACGCTGAACCAGCCCGTCGAAAAAGATTTGCAAATGCTCAAAGACCTCGGCCTCGACCCGAACTGGGACAGCCACGATTTCAGCGATCAGGAAGAAAGCGGTTGTGGCTGCGGAAAAGAAAATTGCGAAGCGGAAATGGCAGCGCAATCATAGACCATCCGTAAATAAAAGGTTCGGCAAGTTTTAGGGGTGGGTTTTGTCTGCAAACCGGTCAAGAATTCGATCAATTTTTTGGTTCAGAATATTTTCAGTATTTGTGCCGCCATAGCCCTCTGACTTAAATCGAATAACGCCGTTGGAATCCAATACAAAAACAGTAGGCCAGCCGCTGACGTTCCAGCTTGTTGGAATCGGACCGTCTGGACCTTTTATGCTCCAAAACGACGGCCATGTCATTTTTTCTTTTTCTACCGCGTGTTTTGCGTCGTCTCGAATCCCATCACCATTGACGCCAACTAGGGTGAATGGTTTTCCTTTCATTCGTTCCGCAAGTCTGACTTCTGATGGCACCATCGCCATGCACGGGCCGCACCAGGAAGCCCAAAAACTCAACACCACGATTTTGCCGCGATAGTCACTCAATTTTAATTTTTTGCCATCAATGTCTTCACCTTCAATTTCCGGAGCCACTTTGCCAAGTGACAAATGATCTAATTCAAAAAGTTCACCTTTAGCCGCCTCGCCCAATGTGGCTTTATATTGCCAAGTGTTGGTCGGTTGAAGCGTCGGGCAATCAGCATATTTATTCAGAACGGTTTGAAATAATTCGTTTGCTGTGAGAAAAGCTTTCTTTGAACCGCCGTTTTTTTCTTCTTCTAGCAAATTAATTCCGTGCTTTTCAAACCATGCTCGATGAGAATTGTCTTCCCAGGCTACCAAAAGATCGGCTTTGTCCTTTGTAACACGCGCAAGTGCAAAAGTGGCCTGTCCGCGAACTTCGCGGTCTGGATTTTTATCAGCGGCAATTTGCAAAAAATCTATGACTGGTTGACAAGTCGGTTCCCAACGGCTCCCTACTATTCGACAAGTCCGGGCAATGTTTGGATTTGTCGCATAATAATCTCGCAGAAATTCCATTGATTGCAGGCCACCGGTTTGAAGTGCTGTTGGTGTCTGAATAAATCTATTTGTCACAATCCATTCAAACATTTCAAATGCCCTCTCTGATTTGGGTTGCTGCCGCGCTAATTCAAAAATCTTCGGAAAATTTGTATTGTTAAGTTGCTTGTAAGAATTCCAAAGTTTTTCAGTTTGATCGGAATTTTCATCACTGACTGCCGACTTCATGTAAGCCGCCTCCGCGTCATCAACTTCCTTTCTCAAGGTTTTCATTTGTTCCGCGTTGGAGATGATGGTTTTTGTGTCGGCCAACAAATTAGTTTCGTCAGCACCGCGACTTATTTGAAACGTCAAGGCCGTCGCCAGTAAAAAAATGTTTGTCAGTTTCATTTACTTTAGAAATTTCTTTAAGTTTGCGTCCGATACTTTTTTTGTCGAACATTTTTTCCCAGCACCGTAGGGGCGACATCTTTGTAGAAACCCAAACCAAAAATTCCCCACCCCCGTCGGGGCGGCATCATCCGTCCTTTGCCAGAAGATTTCGCCCACCGCTTGATTGATTTGTTTTTTCTGTTTAGATTACTGCCATGACAACGGTAATGGACATTCATACCGCCGCTGACGGATTGGTGGTGAGCGATCCGAAAATTCTCGGCGGCAAGCCGGTCTTTCGCGGCACGCGGCTGCCGGTCGCGGCCTTGTTTGATTATCTGGCCGACGGCCTTTCGCTGGATTATTTTCTGGAAACATTTCCGTCCGTCACGCGCGAGCACGCGGCGGCGGTGCTGCGCCACGGTTTTCATCGGATTGAAACCGAACTGGCGGCATGAAAATTCTGTTGGACGAATGCGTTCCGCTGCAAGTGCGCGACGCACTGCCGGATCACGAGGTCGCCACCGCGCAACGCATGGGCTGGAGCGGAATCTCCAATGGTGATTTGCTCGACAAGGCGGAACGCGAAGGCTTTCAAGTTTTCATCCTCGCGGACAAAAATCTTCGTTATCAACAAAATCTTTCTAACCGGCGCATTGCTATTCTCGAACTGTGGACAAACCATCGTCCGACGTTGGAAAGCCATTTTGCAGAAATCCGGGTTGCCGTCGAAAAACTTTCGGCAGGCGAATATTTTATCTTGGAAATTCCTTGAATTCCGGCATGCAGCGACTCGGCAAAAATCTTGGCAAGTATTTCGGCGAGACGATTGATATCCGTGCTGTGTTGCGTGATGCCGAAACAGCGGCGCAAAAATTTGGCTGGCATTCGAAAATTTTTCACGAGAGCGGAGAATTCAAATGGGTTGCCTTGCATCGCGAAGCGTCATCCCGCATCCCGCATTCTGTATTCCGCATCTACATTTCCACCGGCATCCACGGCGACGAACCTGCGGGGCCACTCGCGGCGTTGCGGCTTTTGCAGGAAAATAATTGGCCACCCAACGCTGAAATTTTCCTGCTGCCGTGCCTGAATCCAATCGGCTTTACCTTGAACTCGCGCGGCGATTCCAACGGCACGGATTTGAACCGCGATTATCTCAATTCCAAATCCGCCGAAGTCCGCGCGCACATCGCGTGGTTGGAACGACAGCCGAAGTTTGATCTGTATCTCTGCCTGCACGAAGATTGGGAATCACACGGCTTTTATCTCTACGAACAAAATCCGGACGGAAAAATTTCACTCGCGGAAAAAATGATCGAGGCCGTCCAGAAAGTTTGCCCGATTGACTTGTCGGAAACCATCGAAGGCCGTCCGGCGAAAGGCGGCATCGTGCGCCCGAACATTTTGCCACACGAACGTCCCGATTGGCCGGAAGCACTTTATCTCATCACGCACAAAGCGCGGCTCGGCTACACGCTCGAAGCGCCATCGGATTTTCCGCTCGCGACGCGCGTCAACGCTTTGGTGACAGCTGTAAATGCGGCACTGAATCTTTAGCCACAGATTCGCACAGATGAAACACAGATAAAATCTTTCCGCGCGTGGTGAAATAAATATCTGTGTTCATCTGTGTTTCATCTGTGGCTGGAATAATTCTCCATCCCGACGCACGAGCAAACCGGATTACGGTCACCGAAGACATTGTCCACGCGACTGACGTGCGGCCAGAATTTGTAGTCGTGCAAACTCTTCGCGGGGAACCCGGCTTGTTCGCGGCTGTAAGGGTGATTCCAATTGTCGCTCGCGATTTGATCCGCCGTATGCGGCGCGTTCTTGAGCAGATTATTTTTCGCGTCGGCTGAACCGTTTTCAATCGCGGTCATTTCCGCGTGGATGGAAATCATCGCGTCGCAGAAACGGTCGAGTTCAAATTTCGATTCGCTTTCGGTCGGCTCGACCATCGTTGTGCCGGGCACGGGCCACGAAATCGTCGGCGCATGAAAACCATAATCCATCAGCCGTTTCGCCACGTCCTCGACCGTGACGTTTTTGAACTGGCGCAAATCCAAAATGCACTCGTGTGCCACAAGATTGCCGTGTCCGCGAAAGAGCGTCGGGAAATAATTTTCCAGCCGCTTGGAAATATAATTCGCGTTCAGAATCGCAAATTTCGTCGCGTCGGTCAGTCCATCCGTGCCCATCATCGCAATATACATCCAAGAGATCGGCAAAATGCCCGCGCTGCCCCACGGCGCGGCGGCGACCGCGCCAATCGGATTTTCACCGCCGAGATTCACCACCGGATGGCCGGGCAAAAATTCCACCAGATGTTCGGCGACGCCAATCGGCCCGACGCCCGGTCCGCCGCCGCCGTGTGGAATGCAAAATGTTTTGTGTAGATTCAAATGGCAAACGTCCGCCCCGATGAATCCGGGCGAAGTCAAACCGACCTGCGCGTTCATGTTCGCGCCGTCCATGTAAACCTGTCCGCCGTTCGCGTGAACAATTTCGCAAATCTCCTTGATCGTTTCTTCAAAAACGCCGTGCGTGGACGGATAAGTGACCATCAATGCGGCGAGATCATTTTTGTGCGCCTCGGCTTTCGCGCGCAAATCGGCGAGATTGATGTCGCCGTCGCCGTCGCACGAAACCGCGACGACGCGCATTCCGGCCATGACTGCGCTCGCGGGATTTGTGCCGTGTGCCGAAGCGGGAATCAAACAAACGTTGCGATGCGCTTCGCCGCGCGATTCGTGATACGCGCGGATGACGAGCAGCCCGGCGTATTCGCCCTGCGAACCGGCATTCGGTTGCAACGAAATTCCCGCGAAGCCAGTGATTTCTGAAAGCCAATCTTCGAGCTGTTGAAATAAAATTTGGTAGCCGCGCGTTTGTTTGAGCGGCGCAAATGGGTGAATTTTCGCAAATTCCGGCCATGAAATCGGGATCATTTCTGCTGCGGCATTTAGCTTCATCGTGCAAGAGCCGAGCGGAATCATCGAAGCCGTGAGCGAAAGGTCTCGCGATTCGAGCCGCTTGAGGTAACGGAGCATCTCGGTCTCGGAGTGGTAGTGGTTGAAGACGGAGTGCTGGAGAAATTGCGAATTGCGAATTGCGAATTGCGAATTGGCTGGCGCAAGTTCGGCCACAATGAAAGCGGAAGCTTTGTCGCCATTAAAGATCTGCCAGATTTCCGCAACGTCATTTGCGCCCGTAGTTTCGTCGAGAGAAATACCAGCGGTCTTTTCGTCAACCACGCGAAAATTCATCCGGTGCGCTTCGGCAATTTTCAAAATTTCTGTCGCGTTTTTTCCAGCAAGTTCAACGCGGACTGTGTCGAAATAATTTTGCGCGTAAATTTTGTGCCCGAGCTTCTCCAAACCGTTCGCCAAAAATTTTGTCAACGCATGAACGCGTTGCGCAATTTTCTTCAAACCTTCCGGCCCGTGATAAACCGCATACATCGAAGCCATGTTCGCGAGCAGCGCCTGCGCGGTGCAGATGTTGCTCGTGGCTTTCTCGCGGCGGATGTGTTGCTCGCGGGTTTGCAATGCAAGGCGAAGCGCGGGTTTGCCGCGCGAATCTTTGGAGACGCCGACGATGCGTCCGGGAATATGGCGCTTGAATTCATCGCGCGTGGCAAAAAATGCCGCGTGCGGGCCGCCGTAACCCAGCGGCACGCCGAAACGTTGCGCACTGCCGACGGCGATGTCCGCGCCAAATTCGCCGGGCGGTTTTATCAAAGTCAGTGCAAGCAAATCGGTCGCGACGGTGACAAGCGCGCCGGCAGCGTGTGCTTTCTCCACGAACGGTGCGAAATCGTGGATCGCGCCAAACGTGTCGGGATATTGCACGAGCGCGCCGAAAACTTTTTCGCTGAATTGAAAACTTTCATGATCGCCGACGACGATTTCAATTCCAAGCGCTTTCGCGCGCGTGCGAACGACCTCGATATTTTGCGGATGACAATTTTGCGCGACGAAGAAAATGTTGCGTCCGTCTTTGAGCGCGTGACTCATCGTCATCGCTTCGGCGCAGGCCGTGGCTTCGTCCAGCAACGAAGCATTGGCAATCGGCAGCGCGGTCAGATCGGCGACCATCGTTTGAAAATTCAGGAGCGCTTCGAGCCGGCCTTGCGAAATCTCGGCCTGATACGGCGTGTATTGCGTGAACCAGCCGGGATTTTCCAAAATGTTACGCTGAATCACGGCGGGCGTGATGCAATCGTAATAGCCCATGCCGATGAATGAGCGGAACACTTTGTTTTCCGCCGCGATTTTTTTCAGGTCGGCCAGCGTGTCATGTTCGTTGCGCGCGGCGGGAAGATTTAATTTTTCCGCGAGCCGGATATTTTTCGGAACGGCGGCCTCCATCAATTCATCCAAATTTTTGAAGCCAAGCTGCGCAAGCATTTCGGCGGCGTCACTTTCATTTGGCCCGATGTGGCGGCGGACAAATTGATCGGGATGCGCGAGCGAAGCATTGGGAACATTTTCTGAAAACGACATGGCGGGAGAATAAATTTGCGTGGCCGCAAATCAAGTTGGATTTGTTTAATGATGAAACCTGGTTAGTTATTTTGAAAACGAGCGTCCCAATAAATCCAGATAATGCGCCCGCATCAAAAACCACGCCGCCACCAGAACCACCATCAGCAGCCAACCTAAAAATTTCCATTTTCGGACGTTCACTCGGCTTTGAAATTAAGCTAAAACTGCATCCAAAAAAAGCGCGAAGTGAATTACACCTTTCGCGCTTTGTGAGATTCAAAAATTTTCTAGGTCAAAACAATTTTATCGCCGTCTTTCAATGTGACGATGGCTTTTTTCCAATTCGAGGTCACGCCGGCTTGCGCGGTGCGCTTGCGCCGGGCTTTGCCGCGCACGTTCAGCGTGTTCACTTTGACGACTTTGACTTTGAACAATTCCTGCACGGCCTGGCGAATCTGCGTTTTGTTCGCGCGCGGATCGGCCACGAGCGTGTATTGATTAAATTTTTCGCCCTGCTTCGTGCCTTTTTCCGTCAGGCGCACCGTTTTGATGATTTCAAAAGCGTTCATGGTTCGTTAAATCGTGAATGGTTAAATTGTTGAATCGGCTTGATCAATCAATGGCAAGTCGGGCTTCGACTTTTTCAAACGCGCTGCGCGTGAACAGTAATTTGTCGGGCCGCAACACGTCGTAAGTGTTCAGCGAATCGCTCGTGGCCAGCGCCACTTTTTGAAGGTTGCGCGACGCGAGCGTCAGATTTTTGTCAATGCCGTTAGAAACCACGAGGGTCGTGCCTTTCAATTCCAATTTGGAAATGACGCCGATAAAATTTTTTGTTTTCGCCGAATCCAATTTCAAATCGTCAACGATCACCACGTCGCCGGCTTTAAGGCGTTCACTCAAAGCTTTCCGCAATGCGAGCGAGCGGGTTTTCTTGGAAACTTTTTTCGAGAAATCGCGCGGCTTGGGTCCAAAAACCACGCCGCCGCCCGCCCATAATGGCGAACGAAACGAACCGGCGCGCGCGCGGCCCGTGCCTTTTTGCTTCCACGGCTTTCGATTGGTGCCCGCGACTTCGCCGACCGTTTTGGTGGAGGCCGTGCCGCTGCGTTGCGCGGCGCGATGGGCGACGACCACGTCATGGACGGCTTGCGTGCCTTTTCCGTTTTCAATCAACTCAAATTTCACTTCGAGTTCGCCGGCATCTTTTCCTTCGAGATTTTTAATCGCAATTTTCATGGCCTAAATTATTTCTTGGCGGCGGCAGGCGCGGCGGCAGGTTTGGCCTCGGCTTTTTTATCGCCACCTTTTTTCTTGATCGAGACGCTGACCGGCGGTTTCCAGCCCTTCGGACGTTTCTTGGATTCGCGGATGATGACGTAATCGCCCTCCGCGCCGGGAATCGCACCTTTGATGAGCAATAAATTGTCCGCCTCGCGCACCTGAATGACCTGAAGATTTTGCGTCGTGCGCGTGTCCTGCCCCATGTGGCCGGGCATCCGCATTCCGCGCATGACTGTGCCGGGAAACAAGCGTTGACCGATCGCGCCGCCGCGACGATGCCAGCCTTTCGCGCCGTGCGTCGAATCACCACCAGCCATCCGATGGCGCTTCACGACACCTTCAAAGCCGCGACCCTTGGTCGTGCCGATGGCGTCAATAAAATCTCCCGGCGCAAACAATGTCGGTCCAACGATGTCGCCGGGCTTCACGTCCTTGGAAAAATTGTGGAACTCACGGATGCGTTTCACCGCCGCGCCGTTTTGTTTTTTGATGTGTCCGAGCAACGCCTTCGTCAGGCGCTGTTCCTTCTGGTCGTCGAAGCCGAGTTGGACGGAATTGTAGCCGTCCTTGCCCGCCTGCGTTTTCACTTGCAGCACGCGGTTCGGTCCGGCGAGCACAACTGTCACGGGAACGACGTTGCCGCTCGCGTCATAAACGCGCGTGTGTCCGAGTTTTTTTCCTAGCAATCCTAAAGGCATAACTTTTTTTATTTTGCCACAGAGTCACAGAGAACACCGAGAAAAAATTTATTTAACAACTCTGTGCGCTCTGTGTCTCTGTGGCGATTTTATTTCTTAAATTTTAATCGTAATATCAACGCCGGCGGGCAGATTTAATTTTTTTAATTCATCCACGGTCTTGGCGGTCGGATCGAGAATGTCAATCAGCCGTTTGTGGGTGCGTTGCTCGAAAGTTTCCTGCGATTTCTTATCGGAGTGCGGCGAGCGTTGGACGGTGAATTTCTCGATGCGGGTCGGCAATGGGATCGGCCCGGCGACGCGCGCGCCGGTGCGCTTGACGGTGTCCGCGATTTCGCGCGCGGACTGATCTATGACCCGAAAGTCAAAAGCCTTCAGTCGGATTCGTATGCGTTGTGAGGCCATAGAAAGAGCAATTTTATAGTTATGGTTTAATTAAATGTCCGCTTTCGATTTCACAAAGCGGACGCGGAATATAGCAACTGAACTTTTCCGCGCAAGAAGATTTTTCAGGAAATTTTGGTTGTCGCGGCGCGCGGCGCATATATTACCAATGCGAAATCCGAAAAATAAAACGATAAATTCGACAAATCCAAATAAAAGCGGAGACTCAAAAACATGACCTGGCTCTGGCAAAGTTTATATCATGCCGCCGCGATGCTTTGGGAAACGCTTTGGGCGCTGGTTTTTGGATTCAGCCTGTCCGCCGGCCTCCAAGTTTTTTTGCGAAATGAACAAATCACAAAACGCCTGGGCCGCGCCGGGTTCCGCGAAGTCGCGCTGGCGACATTTTTTGGCGCGGTGAGTTCGTCCTGTTCCTACGCGGCGGCGGCCACGGCCAAAACCGTTTTCAAAAAAGGCGCGGCGCTCGTGCCGGCGCTCGCCTTCATGTTTGCCTCGACCAATCTCGTGCTCGAACTCGCATTCATTCTCTGCCTGCTGCTCGGCTGGAAATTTCTTCTGGCGGAAATCGTCGGCGCCTTCATTTTGATCGCCATCATGTGGTTGCTGGTGAAATTGACTTTGCCGGAAAGTTTGGTGGCGGAAGCGCGCGCGCATAATGACGATGAAGAAAAATCCGGCGGCCATTCGCACGGGCCTCATCACGCGGAAAAAAACGACGAGCCGTTCCTGAAAAAAATCAGGCGGGGCAAAAATTGGCGGCGCGTGGCCGACGCTTTTGTCATGGACGTTTCGATGTTGTGGAAGGAAATTCTCCTCGGCTTTCTCATCGCTGGATTTTTGATGGCGCTGGTTCCCGATGACTGGTGGAAAAAATTATTCATCGCGCACGGAAATAATTTTTTGCGCCTGATTGAAAATGCCGTGGTCGGGCCGTTGATCGCGGTGGCGTCTTTCGTTTGTTCCGTCGGCAACATTCCGCTGGCGGGTTTGCTTTGGTCCAGCGGCATCAGTTTTGGCGGCGTCCTTTCTTTTATTTACGCCGACTTGATCATCCTTCCGCTGATTTTTATTTATCGAAAATACTACGGAACCAGAGCCGCCATTTATATCACTGCGATTTTGTTTGTTTCGATGGTTGGCGCGGGAATCATCGTGGACTTGCTGTTTGGCGCGTGCGGATTGATTCCAAGGGTTCGTCCGCCCAGCGCCATTGCCCGGGCATCCTTTCAATGGAATTACACGACGTGGCTGGATTTTGCCGCCATTCTTTTAAGCGGTTGCTTTCTCTGGCTGCGATTTCGGCGGCGCACTTGAAAATCGTAAAATAAATTTTATTCGCAAGTAGCGCCGTTTGTGCCAGAATACATTTTATTACATGAGTTCTGCTTCCAAAAATTCACCCGCCTCCACCTCCGTTTCAAATTTTGGGGATTACTTCGCCGCGATTGCCGAAATGACGCGCTCGCCCTTGCTGGTTTTAGATTTCGATTTGCATATTAAAATGGCCAACGACGCTTTTTGTGAAAAATTTCAGGTCGCCAAAGCTGAAACTGAAAACCATTTGATTTATGAATTGAACAACGGCCAGTGGAACATTCCCGGCCTGCGCCAATTGCTCACGGAAATTTTTTCCGGCAAATCGGTCCTGAAAGATTTTGAAGTCATGCATGTTTTTCCAACGATTGGCCGGCGCATGATGCTGCTCAATGCCCGGCGGCTGGAACAAAAATCCGGCGCGGCGCCCATGATTTTTCTTTCCATCGAAGACATCACCGAATGGAAACAGACGGAGGAAGTCAATCGCTGGCTCGCGGCCATCGTCGAATCTTCCGACGACGCCATCATCGGCAAAGATTTGACGGGAAAAATCATCAGCTGCAATCAAGGCGCGGCGGAAATTTTTGGCTACGCGCCCGGGGAATTGGTCGGCAAATCCATCGCGGTTTTGATCGCGCCTGACCGTCCCGATGAAGAGCCAAAAATCCTCGCGCGCATCCAGCGCGGCGAGAGCATGGAACATTACGAAACCATCCGCCGCAAAAAAGACGGCACGTTGATCAATGTTTCCCTGACCGTCTCGCCGGTCAAAGACCTTCACGGAAAAATCATCGGCGCGTCGTCCATCGCCCGCGACATTACCGAACGCCGACATGCCGAGCAAAAATTGGAAGAAAGTTTTGTGCGGGAAAAAGCCGCGCGCCAGTTGGCGGAAGCGGCCAATCGCGCCAAAGATGATTTTCTCGCCGCGCTCTCGCACGAATTGCGCACGCCGCTCAATCCCGTTCTGTTGATCGCCAGCGATTCGGCGCGCGATCAGGAATTGCCGCCGGGCGTGCGCACGAATTTTGAAATCATCCGCAAAAACATCGAACTCGAAGCGCGGCTCATTGACGATTTGCTGGACATGACGCGCATCACCTGCGGCAAGCTGACTCTAAACCTACAGGTTTTGGACGCGCGCCTGATTTTGCAGGACGCCATCGCGAACGTCCGCAGCGAGCTGAATGAAAAGCGCCTTGAACTCATGCTTAATTTGAAGGCGAAAACGCATACGATTCATGGCGACGCCGTGCGCCTCCAGCAAGTTTTTTGGAACGTGATCAAAAATGCCGTGAAATTCACGCCCGGCGGCGGAAAAATCATCGTGGAAACTTATTCCGACGGCGGAAAAATGGGCGTGAAAGTCACGGACACCGGCATCGGCATGACGCCGGAAGAATTGGATCGCGTTTTTGCCGCGTTTTCGCAGGGCGACCACGCCGACATTTCGCGCCGTTTCGGCGGCCTGGGTTTGGGACTCGCCATTTCGCGGCAATTGATCCAATTGCATTTGGGCCACATTCGCGCCGCCAGCGAAGGCCGCAATCGCGGCTCGACCTTCGCCATCGAATTGCCGCTGGCAACGGAAAAAGAAATTCCCGGGCCGCGCGGCCCGGAAGATTCGGAAATCCAGAAAAAATCTGAAACTCGCGGCCAGCGCATTTTGCTCGTGGAAGACCATGAGCCGACGCGCAATGCGCTCACGAATTTGTTGATGCGCCGCCATTACAAAATTCGTCCCGCCGCTTCCATTGCCGAGGCGCGCGCCATCGCCGCCCGCGAAAAATTCGATTTTGTGATCTCGGACATCGGTTTGCCCGATGGCAGCGGCAACGATTTGATGGCCGAATTGCGCGACCTTTACGGATTGAAAGGCATCGCCCTCACTGGTTATGGAATGGAACAGGACATTGACCGCAGCCTGGCCGCCGGTTTCGTGTCGCACCTGACCAAACCGATTCACATGCAGGCTTTGGAAAATGTTCTGGCCATTTCCGAATTGAGAGCGCCATAAAGTTTCAAAATGCAATTTGCAAAATCCGTTTGATCATTTTGCATAATTCAAAATCACGCCTTTGAAAAATCCTTGTAAATTACCCTTCAGAAACGTGGCAAGGTTAAAGCTATAACCAAATCACTGGAAGGTGAGACAGTGATGTGGAAAAGTTTGTGGGTTCCGAAAGTTAAACGTCGAAACGAAACAAGCCGGACTGAATCAAACGATCTCACCTTCCGTTTTTCAGCTTGAAATAATTTATGCGCGCGATTTGGAAAGGCACCATCAGCTTCGGCCTCGTTTCCATTCCCATTTCACTCTATCCGGCCACGCGCCGCGAGGAGCTTCAATTCAAACTTTTGCGCGCGTCCGATTTAAGCCCGATTGATTACAAACGCGTCGCCGAAGCGGACGGCAAAGAAGTTCCGTGGGATCAAATCGTCAAAGGTTACGAATACGAAAAAGGGAAATTCGTCGTCATCAAGGATGAAGATTTCGCGCGCGCGGACGTGGAAGCGACGCAAACGGTGGACATCATCAATTTTGTCGAACTCGAAGAAATCAATCCCCTGCTCTTCTACAAACCGTATTTCATGGAAGCCGGCAAAGGCGGCGACAAAGCGTATGTGCTGTTGCGCGAGGCTTTGACCGCCTCGAAAAAAATCGGCATCGCCAAAGTCGTCATCAAAGTCCGCCAGCATCTGGCGGCGATCAAAGCGCAGCAAAACACTTTGATGCTCGAACTCATGCACTTTCCCGAGGAATTGCGCGACGCTTCCGAAATCAAGGCGCCGATGGCAAAAAGCGCGAGCAAACCGGAAATGAACATGGCCGCGCAATTGATTGAAAGCATGACGACGGATTGGAAACCGGAAATGTATCACGACGATTATCACGAGGCGCTGGAAAAATTGATCGAGAAGAAAATTTCGAGCGGCGATAAATCATTGCCCGCGCCCAAAAAAGCGAAAAAGCCGACGAACGTCATTGACCTCGTTTCCGTGCTTCAACGCAGCCTCAAAGAAACCCAGGCCAAATCCAAACCGGCCAAAAGAAAAGCCGCGTAAAATTTCCGAAATTATTTTTGCGCGCCCACGCTTGGCAGGAAGAAATTGTTTTGTCAGACTCCGCGCGTGTCACCAATCAAATTTGGAACCGACGGCTGGCGCGCGGTCATCGCGGAAGACTTCACTTTTGCCAACGTCGCGCGCGTCGCGCAGGCCACGGCGGACTTTTGGAAGTCTGAAGTCCAAAGTCCAAAGTCCAAAGTTTTCGGGCGCGAATTGAAAGTCGTCGTCGGTTTTGATCGCCGGTTTTTTTCGGATAAATTCGCTCAAATCACCGCCGAAGTTTTTGCGGCAAATAATTTTCAAGTCATTCTCACGTCGGAGCCAACGCCGACGCCTTCCGTTTCTTTCGCCGTAAAAAATCTGAACGCCGTCGGCGGCGTGATGATTACCGCCAGCCACAATCCGCCGATTTTCAACGGCTTCAAATTAAAATCGTTTTACGGCGGCTCCAGCAGTTCCGAAGAATGCAAAGCCGTCGAAAGTTTTTTGGATGTGAATGCGCCGAAGCAAATCGTAAATCGTAAATCGCAAATCGTAAATCTCGACGACGTTCGCCCGGCGCATTATGCCGCGTTGAAAAAACTGGTGGATTTCAAACTCATCGCAAAATCAAAACTGCGTTTCGCGCACGATGCTTTGTTCGGGGTCGGCGCGGGTTGTTTTGAAAAAATTCTTGCGGGCACGAGTTGTCAAGTCACGACGCTGAATGGCGCGCACGACGTTTTATTCGGCGGCATCAATCCCGAACCGATTGAAAAAAATTACGGTCCGACGCAAAAATTTTTGCGCGCACATCCGCACGACATTTGTCTCGTGACCGATGGCGACGCAGACCGCGTTGGCGGCATGGACGGTCGCGGCAAATATCTTTCGACGCACCAAATCATTTGCCTGTTGCTGCATCATTTTATCGTCAATCGAAAACAGACCGGACGCGTCGTCAAAGCCCTGACGACGACTTCGATGGTGGACAAAATGTGCGCGGCTTACAATCTGCCGCTCGTCGAAACCGGCGTCGGCTTCAAATATATTTGCGCGGAAATGCTCAAAGGCGGCGTGCTGCTCGGCGCGGAAGAAAGCGGCGGCATCGGCTTTCCCGGCCACATTCCCGAGCGCGACGGCATCGCCGCCGGACTCATGCTTTTGGAATTGCTGGCGACAGAAAAAATTTCCGTGAATAAAATTCTGGCGAAACTCGAAAAACAATTTGGCCCGCATCGTTATGGCCGGATTGACACGCATTTTCCATTGGAGAAACGCGCCGCGCTCATGGAATTTTTGCAAAAAAATCCGCCGGCTAAATTATTGCGCTCGCCGCTGGTCGGCGTGAAAACGTTCGACGGCGTAAAATTTGTGGCGCAGGATTCTTCCTGGCTGATGTTGCGAGGCTCGGGCACAGAACCGATTTTGAGGATTTATGCCGAAGCAAAATCGGATTCCGACGCGCAGAAACTTTTGAAACTCGGCGTTCAACTGACAAATTTTGATTCATCGGTTTAACTTTACGCCTTGCCAAAAAGCATTCCGACAAGTTGAATAGGCGACCGCGATTGGCTGGGTAGCTCAGTCGGTAGAGCAGAGGACTGAAAATCCTTGTGTCGGCGGTTCGATTCCGCCCCCAGCCACCATCGCGTGTGTAATTCACAGTCAGCTTTTCTAAAATGAAATTGTCTTTGCTTTCAATTCTGCTCGGCGTCGGCATGAGCGTGCCGCAAATTTACGGACTCGCCAATCCGCAGAAATTTGCCGCTGTCGCGCGCCGGTTTCCGCGCAATCTCAACGCCGGAATTTTTTTGATGCTGCTCGGCACGGCTTGGTTTTTGTGGAATGTGAACAGCGAACCCATCGCGGATTTTTCGGCTTTCAAACCTTACATGATGCTGGCGTTCGCCGCCGTTGGAATTTTGGCGTGCGTTTTCATCCAAGATTTTCTCGCGGTGCGCGGACTGGCGGTCGTGGCGTTGTTGCTGGGAAAACTAATGCTGGACACAGGCCGTCCGCATTTGGGCGACTCGCACTGGGTTTTGATCATCCAACTTTGGGCTTACGTTTTGATTGTCCTGGGAATCTGGTTCACGATTACGCCGTGGAAATTGCGCGACATCTTGAACTGGTTGACGGCGAATGAAACGCGCGTCAAAACCGGCAGCGCCATCCGGCTGGCCTTCGGGCTTTTCATTTTAATCCTCGGCTTGACGGCGTTTCGCGCGATGTAGTTTAAGTTTTTAATTTTTAATTTTAAGTTAAAATCTTCCGCGTAATTTCCGCAAAACTTAAAACTGAAAATTCAAAATTAAAAACTTGTGAACGTCGCCGACATCAGACGCGAATATACTTTCGGCGGTTTGTGCCGCGCGGATTTGGACGCCAATCCCATCGCACAATTCCGAAAATGGTTTGAACAGGCGGCGGAAGCTCTCGCGCAAAAGGAAATTGACGTGAACGCGGCGTCGCTCGCAACGGCTGATAAAAACGGCAAACCTTCCGCGCGAATTGTTTTGCTCAAAGGATTGGACGAGCGCGGCTTTGTTTTTTTCACGAATTACGGCAGCCGCAAAGGGCGCGAGCTGGCGGAAAATCCAAACGCGGCGCTGGTTTTTTACTGGCAGCAATTGGAACGGCAGGTTTGCATTGCCGGTTTGGCGGAAAAAATTTCGCGCGCGGATTCGGAAAATTATTTCAAATCGCGTCCGCGCGGCAGCCAGTTGGCAGCGCAGGCTTCAAACCAAAGCGATGTTGTCGAAAACCGCGCGGCCCTCGAACACAAACGGAGCGAAATGGATAAAAAATTTCCGGGCGAAATTCCGTTGCCGCCAAATTGGGGCGGTTATGTGCTGAAGCCGGAACGAATTGAATTCTGGCAGGGCCGTCCCAGCCGTTTGCACGACCGTTTTCAATATACGCGCCAAAAAAATGATTTTTGGAAACTCGAACGGCTCGCGCCGTAAGAAAGTAGGAGACGACGTAAGGAGTCTCATTTCAAAAACGAATTGATCAGAGCCTCGTCACCTCGGCTCCTACAATTATTTTTCTTCAACAGCAGAATCTTCCTTGTCCTCGCCGATGACTTGCGCGATGGCTTGAAGTTTATCTTTGTCGGCCAGGTTGACGAGCTTGACGCCTTGCGTGTTGCGCCCGGCTTCGCGAATTCCCTGAACCGGAATGCGAACCATCTGGCCGCCGACGGTGATCAACATGATTTCATCCGTATCGCGAACGGTCAGCGCGCCAACGACCGCGCCGGTTTTTTCATTCGTCTTCATCGTGATGATGCCCTTGCCGCCGCGCGATTGGCGGCGGTATTCGCCAAAGTCCGTGCGCTTGCCGATGCCATTTTCGCCGGCGACCAATAAAGTAGCATCGGGAACAACAATGGCGGAAGCAACCACGGCATCGCCTTTTTCCAAATTAATTCCGCGCACACCGGTGGCGGCGCGGCCCATCGAACGCACGTCCGACTCATTGAAACTGATGCTCATGCCGTCGCGCGTAATCAAAACAACGCCGTCACCGGGATCGCCGTCGCCCGCGCTGCCACGAGTCAGTTTCACGTCAATCAACGTGTCGCCCGGATCAATGCCAATGGCGATGATGCCGCCTTTGCGGACGTTGGAAAATTCGTTGAGCGAAGTTTTTTTCACGGTGCCTTGTTGCGTGGCGAAAAATAATTCGCCGGACTGATTCCAAGTCACATCTTCCTTGTTCGCGTCGGTCTTGGAAAGAATGCGGATGAGCGCGGCGACTTTTTCGCCGGCCTTGAATTCCAAAATGTTCGCGATGCTCCGGCCTTTCGCCGCGCGCCCCATGTCGGGAATTTCGTGAACGCGCTCGACATAGACGCGTCCGGTGTTCGTGAAAAACATCAGATAATCGTGCGTGCTGGCGGTGAACAAATGTTCGATGAAATCGTCCACTTCGGCTTCGGTCGCGGCCTCGCGCGTGGTCATGCCGATGACGCCTTTGCCACCGCGCCGCTGCGCGCGATAACTCGAAACATTCGTGCGCTTGATGAGGCCGTTGTGCGTGAGCGTGATGATGACGCCTTCGTTGGCAATCAAATCTTCGATGGCGATCTCGCCTTCGTCGGGAACGATCTGCGAGAGCCGCGGAGTGGCGTATTTTTCTTTGATGACTTTCAATTCACTTTTAATGATGGTCATCACGCGTGATTCTTTCGCAAGGATGTCGAGCAAATCCTTGATGCGTTCGAGCAATTCCTTGTATTCGCCCTCGACTTTGTCAATTTCCAGCGCAGTCAATTGATACAAGCGCAATTCCAGAATCGCGTCCACCTGCCGTTCGGTCAGCGCGTAACGTCCGGCCTGAAGGCGTTCTTCGTTGCGGATCAAAATTCCCCAACGCTCGACTTGTTTTTGCGTCCACTCGAACGCGAGCAATTTCACGCGCGCTTCATCGCGGGTTTTGGATTTGCGGATGATGGCGATGAATTCGTCCAGATTTGCGAGCGCAATCAGATAACCTTCGAGCAACTCGGCGCGTTCCTCGGCCTTGCGCAATTCAAAGCGCGTCCGGCGCAGAATGACTTCGCGGCGATGCTCGATGTAACATTGAATGAGTTCCTTGAGATTGAGCGTTTTCGGTTTGCCGTGATCAATCGCGAGCGAATTGACGCTGAACGAAACTTCAAGCTGCGTGTGCTTGTAAAGATTATTGATGACGACCTTCGGATTTGCGTCGCGCTTGAGTTCCATCACGAGCCGCGTGTGCTCGTCGGATTCGTTGCGCATCGCGGAAATTTCCGTGATGACTTTTTCGTTCACCAATTCGGCGATTTTTTGCTCCAACGCCGCGCGGTTCACATTGAATGGAATTTCCGTGATGACGAGTTGTTCGCGATTGCCCTTCAATTCTTCCGAGCCAACGCGCCCGCGCAATTTGATGCTGCCTTTGCCCGTTTCAAAATAATTTTTAATTCCCTCGACGCCGCAAATCATTCCGCCCGTTGGAAAATCCGGGCCTTTGATGAATTTCATCAACTGCTTGATGGTGACGTTCGGGTCGTCAATCTGCGCGCAAATGCCGTCAATGACTTCGCCCAAATTGTGCGGCGCCATGTTGGTGGCCATGCCGACGGCGATGCCCGTGCCGCCGTTGACGAGCAGATTCGGAAACGCCGATGGAAAAACGGTCGGCTCGGTCATGCGCTCGTCGTAATTGGGAACGAAATCCACCGTGTCCCGATCCATGTCCTGCATGAGCGCCGCACCCAGATGCGTCAGCCGCGCTTCGGTGTAACGCATCGCCGCCGGCGGATCGTCTTCGATGGAACCAAAATTGCCTTTGCCGTCCACGAGTTTTTCGCGCATCGCCCACGGTTGCGCCATGTGCACGAGCGTCGGATAGATCACCGCTTCGCCGTGCGGATGGTAATTGCCCGAAGTGTCGCCGCAGATTTTCGCGCATTTATAATGTTTGCGCCCGGGAAACAGCGAGAGTTCGTGCATCGCGTAAAGAATGCGGCGTTGCGAAGGTTTCAATCCGTCGCGCACGTCGGGCAATGCGCGCGAAATGATCACAGACATGGAATAATCGAGAAACGAATTTTTAATTTCGTCCGCGACATTGATTTTGGAGATTTTTTCCCCGACAGTATAAGCGCCGCCGCTTTGGTGCGACGCATTGGATTCAGTTTCTTCAGGCATGATAAATTTTATTTTTTTGGCGGCGGAGTTAATAACAGTCCGATAAAATCGGCGGCTCCACACACGCGCCCATCGCTGCTGCACATGGTGTCGCCATTGAGTTCCGCCGTGGCGATGTGAATCGCATCCAGCGTCCGCAAGGCAACGTCGGGATGACATTGCTCTATAACGGCGCCAGCGCGTTCAATCACCTGGCGACTTAACGGCAGTAAAACAAATTCCTGCTGGCGGATTTTTTCCTGAAACAAATGCCAGCCAGTCAATCGCGCCTGATGCGAAATGCGTTCCGTCCGTTCTTTGGTGAACAAGGCGGAACGCACTTCTGCAATCGCCAATTCAGAGGTCACGACAGGCTGTCCGGCCACGATTGCATGATACGCCGCGCTGTCCGGCTCATGGCTGACCAGTTTGACAATGATGCAGGAATCGAGATACATCGTCGTTTTACCAGCCACGCCCATCGCGATCAGCGCGAATGATCTCGTCGGCGAACGGCCCTTCGGTTTGCACCGGCATTTTCTTGAGATGTTCCCACGTGCCGGTGAAAATTTTTCGCGCCTTGTGTTTTCCTACTGGCGATAACACGGCCTTCGGCTCGCCATCGCTGGTGATGGTGATTTCCCGCCCGCCCGCCACCAACTCCAACAACGCCGACAAATGCGCCTTGGCCGCGCGCACGCTGATGATCTGGCCGATGCTCGGCATGGTCGCAACTTCGCGCATCACCATTGGCCCGGAAGATTCCGCCCTCATCTTCAACGCCGGTTTGCGCTGCCTGTATAATGGTATTTCTTTCTTCATGCACCCAATGTAGTCACGTGTGACCACATTGTCAACTCTTTTCTCAAACATCCAAATTCCGCACATTAAGAGCGTTGTCTTGAATAAACTGGCGGCGCGGCTCAACTTCATCGCCCATGAGCCGCACGAACATTTCCTCGGCTTCGACGGCGTCGGTGAGTTCGATACGCAACAATTTGCGCGCGGTCGGATTCATCGTTGTTTCAAAAAGTTCCTTGGCATCCATTTCGCCGAGACCTTTGAAGCGATACATTTGAATTCCTTTTTTGCCGACGGCTTTGACACTCGCCAAAATTTCAGGAATCGAAAACAACGGCGTGACCGTCACTTTTTCGCCTTCGCCTTCAATCAATTCAAACAGCGGCTTGTCCTGCGCCGCATAATGATCCACGGCCAAACCTTTTTTACCGAGTTTGCCCAGCAAATCGCCGATGACTTTGCTTTCGAGATGCAAGTCCGCCTCGATGGCGCGGCGCGTTTGCGTCCGGTTTTTTTCCGCTTTTTCCTTCGCGTCATTTTCGCCGTAAAGGTCGGGATTTTTGTCCTTGAACTTTTGCACCGCGTCAAGGTCTTCAAAATAATGAACGCTTTCGTCATTGCCCTCGCGAACCTTGATGAGAAAAATCGGAAAAGTTCCCTGCTGACTTCGTTTCTCGACGTAATCGCCAAAATCTCCGCCCTGCCGCCGGATGAACGTCGCGTATTTGTCCAGCGATTCCAGCAACGTCAACATTTCTTCCAATTGCTTCGGCGGAATTTCGCGCCCATCCGCGAGATTTTTCAAACGCACTTCCTCCGTGCCGTTTTGCAGCAAAATACGATTCAACTGCGCGTCGTCGTCAATGTAATCCGTTTTCTTCTTGCGTGTGACCGAGTAAAGCGGCGGCTGCGCGATATAAACAAAACCGTCTTTGATAAGCTTGGGCATTTGCCGGTAAAAAAACGTCAATAGCAACGTGCGGATGTGCGAGCCGTCCACGTCCGCGTCCGTCATAATGATAATTTTGTGATAGCGCAATTTGGCGATGTCAAATGCGCCCTCGCCTTCACCGTCGCCGATGCCCGTGCCGATGGCCGTGATCATCGTGCGGATTTCTGTGTTCTGCAAAACTTTGTCCAGCCGCGCCTTTTCCACGTTGATCAATTTTCCGCGCAACGGCAAAATCGCCTGAAATTTCCGGTCGCGCCCTTGCTTGGCCGAACCACCGGCGGAATCGCCCTCGACAATGTAAAGTTCCGTGTTGACCGGATCGCGGTCAGAACAATCCGCCAATTTCCCCGGCAGCCCTCCGCCCGTCAGCGCGCTTTTGCGAACCGCTTCACGCGCCTTGCGCGCCGCTTCACGCGCCCGCGCCGCGTTGAGCGCCTTATCAATTATTTTTTTTGCGACCGGCGGATTCGCGTCAAAATAAGTCATCAACCCTTCGTAAGTCACCGAGCCGACGATCTTTTCCACTTCCGGCGAAAGCAATTTCACTTTCGTCTGCGATTCAAATTTCGGGTCGCTGTGCTTCACCGAGATCACTGCCGTCAAACCTTCGCGCACGTCGTCGCCGGTGATTTGCGGGTCCTTTTCCTTCAGCAACTCGTTCGACTTCGAGTATTGATTGATCGCGCGCGTGACCGCGCTGCGGAACCCACTCAAATGCGCGCCGCCGTCAGGATTGAAAACCGTGTTCGTGTAACAAAGCACCTGGTCGTTGTAACTGTCGTTGTATTGCAGCACGACCTCGACGTGCACCTCGATTGTTTTTCCGTCATTGTCTTCCGTCGTCTCCTTGCGGAACGAAATCGGCTTCGGATGCAACGGCTCCTTATTCTTGTTCAATTGCCGGACAAACTGCTCAATGCCGTCCCGATAATAAAAAACTTCCGGCTTCGCGTCCGGCTGGCGTTCGTCCAGAAAAGTAATTTCCAAACCCGAATTCAAAAACGCCAGTTCGCGCAAACGCTGCGAAATGATGGCCGCCTTGAATTCCGTCGTTTCGCGAAAAATTTCCGGGTCGGGCATGAACGTGATCAACGTGCCGGTGTTTTTCGCTTTGCCGATGACGTGCAATTTCTGAACCGTCTTGCCGCGCTCAAATTCCATGTGATGAATTTCACCGCCGCGCGAGACTTCCACTTCAAACCATTCGCTCACCGCATTCACGCATTTCGCGCCGACGCCGTGTGTGCCGCCGGAAAATTTATATCCGCCCTGCCCGTATTTGCCGCCCGAATGCAGCGTCGTCAAAACCATTTCCACGCCGGGAATTTTATATTGCGGATGAATGTCCACCGGAATCCCGCGCCCGTTGTCGTGCACCGACAGCGAACCGTCCACATGAATCGTCACTTCGATTTTATCGCAATGACCCGCGAGATGTTCGTCCACGGAATTGTCCAACACTTCCGAGACGCAATGATGCAGCGCGCGCTCGTCCGTGCCGCCGATATACATGCCCGGTTTTTTGCGGACGGCTTCGAGACCTTCCAGTTTTCCAAGTTGCGCCGAGCCGTAACTCGCCTTGATCGCCCCGCTCGCGGGAACTTTTTGTTCTTCGGATGAATCAGAATTTTTCGCCATAAATTGAGAATGCCTGCGTCAGTCAAACCGCCGACGGATTGCGAATAATAATAAAAAAATCCGCCGTTGATCACAATGCGAAATTGCACTTTTTTCCGTCAAAAAAAATTTATTTTTTCTGCGAATTATCTTGCCAAGCGCAACGCAAACATGCGGTTCGTGCCGCAGCGCGAGATGGTGAAAAAACTTTAGGGCACGGACGCCGACCCGCTGGCGCACAAAGGCGATTGGGGAAAACGACTGTCGAAAGTCAGCAAGCAGTTGCAATTCCGACATTGAAGGGCTTGTTGAAATCAAATTGCAATTTCTATCGGAATTTTTTTATCCAATGAACGCCGCGTGAACCGCCTTCGTCGCCGCTTCGCCTTTCGCGAGGTCAATGACGACGGAAATTTTTATTTCGCTCGTCGAGATCATGTCAATGTTCACGCCGGCTTGCGCGAGTGTTTCAAACAGTTTTCCGGCGACGCCCGTGTGCGATTTCATGCCGACGCCGACGATGGAAAGCTTGCCGATTTTTTCGGCGGTGATGACTTCTTTGAAACCGATTTCTTTTTTCAAACCTTCAATGACTTTTTGCGCCTTGAGCAAATCCGGCTTGTCCATCGTGAAGGTCAAATCTGTCGCGCGCGCGCTGGTGGCCGTCTGCAAAGACCCGTGACTGATGTTCTGGACGATCATGTCCACGTTCACGGTCGCGTCACCGAGGGCCTTGAAAATTTTCGCGGCCACGCCGGGTTTGTCCGGCACGCCGACGAGCGTGACCTTGGCCTGATTTTTGTCGAGCGCGACGCCGCGCACGACGACGCCTTCCATGCTTTTGGTTTCTTCTTTCACAATCGTTCCTGGG
>DATCEV010000034.1:0-86843 GCA_036509895.1 Verrucomicrobiia bacterium
TTTCGGCTTATAGCCGAGTTTGCGAAAAGAATTACGCGCCAATTCAATGGCTTCGTTCGTGGTCATGTTGTCCTTGCCGACGTAACGCTCCAAATGATCCCAATACTCGTCGGCCATCGTGAACCAATCGTCTGGCGAACGAAAGCCACGCACGAAACCGTTATTAAAAACGAACCAATCGTGATTAGTCAGCCATATAGCGCCGCCGATAGAATCCTTGTAAGGACTTGGACTGAAATGAGCGACTTGATCTGCGGTGACAGGTTGGGCTATTGGCAGGTCCAGTTGTTTGGCGCATTCAGAAAAATGAGGAAGAAGAGCAACCAGCATCGCGTTGGAATAGGTTGCCGTCATGTGGATGAGTTGCAGCATAATTTTCGCGGTTATGGTTTTGCCAGCGGCGCGTTGGTCGCGATCAAAGCTTTTCTGCGCTGCTTTTCGAGATATTCAAGCTGCACTTGTGCCTGATGATTGCTGATTTCGGCATTATATTTATCAATCAATGGCTTGCCCATTTCAGGATTTATTTTATTGAGCGTCCATTTCCCATCCCTCGGCCAACTATTGAAACCATTGGATTCAATCATCCCAAGCAGAATCGGCGACCACGGCCCGGCGTTTGTGCCGAAATGTCCAATGGCATGGAATCCATACATTGGAACTAGAGAAGGCCCGTTGGTTTCCGCGTTAATGCAGTCCAGCAATGCGGGCACGACACGCTCCGGGTCTTGATGAATATCTCCCAAAGCAATCGCTGTCATTTCGCGGACGCCGGGGTTTTTATCTTTAAGGCCACGCAGTAAGACCGATATAATCATCTCTGGGTCGCCGTCCGAGTGCGCCAAAAATATCGCCGCATATCCGCGCGTTGCCGCAGGGCCATGCCGGAAACATTGAATCAAGACGGGAACTTTCACCCGGTGCCAGATTTGATGCCACGGAATGCACGCGCCCACGACCGCGATGATTAAAATCGTGAAAAGCCAAACAACGGTTTGACGAGAAAGCTTCATCTAATTCACGCTGGATTTTTTTAATTGTTATACTGGCCAAAATGCAAATCGTAATATCCAAAAACCTGCATCTGATTCAACCAGTTAAACGACCACGTAACATCGCCATAGCCGTTGTATTCATTCCATTTTAATTGGCCAATAGGTCGCAATCATCCAGCCACACGAAGCGATAGCGGTGCATTGCAGGGGCGGCGGAAATTTTCATGGAACTTTACTTTTATCGAACCGGCGGTGCAGCCGGGTTCGTTTGAATGCCGGGCGATGATTTTTTCAGATGTGTCAACGACGGGTTGGATGTGCGGATTAAATCAGGGGCCTTCGCGCGAATAAACATCTTGCCTGAAATATGCCTGCGATAATCCGATTCCAGTTCCGGCACGACATCTATCTTCGGAAGCGGCCGCACGAATTTCTTGCCGATTAAAGTCGCTCCGACAATCCTCTTTCGTAACAAATCTATATCGAATTGGATTTGGTAAACGTTCGTTTGCATCTCGTCCGAGCTTTCCCAGTCCATGCGGCAATAGGCGTAACGCTCATTTTTCTTGTCTACCGCATTTTCAAAACTGGTGGGTGGATTGTCCAAGTGGAAATCTTCCGGATGGTAGCCCAATTGTTGGAAGGCATCGCGGGCGAATTCAATGGCTTCGTTCGTGGTCAGGCAATTTTGATCGAATGCTGCCCAATTTGTTTTTGTCTGACTTTCTTCAAACCAGTCATCCGGCGAACTAAACTTGGTGACGAAACCGGCTAGGAAGGTGAACCAGAAATGATTGGTCAACATGACGGTGCAGCTAAAGCCATCGTTGGTGTAGTAGAGCGGCGGAAGGTATAAAAGAACTTGATCGCCGATCAATGGTTGTGAAATTGGCAAATTCAGCTTTTTGGTAAAGTCGGCTACATAAGGAAGTGTGGCCGTCAATGTGGCATTGGAGTAGGCTGGAGTCATGTGAACGTAAGGCATTCGACTTTGCATCAATGCCATTTGACCGAACACTCCGGCATTTCGATAATTCGTTTCCAAATCCGGCGTAACAGTGATTTTGGGATCAGATCGCCAAAATCTTCGGCTTATTAGATTCATCCCCACAATCTGCTTGCGCTGCATGTCAATGTCGAACTGGATGTAAGAGTCCAAGCCAAGCCAGTTTCGGATTTTGGAGTTCGGGCTGTTCCATTCGATGCGGCAATAGGGCATATGACCCAGCCGTTTGGAATTGATCGGTCCCTCAAAACTTGTTGGCGGACCATCTGCCTGAAATTCTTCCGGCTTGTAACCGAGTTTGCGGAAGGAGTCACGCGCCAATTCAATGGCTTCATTGGTGGTCATGTTGTCCCTGCCACGGTAACGTTTGAAATATTCCAAGTCGTCCCAATTATCATAAGTATTGTTAAACCAATTGGTCGGCGAACGAAAACTCGACACATACCCGGATGTGAAGGAAAAAAAATAGTGATTGGTCAACCAAAGGCCGCCGCCAATTTCACCCTCCCACGGCGAAATATTGAAATGGGCAACTTGACTGGCGGTAACCGGCGCCGGAATTGGCAAGTCCAGTTTTTTCGCGCAGTCCGATATATGCGGCAGAATCGCTACCAGCACGGCATTGGAGTAGGCTACCGTAACATGAATCAAAAACATTGGTATAAATTAATAGTTGTCCAATCCAAAGGTTAAACCCCAAAAGCCGTAAACTTTCATGGAGTCGTCATTGTAGCCACTAACGCCAGGCTGAGTGGCTCCATAGTGGATGGCAGCTTTTATTCCGTGGCCATTCAGCAGCATATCCGTTTGAATGCCGGTAATAAAATTCACATGGTCGAGGTTGATCTGTCCGGTATTGGCTCCAAAGCCGATCCCTTTGTCTTCCGGCCAAGCGACAAAAGCGGAATAGCGCATGGACGCATCTGCATAGTCTTGACCCAGGACATTTTCTCTGTGGATCATGCCAAACGCTTCCGGCAAGCTACCCTTGGCCGTGCTGCATCCATCCAGAAAAACAAAACGGAATGAATGGCGATTGGTCTGTCCGGCAGGAAGCGTGTGCAACACGCTCCCAATTTCAGTGGCGGAAATGTAACGATTGGTGTTCGCCGGATTGTAGCCGAGTCCATTCGGTCCGCCATGCCCGAAATAAACCAGATTTCGTGAATCTGGATTATAAAGGGCATTCCGAAATGCCTGCCAGTCAGTATTGCCTTGCGGATTACTAGAACCGTAGTTCAGGGCATAAGCGTCCCAATTCCCATTATCATCCTCCGAGGCCGGCGGGCTGACCTGCCAGCTAACTTGTTTTGCTCCGCCGATGAATCCGCTGAGTTCAGCATACAAAAGATCCGAGTTATTGTAGTTATCCCAGGCATGTTGAACGACCGCCACCCACGCGCCCGGACCAGACCATTGCTCCAGGTGTTTGTAAATCGGCGGCGTGACGGGGTCAACATATTCGGTTGAAATATAAAAGATGAAAAAATTATCGTTGGTATGCGCCACGCCATTGTAATCAATTAAATTCCATTCAACTCCAATATCTCCGTCATCTGTATGGCCGGTAAAACTTCCAACATAAAGATACTGACTGTCATACACATCAACCTGCCAATCCGTATTTGTATGCGCCGAGGTCGCCCGAATCAGCAGTGAATTACCCAATTCACCAAACTCCGGCATCCAGTTGGGATAAGAAATTTCATTCGAGACGGTCACCGATACGGGCGGTGAATCGGCTTCCCACAACCCGCCGTTGGTGTCATCCCATCGCGCGCTCGCTGAAATCTGATGCACGCCGTTGCTCATCAAGGTCGTGTCCACGATCAACGCCAGCGGAACAGCGAGCGGGGCAGTTTGGATCGAATTGCCCACCGGCGAATCATCTTCCGTCAGGCTCAGGGTCGAAACCGTGCCGCTGGCATTGGCCAGTTCCACGGGAAGACTGACCATGCCTGAAAGGATCATGCCATTCGTAAGCCCGAATAGATGCGCGCCATCGCGCACGACGCGATAAAAGCCGGTGGTGGAGGAGAACGTGTTGGTGCCGGTGGAACTATTGGTTCCATTCGGGTCAATGGAGCCGACATTGGTGTTGCCGGCAATGAGCGGAGGATAGGGCACACTGTTGGGGTCAACAAAATGCGTGATGTTCGTGCCAGAATCAGCATTCAGATTATCGGTGAGGGTCGCCCACGAATCGGTTGCGCCCAAAGTGTTCCGAGATTGCACCAAGTAAGTCTCGCTGCCGTCGTCCACGCTCGGCCAGGAGAGCACGGCATTGGTGGATTGAATCGAGACTTGAAGACCTTCGATGGCGAAGGTTTGAAGTGTGACTAGAGACAGGCAGCAGGCGAGAACACAACCCACTATCAGCCTAACAATAATTCTTTTCATGGCTTTCATAGTTTTATTTTTTGATTTTTCATCCGAGCATTTTGCCCGGACTCGAACCTCCTGCGAACCTTGAAGAAAGCGCGCCCAGCGCACTCTCTTTCAGGGAATCACGACCAAGCGATGCCCTCACGACAAGCACGCCAGACGCGCAACTCGCGCGTCTTGGTATTTGTCGTGAAAATTATTGGTCGTGATTTTCGAAAGAGATTCGAGTCCTCGCAACGCAAAGACTCTATGCCAAGAAAATGAAAGAATTCTTGGCTTTGGAAAAGAACTGTCAAAGATTTTAGCCGATTATCAAAGAAAGGCAAGTTGCGATTTGAAAAGAAAAAACCGGCCGGAACGATTGCTCATTCAATGGCGTTGGAAAAATCCGGCGGCAAAACTCCGCGATAAAAATTAAACAAAGTTTTTTGCGTTTAAGCATGAGTCTGCATTGACATTTGCCGCATTAGATGAAAAGTTCTTGCGCGTTCCAAAATTAAAATTCGCGATGACAAAACGTCGTGGCTGAAAAAGACGATTATCTATTGGATTTGTTGATTGATCTGGGCTTCACCAATGCCGATCAAGTGGCAAAGGCGCGCTCGGAAGCGGAAGCGGCGGGCGTGGGCATCGTGGATTTGCTGGTGGCCAACCACGTCATCAAACCGGCGGACGTGACGCAGGCGAAGGCGGCGCAGTTCGGCGCGGAAGTGGTCAATCTGGCGGGCTTGAAGCTGGAGGACGAGGTCATCTCCATCATCCCGCGCCACATCGCCAAAAAATATCGCGCGGTTCCCATTTTCAAGGTGGACGGCAAGGTGGGCGTGGCCATTGCCGATCCGTCCGACCTGAACACGATTGATTCGCTCACGCATTTGCTGAATGCGGAAATTGAATTGCGCGTTGCCTCGGAGCAGGACATTGAGAATGCGCTCAACAGATATTATGGCGCGGACAAAAAAACGATGGCAGAAGGGGCCTTTGCCGACGTCATCCAGGAATTGACAGAAAGCGAAGTCCATGTCGGCCCGCTGGATGACGACGGCGGCTCAGTGGACGCCGACGCCCCGCTCATCCGCCTCGTCAATCAAATCATCATTGACGCTTTCAAATTGCGCGCGTCGGACATTCACTTGGAACCGCTGGAAAAAAGATTTCGTTTGCGTTATCGGATTGATGGGGTGATGCAGGAAGTCAAAGCGCCGCCGAAACGGTTGCAGGCTTCCATCATCGCGCGCTTGAAGATTCAGGCAAACATGGTCATCTCCGAACATCGCGTTCCGCAGGACGGACGCATCCAGGCCAAGATCGGCACGAAGCTGATTGACTTGCGTGTTTCCTGTTTGCCGACGAACCACGGCGAAAGCATCGTCATGCGTATTTTGGACAAGGAAGGTCTGAAGCTGGGTCTGCCTGAACTTGGATTTTTCACGGACGATCAACAGACGTTCGAGCGGCTCATCGCGTTGCCCGACGGAATTCTACTCGTCACCGGCCCCACCGGTTCCGGCAAAACCACGACGCTTTATTCCTGCCTCCATTTCATCAACCGTCCCGACCGCAAAATCATCACCGTCGAAGACCCGGTGGAATATATTCTGGCCGGCATCAACCAGGTGCAAGTCAGCGAAACCGTCGGGTTAAGTTTCGCCACCGCCCTGCGCGCGATTCTGCGCCAGGCGCCCAACGTCGTCATGCTCGGTGAAATTCGCGACGTGGAAACGGCGAGCATTGCCATCAACGCGTCGCTCACCGGCCATCTGGTTTTTTCCACGCTGCACACCAACGATGCGCCCGGCGCGGTGGCGCGTTTGGTGGACATGGGAGTCAAACCATTTTTGGTCGCATCTTCCACGCGTTGCCTCATGGCGCAACGGCTCGTGCGGAAAATTTGCAAAAAATGCGGCCAGCCTTATGTGCCCAACGATTCGGAAATGCACGCGCTCGGTTTGACGGCGGACATGTTGCGGACGGCGACGCCGATGAAGGGACGCGGCTGCGCCAATTGCAACAACACGGGAAATCGCGGACGCTTCGGCATCTTTGAAATCTTTGTGATTGACGACGAAGCGCGCAAACTGATTTATGATCAAGCGCCGACTTCCGTTTTGCGCGCGCGCGCGCGGGAAATGGGCATGAGAACCTTGCGCGAAGACGGCATCCGCAAAGTCCTCGCCGGCCTGACCACGCCCGAAGAAGTCATCCGTTCCACCGTCGGCGACGAATCTTAAAGAAAGAATTTAGAATGAAGAATGCAGAAACAAAAATAATGAAGGGCAAAAATTTTATTTGCGATACAAAAATTTTCTGCCTTCTGCCTTCTCCTTTCTACCTTTAATTATTTATGTCCTACTCCATGTCAGACCTGTTGCAACTCGTCGTCTCCGAAGGCGCGTCCGATTTGCACATCCGCGTTGGCTGCGCGCCCACCATCCGCGTGCATGGCACGCTGCACCGCGTGGAAGGCCCCGCGCTTTTGCCCGAAGACACCGAGGAACTCATGCGCAGCATCACCTCGGAAGAAAACATCCAGCATGTGCGCGAGAATGGCGGCGCAGATTTTGCCTTTGCCTTTGGCGAAGTCGCGCGCTTTCGCGTGAGCGTTTTCAAGGAGAAAGGAAATTTCGGCATCGTGCTGCGGCAAATCCCCAACAAACTCTTGAGTTTCGAGCAGATCGGCCTGCCCGAATCGGTGAAAGAACTTCTGTTCAAGCCGCGCGGATTGATTCTCGTCACCGGCCCGACGGGTTCCGGCAAATCCACCACGCTCGCCTCGCTCTTGAACATCGTGAACGAAACGCGGGAAGAAGTGCATTTAGTGACGATTGAAGACCCGATTGAGTATTATCACAAACATAAAAAAGCGCTGATCACGCAACGCGAAGTTCACGTGGACGTGCCGAGTTTTGCCGAGGCTTTGCGCCGCGTGTTGCGCCAGGACCCGGACATGATTCTGGTCGGGGAAATGCGCGATTTGGAAACGATTGAATCCGCGATCACGGCGGCGGAAACCGGCCACTTGGTTTTCGGCACGTTGCACACGACCGGCGCGGCCAAGACGATTGACCGGCTCGTGAACGCTTTTCCGCAAAACCAGCAGGAGACGATTCGCATCCAGCTTTCGACGGTGTTGCAGGCGGTGATTTCGCAATTGCTGGTTCCGCGCATTGACAAGCCGGGCCGCGTGGCCATTTTTGAAATCATGATCAACACCCCGTCCATCGCCGCGCTCATCCGCGACAATAAATCTTTCCGCATCCAGTCGGACATCCAGACCGGCTCGAAATGGGGCATGGTGACGCTCGACTCTTTTCTGATGGACAAATACCATGAAGGCCTGATTTCGCGCGAAGAAGTCATCACCAAATCGCAAGACGCGACGACCATCATGGCGAAATTGCAGGAATACGACCTGGCGCAAGCCGTCGCCCAAAAAGCCGCCGGCAAAGGCGCAAAATAATTTTTGACATGGCCGAAGAAATTTCCAACCCGCTGCTCTCGCTCATCAAAGAGCAGGGACTCGTTGACGACCTTCAATACGAGGACGTGCTGGGCGAGATCAAGCGCACCAACACGCCGGCGATCCAGGTCTTGCAGGATTTTGGCCTGATGCGGCTGGACGATATTTTGCACGTCGAGGCCAATGCCATCGGCACCGAAGTTGTCTCGCTGCGCGACCGCGAAATTCCCCCGGAAGTTTTGAATCTGATTCCCGCACGAGTCGCGCAAATGTATCGGTGCGTGCCCGTCGCGGTGAACAATGGCATTGTTCAAGTCGCGCTGGCCGACCCGCTGGAACCGGCGCGCGCGGATGAAATTCAATTTGCCGCCAAATGCGAAATCCAGATCGTCGTCGCCGATCCCGCTGAAATTGACAAGACGATTGACCGGCTTTACGGCCAGACCGAGACGGGAAGTTTTTCGGATATTTTGAAGGAACTCGGCGCGGACAGCGATTTGGCGCGCGACGCCGCCGCCGCCGGTGAAAACGAAAAACAGATCACGGATTTGGCGAACGAAGCGCCCATCATCAAGTTCGTCAATCTTGTTTTGCAGCAAGCCGTGCAGGATCGCGCGAGCGACATTCACTTCGAGCCGTTTGAAACGGAATTCAAAATCCGTTATCGCGTGGATGGCGCGCTTTATGAAATGGCTCCGCCGCCCAAGCATCTGGCGTTGCCGGTGATTTCGCGCTTGAAGGTCATGTCCGGTTTGAACATTTCCGAACGGCGGTTGCCGCAGGACGGGCGCATCAATTATCGGATCGGCGCTAAACAGGTTGACCTGCGTATGTCCACGCTGCCGACGCAGTTTGGGGAGTCGGTGGTGTTGCGCGTGCTGGATCGCTCGTCGGTGAATCTGGATCTGGAATCGCTGGGCTTTCCCAAATATGTTTATGACTTTATCAGCGAGGTCATCCAGCGGCCCAATGGCATTTTTGTGGTGACGGGGCCGACGGGTTGCGGCAAGACGACGACGTTGTATTCCTGTTTGCGCCGGGTCAATACGATTGATTCCAAATTGTTGACGGCGGAAGACCCGGTGGAATTTGATATAGAAGGCATCATGCAGGTGGCCATCAATGAAGGGTTGGGGATGACCTTTGGCAAGGCGTTGCGGTCTTTTTTGCGGCAAGACCCGGACATCATCATGGTGGGTGAAATGCGGGATTTGGAAACGGCGCAGATCTCGGTGCAGGCGTCGTTGACCGGGCATTTGGTCTTGAGCACGCTGCATACAAATGATTCGCCGGGGGCGGTCACGCGGTTGGTGGACATGGGCGTGGAACCGTTTTTGATTTCTTCAACGTTGATGGCGGTGTTGGGCCAGCGTTTGGTGCGGACGATTTGCAAGAATTGCCGCACGCCTTTTGAGCCGACGGAGGAGCAATTATCCATGCTTAATCTTTCGCCGCATGATTTGGGGGACAAGGTTTTTCATTACGGGCGCGGCTGCCAGACTTGCAATGACACGGGTTACAAAGGGCGCAAGGGGATTTACGAATTGCTCATCATCAGTGAGCCGATCCGCGCGCTCATCAATGAGCGGGCGCCGACAGTGGTGGTGCGGCAAAAAGCGGTGGAATTGGGAATGGTTACCTTGCGCGAAGATGGTTTGCGTGCGATTTTCGAGGGCGAGACCACGATAGAAGAGATTGTCAAATATACTTGAGAAGAGATTGATGATTTATGATTCGCGATTTATGATTTGAAAAAATCGTCGGTCACCGCAGCCAATCGTAAATCGTAAATCAAAAATCATAAATTAAACTGATTATGCCAAAATATGATTATATCGCGCTGGATGCGCGCGGAAATGAAACCAAGGGTTCGATTGAGGTGGCGACGCAAAATGAGGCGATTGGCCGGGTGAAGGAGATGGGGTTGTTTCCGACGAAAATTTTTGAAGCGGGAAAAATCCAGGAGAAAGGCGCGAAAAAAACGAAGGTGAAGGCGGCGCCCAAGGCGGGCGGCAAGAAGGGCATCAATATCAACATCCAAATTCCCGGTCTCGGCGGGAGAGTGAAGCCGAAAGTGTTGACGACTTTTACGCGGCAGTTGGCGACGCTGGTGGATGCGGGGTTGCCGCTCTTGCGCGGTTTGCGCGTGCTGGAAAAACAGGAGCGCAATGCAACGTTGAAAAAAATTTTAGGGGAGCTGTCATTGTCCATCGAGGGCGGCAGCACTTTTTCTGAAGGCCTGGCGCAGCATCCCAAAGTTTTCAACCGGCTGTTTATTAACATGGTCAAGGCAGGGGAATTGGGCGGCGTGTTGGAAGTGGTCTTGAAACGGCTGGCGGAATTTTCCGAGAAGGCGCAGAAAATCAAGGGCAAGGTCAAGGCGGCGCTGTTTTATCCGGTGGCGGTGATGATCGTGGCAATGGCCATTTTGATTTTGCTGATGGTTTTTATCATCCCGAGGTTTCAGGAGGTGTTTAATGGCATGGGTATGAAGATGCCGGGGTTCACGTTATTTGTGCTGGGGGCCAGTAATTTGATCAAGAATCATATTTTGCCGACGATGGGCGTCGTGATCGTGCTCTGGGTCATATTTTTGTTGATCATAAAAAAGACGAAAATTGGCCGGTTGATTTGGGATAAATTCAAGCTTAAAATGCCGGCCATCGGCCCGGTCATCAGCAAGGTGGCCATCTCGCGTTTCGCGCGCACGCTCGGCACGCTGGTCAGCAGCGGCGTGCCCATTTTGCAGGCATTGACGATTGTGCGGGAAACGGCGGGCAACGTCATCATTTCCAACGCGGTCGCCAAAATCCATGAAAGTGTCAAAGAAGGTGAAACCATCACGGCACCCATGGAAGGCGCCGGCGTTTTTCCGCCGATGGTGGTGAGCATGGTGGACGTGGGCGAACAAACCGGCGCGATGCCGGAAATGCTTTTGAAGATCGCCGACAATTACGACGAAGAAGTGGACAATGCCGTGGCGGCGATGACTTCGCTTTTGGAGCCGATCATGATCGTGTTTCTGGCGGTGATCGTCGGCAGCATCGTGATCGCGATGTTCCTGCCGCTGATTTCGGCGATCAGCCAGATGAGCGGCGGCGACGATAGCGGCGGTGGAGATTAAGAATTTCGCCCTGAACAAGAAAGCGCGCGTCATTTATTTGGCGCGCGTTTTTTGATTTTTCCCCCTTGATTTTTTCAGGCGGCGACAAGGTCGCGGCTGTTTTCAAAAATTCGGCTCTGCCGTTGCGCCTGGCGCAGGGCGACGGCGGTTTTTTCCTCAAACAATAATGGAAAAGCCAGCAATGGAAAAATTGTGGTCCACGCCAGCGCGGCGGCTTCGTTGGCGGCGCGTTGCAAGGCTGCGTTCAATTCCGGCGCGGGAATTTCCGCGAGTTGCCCGGCGAGCAATTTATTTTTGAGTTGCTCAAATTCCGTCTCCCGCGCGCCCACCGGATTGGGCCGCAACTCGAACCGTGTCTCGGCTTCAAAGGTGGCCGGCACCCATGTTTTATTATTCATATTTTTAGTTTCGTTAATGGTTAAAAAGCAAAAGACCCGCGACTGGCTGGCAATCGCGGGTCTTAAAAAATCTTTGGTTAAAGCATCAGAAATTTGTTCCCCCAATTGCGCTCATGCGGACGTCGCGCATCCAAAGGGACAGGCGACCACTGGCTGGCATATGTTTTGATGTTGGAACAAAAGTGTTCATTTCTTAAATCGCCCATAAGAAACACCAACGGGCGGCGGATGTCAAAAGAAATTTTGCGCAATGGAAAATCGTTGTCGGATTGCGGCGCGGTGCTAGATTGATTTCGAGCATGAGCGATAAAGCGTTAAAAATGGTGACGTGCAATTCGTGCGAGACGAAAGTTTTCATTCCCGGCGATCTCGCGCCCCTGGCCACGGTGCCGTGCTCCAAATGCGGGCGCCCGATCATGATGCCGATGCCGCTGCGCCAGTTTGAGCTGCGCAGTTTTGTGGCGTCGGGCGGCAACGGCACGGTGTATCGCGGCTGGGACACCGTTCTGGAACGGTTGGTGGCGGTGAAATTGATGAAGAAGGAATTGCTCGAGGATCATGCCGCGCTGGAAAGTTTTTATCGCGAAGCCCGCGCCTGCGCCCGGCTCAATCACACCAACATCATCCACATTTACACTTTCGATGAATGGAATGCTTTGCGCTATCTCGTCATGGAACTGGCGGATCGCGGCAGCCTCGACACGCGCATTGACAAGCAAACGCGCGTGGATGAACTGGCGGTGCTCGACATCGGAATCAAAATCGCCTCCGCGCTCGACCTCGCGCTCAAACACGATTTGATCCATCGCGACATCAAGCCCGGAAATATTTTGTTCGATTACGACAACGAACCCAAGCTGGTGGATTTTGGCCTCGCGCGAAATGTGGAGGCGGAACAGGAATCTTCCACCGTCACCGAAGGCACGCCGTATTATGTCGCGCCGGAAAAAATCAAACGCGAGCCGGAAACATTTTTGTCCGACATGTATAGTTTGGGCGCGACGCTTTATCACGCGTTGACCGGCCACGTTCCTTTCGACGCGCCCACGGTCGAGGAAGTCATCATTGCGCAAGTGCAGGCGACCTTGACGCCGCCGAATCTGGTCGTGCCGGAAGTTTCCCAACCCACGAGCGACACCTTGGTGAAGGCGATGGCCAAAAATCCTTCCGACCGTTTTTTGAGCTACGATGAATTTATCATGCAACTTGAAGCGGCGCGCAGTCTGCTGCTTCGCCAAAGATCGCAGGCCCCGCAATCACAGGCCAAAGCCAAAGGGCTCACCAGTTGGTGGCGGCGTTGAGGAAATAAAAAAGGCGGACGTTGCCGTCCGCCCGGAAGTTAAAAACTGATTTTATTTGCCGACGCTGTTGGTCTCACTGTTCATTTCGGAACTTTTACTTTTCATTTTCTTTCCGAAATGAATCGTCGTCGCCGTCAGCTTGCCGTCATCAGATTTTTTGTAAGCGCCCCCAACTTTATCGCCGACGATGCCTTCCGACAAAATTGCCGGCTCGCCGTCTTTGGTGATCCGGGTGTCCGAACTGATTTCAAAAGTGCGTTCGCCGACGGTCAAAGTCATGGCGTTCGTGTCAATCGAATTTACTTTGCCATTGAACACAAGCCAATCATGTTTCCGGTGCTTTTTCACCGGCGCGTTCGTTTGATCCGACATCGCCGGCGCATTGGTGGACATCGCGTCCTGCGCCCGCAAAAACGCCGGCATAAAGATCATTGCCAGCGCGACCATTGAGTAAACGGCTGATTTCAGAATATTTTTTTTCATTTTCGATTTGTTTTTATTTTTTGGTTTCAGGAACAACCTCTTAAAATGTTTTCGACGAATTCAATTTTTTACCACGCGCCTTCCGTGATCAATTCCGTGATGTTTCGCGCCAAATCTTCCGCCAGCAATGGCGCCGCCTGTCGTTCCGCATCCGCCAGATCGCTGCCGACATGCACCAGCGTGTAACCCCGGACATCTTTGTCCAGCACAATTTTTCCCGTGTCGCGCTCACGCGCTATGACATGCGCGGTGATGCTAATGCTGTAATTTTCCGTCGTCGTCACGTCATTGTTCAAATAATTCAAACCGTGCCGGTTGTAGCGTTTGATGACGCCAGTGACGACAATATCGCTCTCGCCGCTGGTCGCGAGATGATAGGTGCCGTCCGTTTGCAATCGCTCGCGCAACGCCTGCGTCACCGCCTCGCCCAGGCGCGGTTCCAGCGTTTGATTATTGAAGGGCAGAATTTCAATGGATTTTTCACCGGCGACCGCGCCATTGACGGGACCCAAATGATAACCGGCGCAACCGGCGAGCAAGAGCGCCACGGCGCCCGGCGCAAAAAGATTTAACAGGCGCATTTTAACTGGCGGGAGAATTTTGCAGGCGCGTTTTTAGAATTTCCACGCGCTGGCGCGCTTGCGCGGCGTAACGCGAATTGGGATCCAGCTGCAATACTTCATTGTAATAAACCAGCGCGCCGCGCCTTTTTTGATCGGCCTTCAGGATATGGCTCTTTTCGTAAAATTGCGCGATCTCAAAATTGCCGCGCACTTGTTCCGTCTTGAGCAGCACCATGGCTTTTTGCGCATTCGTCACGCGCCGGTCATCGGGAAAAAAGGTGATGAAATCCGTGAACGCGGCGACGGCTTGCGACGCCGTGCCTTGATCGTATTCGGCGGTCGACGCCTGTTTATACAAAGTCACGCCTTCACGATACATCGCATCGGCGGCGATGACGGGCTGATTTTGATAACGGTCGGCGGCCGTCGCGTAAGCCTTCACCGCCGCCGGATAATCTTTTTCCTTTTCGCGCGCTGCGCCGATGCGCAATTGCGCGTGCGGCGCGACATCGCTGTAAGGCCCGTTGTCCACAATTTTTGCATACAATTTCGCCGTCTCATCCATGGAAGGATAAAACGGGATCGTGTTCCACAGCCGGAACCATTCGCCGTTCAAGAAACGCCCGGCGATTTCGTATTGCCGCCACAAAACTTCCTCGTAATCGCCGCTGTGCGGATATTTTTGAATGATATTTTCGTAAGCCTTGAACGCCAGTTCGTCCCGGCCTTTCATTTCCAGGCAGCGGCCGATCAGATATTCCGCGCGCGGCGCATAATCCGACAGCGGCCAGAGTTTCAAGAGCCGATGCGAGGCGTGCAGCGCCGTCGAGTAATCGTGATCGATGAACGCCTGTTGCGCGACCGCCAATTGATCCTTCGCGCGCTCCCGCTGCCAATGGGACATCGTTCCCGCCGTTTCATAATACCAGCCTTCGCCCGGCGTATAAATCAGCGGCGCGGGCGAATGAAACGGAACCAGCGCCACGAACGCGGCGAGCAAAAATAAAAAAATGAACCGGCGATTCATACGGCAACGGTAACGATGTGAAAAGCAGTTGCAAGTTGAAAGTTGCAGATCGAAAATGAAATTTTCCCGCGCGCCGTCCGCCGGCAACTTTCACTTTCAACTGATGACTCGTCTTATCCCCGATAAACAATCGTCACGCCGTAATCCGCGATCATCTTTTGCGTGCTGACATCAAAATACGAATAAGAAATCGGATGAACACTGATGAGCTTCTCCTCGCCGATTCCCGTCAAAAATTTCGTGACCACTTCGTCGAACTTGTCATGGCCGGATTCCACGCATTGCGCGTGGCGGATGGTGCGCAGGCTGATTTGTTTTTCGTCCGCAGTTTTTGCGCCCAGCGGCGGCTTGGGTTTGGCGATGAGCCTTTCGCCGGGCGTGTCGCGCACCGGCACTTTGAGATGCTTCTCGACTTTGGCGGCGGCGGAAGTCGCGATGGGACTGGCCGTCAAAGGCGGCAACGGTTCTTCTCCGGAAGCCGAAGCTTTCGTGGATGCCGCCGGAATCGTAATCGTCTCGCCGCAGGACGGACAATCAATCTCCGAGCCGGCCCCGCTGCTGTCCACCGCGAGTTCCTGGCTGCACTGAGGGCAATCAAAAACAATATCCATAAACGATTTGGTTGAATGGTTCGCTGTTCCCGACACTAATCCCGTCCGCCGCCACAAACCAGAAAAAAATTCGCGCGGAAAAATTTATTCCCACTCAATCGTGCCCGGCGGCTTGCTCGTGATGTCAAACACGCAGCGGTTCACGCCCTTCACTTCATTGATGATGCGGCTCGCCAGTTTTTCCAGAAGTTCATACGGCAATTTCACCCAATCCGCCGTCATGCCGTCCTGCGATTCCACCGCGCGGATCGCAATCGTAAAATCATAAGTGCGCTCATCGCCCATCACGCCGACGCTGCGGATCGGCAGCAGCACGGCGAAGCTCTGCCAGATTTTGTAATACAAACCGGACACCTTCATTTCTTCGACGACAATCGCGTCGGCCTTCCGTAAAATTTCGCAACGTTGCGGCGAAACTTCGCCCAGAATTCTCACGGCAAGTCCGGGGCCGGGAAACGGCTGGCGCAAAACAATTTCGCGCGGCAAACCCAATTCCAATCCAAGCTCGCGCACTTCATCTTTGAACAAATATTTCAACGGCTCGACCAATTTGAACTTCATGTTCTTCGGCAAACCGCCGACATTGTGATGACTTTTGATGAGCGCCGCCGGATTTCCGGCAATCGGCACGGATTCAATCACGTCGGGATACAAAGTTCCTTGCGCAAGAAATTTCGCTTTGCCGACGCGCTTGGTTGCGGATTGAAAAACTTCAACAAAGGTTCGGCCAATAATTTTGCGTTTGCGTTCCGGTTCCGTCACGCCTTTGAGCCGTTGCAAAAATAATTTCGCCGCGTTCTCATATCGCAATTTGATTTTGAAATGGCGTCCAAAAACTTCCTGCACCACTTCCGCCTCGCGCGCGCGCAACAAACCATTGTTGACAAAAATGCAGGTGAGTTGATCGCCAACCGCCTTGTGCAACAGCGCCGCCGCCACGCTCGAATCCACGCCGCCGCTCAAACCGAGAATGACTTTTTCAGTTCCGACTTGCGCGCGAATTTCGTTCACGGCCTGCTCGGCGTAACTTTTCATCGTCCAATTTTTCCCGCAGCCGCAAACGCCGTGGACAAAATTGGAAATGATCTCTTTGCCGCGCGGCGTGTGTGCGACTTCAGGATGAAATTGCAGGCCGAAAAATTTCCGGTCGCGATTTTCAATCGCCGCAAATTCGGAATTTTCCGTGACGGCGACGGATTTGAAACCGCGCGGCAATTTCGTGAGCTTGTCGCCGTGCGAATTCCAGACCTGGAGTTGTTCCGGCAAATTCGCGAACAGCGGACAATGATTATCCGTCACGCGCAAATTGCCTTTGCCGTATTCGCGCTTGAGGCCTTGCTCCACTTTGCCGCCGAGAAATTGCGCGAGCAGTTGCACGCCAAAACAGATTCCCAAAACCGGCAGCCCGAGCGCGAAAATATTTTTGTCCGGCAGCGGCGCATTTTTGGCATAAACGCTCGAAGGACCGCCAGACAAAATAATTCCACGCGGTTTCAGTTCGGCAATTTTTTTCGCGGAAGTCTTGTAGGATAAAATTTGCGAATAAACGTTGCCTTCGCGCACGCGGCGCGCGATGACTTGCGTGTATTGCGACCCGAAATCGAGGATGATGATTTGTTCGTTCATGGAATCAAACTGAAGGCGGATTCTCTTTGGACGGCGCGCGTTTTGCGAGAAAAATTTGCCAGCGCCGCGAAATTTCGTTACAAGATAAATATGAAAGCCTTTCTGCATCGCAAAAAAAAATCACCGGCTTTCTCGCTGATTGAACTTCTCGTGGTGTCGGCGTTGATGATCATTTTGACGACGATGATGTGGGGATTCGCCTCGGCCAGACATCAGCGCACGCAAAGGCAGCTTTGCGCGGACAACTTGCAAAAAATTTATGTGTCCCTGCAAATTTACGCGAACGATTTCGGCGGCAAATTGCCGGAAAATACCAACGCCCAAACTTCCGAAGCCGTGTTGACCGGACTCGTGCCGCGTTACACGGCGGACACTTCCATTTTTATTTGTCCGGGCGGGCGCGACCCTCAAATCCCTTCCGGCGAACCGCTCGTCAATCACAAAATCAGTTACGCCTACTACATGGGCCGGAGCCTGACCACGCCGCAAAATGCTTTGATGTCTGACCGGCAAATCAACACTTTGCCCAAAGTCGCGGGCGAATTGGTTTTTTCCCCGGATGGAAAACCACCGGGAAACAATCATTACAAATACGGCGGCAATTTTCTTTTTTGCGACGGCAGCGTGCAAGCGAGCAAGCCGCGCCTGGCGTTTTCACTCGCCGCCACGCAAGGAGTCGTGCTATTAAATCCAAAACCGTAGTCGCCATGAAAATCCGATGTTCCTGCGGCGCGAAGTATGAATTCGACGTCACGCCCGAAATGGCGCGCGAGCCGGTGAAATTTATTTGCCCGAATTGCGGCCTCGACTCGTCGGATCTCGTCAATGAACTGATCCGTGCCGAAATCGCGGAACAATTTCCCGACGCAACTTCGCCGCCGCCAACGCCGGCGGTTTCGCGTTTGAAAATTTCGCGCGAAGAAAAAGTAATTGCTCCGCCGGAAACTGAATCCGTTGCCAACACTTGCCTGAAACATGGCGGCGCGCTGGCGACGGAAAAATGCGCCGTTTGCGGAAAACCGATTTGCCCCAAGTGCCTGGAACAGTTCGGCTTTTTTTGCTCGCCGTTTTGTCGGAGCAAAGCCGAGTCGCAAAACAAAAAAGCGCCGGTTTATGCCGGACAAAAATTTGCAGTCGAAGCGCGGTTCTGGCGCAAGGCGGGAATAATTTTTGGTTCGCTGGCGACCATTCTGGTTTTGGCCGTGGGTTTTTGGATTTGGTATGCGTGGTTTGGTTCGGTGCCGCACACTTATTTTTCCTTGCGCTTCGCCGACGATGATCGCGCTTACGCCGGCGGCACGCGACTTGTCGGCCCGGACCAAATTGTTTTTTTGCACGGCGGCACCTTGGCGCGTTACGATCTCAAGACGAAAAAACCAGTCTGGTCGCAGGAGCTTGTCACGAAGGAACAGGTTGCCGCCATTGTCCAAATGGAAAATGAACAGCGCGCGCGCGAAAATGAATCAGATGAATTCAGCAGCGTTCCGCCGCCGGGTTCGCTGGAACGCAAGGCGAAAATCGCGCTGCAAAGAACGCTTTCGCTGCACGTCTCCGGACAAAACATCTGGGTCGCCGCGCCCGGCAAGCTGACGCATTACGATTGGGACAGCGGCAAAATTTTGCAGGAAATTCCGGTGCCGGAATTTGGCGATGAAATTGTCGAGCGCGGCGATGAATTGCTTTTGGCCGGCGCGCAATCCGTCATCCACGTCAATTTGGCGAGCGGCCAGACGCGCGCGGAAAATTTTTCTGAAAGCGGCGCGGCAAATGTCGCAACTGCAAACAGAGAAAATTCTGCCGGCGCGTTGGCAGCGGCGAGCGCAAATGGCCAGCCGACCGACGCGCAAAAACTTGCGGCGCAGGCGCAGAATTTGAATTTGCCCGGCAGACTGGCGTTGCCCGCGCTGCTCGGCAATGTTTCCTACGAACAAAAAATTGAAGCGGCGCTCAAAGATGACAATTCGCGCCCGCCGCCTTCGCCAAGCGCGAATTCATTTGCGCGCGCTGCTGAAAATCCAGTTTTGATTCCTGATGAAAACGGGTTTGTGCAATTTTCCACGCGGCTGGTTCAAAAAAATATCGTCGCGCACGAAGCGATGCGCGCGCCGCCGCAAAAATCGGTGCTCAACGATCCTAATTTGAACGTTTCGCAAACCACCGAAGCCGAAAATGAAACGTTGAATGAAATGCAGCGCAACAATGGCGGCGACAAAGTTTTGGAGGACGAAAGCGTTTATCAAGTCACGCTTCATCGCCCGGATGCGTCGGGCATTCCCGATTGGACGGGACAAGTGGTTGGCCCGCCGCAATTGTTCGTTTTGAAAACTGTGAATGTTCTGGCCGCCGGCAAAACTGTCATCGTCTTCGATAAATCCAACAAGAAACTTTGGGAAACCGCGCTGACTTATCCGATTTCCAATCTCAATCCACAGGTTGGGGAAAATAAATCGCAATTCGGCGAAGGTCCGTGCGTGGAACACGGCGGCACGCTTTTCGTTTTTGACGAAGCAGTTTTGAGCGCGTTCGATTTGGCAAGCGGCAACGCGCGTTGGCGTTTGCCGACCATCGGCGTTGTCGGTCTTTTTTTTGACGGGGAAAATAATTTGTATGTCAATACGACCACCGGCAATCCCGATGACATCAAATATTCGCGGCAAATTGACATCTCCAAAAACACGGACGACCTGCTCCTGAAAATTGACGCGCAAACTGGAAAAATTCTGTGGCGCGCCACGCCCGGCGGTTTCATCTCCTATGTGTCTGGAAATTTCATTTACGCGGTCCTGTCGTATGATCCCAATCCGACCGACCAGGAAGTTTTGAACGACACCTTGCAAGGATTGCAACGGCCGCCTTACCTTCGCCTCACGCGCCTCAATCCAAAAAACGGGCGCGCGATCTGGCAATATGATCAGGCTCGCGCGCCGGTGGCCGTTCGGTTCAAAAAGAATTTCATCGAACTCGTCTTCAAAAAAGAAGTTCTGGTGCTGAAATATCTGTCGCTGTAAAAAGTTCTACTTTTTCATCCGGCAAAAAAAATCCCTCCGCATTTGTTCGGCAAATGCGTTGGATAAACAGCGGCAAAACTGCGGCAATTACTGCGCCGCCGGTGTGTTCGTGTCGGGCATCGCCGGGACATTCGTCGTAGTCATGTCCGGGGAGTTCGTCGTGGGCGTTTCCGGCACGGTGCTGGAAGTGTCTGTGTCATTCTTGTTGCAACCTACGAAGGCGAAGGTGGAAACCAAAGCCAATAACATAACCAGCGATAATTTAATTTTCATACAAGGCGAACTTTGCCGCAACCCGCCCAAAATGCAAATTTATTTAATTTCGGAAAAAAACGATTTTGCTTGCGCTCGCGCCTGCCGGATCAAATCCAAATCCTCCGTCAGATTTCCAAAACGCAATTTCATCGCGCCGCTTTGCTCGCGGCCCAGCAATTCACCCGGCCCGCGCAATTTCAAATCCACTTCGGCAATTTTGAAACCGTCGTTCGTTTCTTCCAAAATTTTCAGACGTTCTCGCGCCTCAAGATTTTTCACATCAGAAATTAAAATGCAAAAACTCTCATGCGCGCCGCGCCCGATGCGCCCGCGCAACTGGTGCAACTGCGCCAAACCAAACATTTCTGAATTTTCGACCAGCATGATCGTCGCGTTCGGCACGTCCACGCCGACCTCGATGAGCGAAGTCGAAAGTAAAATCTGGATTTTGTTCGCGCGAAAATCGGCCATCACATTTTCCTTTTCCGCAGATTTCAAACGCCCGTGCAAAAGCCCGACACGAAATGGCGCGAACAATTTTTTAAGATTTTCAAATTCCGTCGTCACGGCCTTCAATTCTTTCGCGCCCGAATTTTCCACGCGCGGATAAACGACGAATGCCTGCCTGCCGGCGGCGAGTTTTTCGCGGATGAATTCCAGAACCTTCGGCAATTTTTCCGTCGCACGGACGAATGTTTTTATTTTTCCACGACCGCCGGGCATTTCTTCAATCGTCGAAACGTCCAAATCGCCGTAAAGCGTCAGGCCGAGCGTGCGCGGAATCGGCGTCGCCGTCATCACGAGCAGGTGCGGATAATTTCCCTTGCGAACCAATTGCTCGCGCTGCGCCACGCCAAACTTGTGCTGCTCGTCAATTATCACTAGGCCAAGGTTGGATAATTGAAAATTTTCCGTGAAAAGCGCGTGTGTGCCGACGGTCAAAGTTGAAGGTTGAAGGTTGAAAGTTGAAGGTTTGTCCAAGCGACGCATTCCTGATTTTTCAACCTTCAACTTGCAACTTTCAACTTGCAACGAAGCGTCCTTCCGGCTGCCCGTTTGCAACAGAACTTTGACGCCCAAAGGTTCAAACCACTTCACAAAATTACGATGGTGCTGTTCCGCCAGGATTTCCGTCGGCGCCATGAGGGCGACGTTGAATCCGCTTTCAATCGCCATCAATGCGCTGCAAGCCGCGACCGCCGTTTTACCGGAACCGACATCGCCTTGCAACAATCGCCGCATCGGATGCGCGCCGCTCATGTCCGCGCGGATTTCGCGGAGAACTTTCGTTTGCGATTCGGTCAACTTGAAACCGAGCCGCGTCAAAAACGGTCTCATCAAGCGATTGTCGCCGCTGCACGGCAGCGCTTTGGCGTTCGTTTCAAATTTTTTTCGTCGCGATTGAATTTGCATTTGCAGTGAAACAAATTCTTCGAGCGCCAATTCTTTCCGCGCAATTTCCACATCCGAAATTTCTGCGGGAAAATGAATCATACGAATTGCTTCGCTGGTTGAAAGTTGAAGGTTGAAAGTTGAAGGTTTTGTGAGATCAACCGCGCCGGTTTTTTTAACCTGCAACTTGCAACTTTCAACCTGCAACATATTCGATTCCAACGTTCTCCAAATCAGTCCGCGCAGCCAGCGTTGCGGCAAACCTTCCGTGAGTGGATAAATCGGCGCGATGCGGTTGATGTGAATGAAACTTTCTTCGCCGGGTTCGATGACTTCGGTTTCGGGATGGTCCATCGTGCGCGGCTTGGTTTCCTTCAATTTTCCGAAGACGAAAACTTCATCGCCCATCGCGAAATAATTTTCCATGAACGGCAGATTCCACCAGCGGCAATGCAGTCGCGCCGAGCCGTCGTCCAAAATGATTTCAAAAACAGATTTGTTGCCGCCGCGAAAACGCTTGAGGCCGAGCGCGACAATTTTTCCGCGCGCGGTGAACGGCTCGTCTTTGGTGAGTTCGGAGATTTTGCGGAAATGCCGGCGGTCTTCGTAACGCTTGGGCCGGTGCAGCAGCAGATCTTCAATTGTGAAAATTTCCAGCCGCGCGAGTTGCGCCGCGCGTTCCGCGCCGACGCCCCAAAGCGAAGCGACGGGATTTTTCAGCGGCGAAATTTTAGTTTCCGGCGGCGACATCGCCCGCACGATACAAACCTGGCGGAAGAGAATCAAACGCAACCCGCTTTGTCGCGGAGCGACGATTGGAAATTAGCCCGGCACATCGTGCCGGGTTTGTCGTTCAAAATGAAAAAACGTCCTGAAGGGACGGCGGAAATGTGATGACGGTTTCCGGCGTCCTTTCAGGACGAAAAATGGTTTTCCGTGATGAACCAGACACTTCGTGTCTGGCTAATTTCCAGTTGTCCCTGCGGGACGAAACGCGCGCTCCGAACTCAAGCGCGTTTTGGAGTCTTTCGATTTTGCGCCGGCATGAGCCAAGCGATAAGCGCAACGAGGATTGCCGGATAAAGCAAGCTCATCAAATTCACCACAATAACCAAGTCCAATGATGGGCTGTTCGGATGACTTTCATATCGCAGTAAAGAATTTACCAGCAACAGAAGATAAAATGAAAAAAGCGTGGCGGAAATAAATAGAAACCGGCGGCGTGAATGGAAGAAAAATTGCGTCCATGAGAAACCTTTGTTTAACCGTCCGCGAGATAAAAGCCACGCGATTCCGAGCACTGGCAGCAAACTCAAGAAATTAAAAACCATTCTTGAGCTTGGACTGAACAACAAAGCGTAAAGATCAATATTTGATGGCAGTGGCAAATAAAACCGAACCCAATCAGGAAACGGAGAAACAGAATGATATTTATTTAGGAAATATGGCGTCGTGACAGTAGTTTGAAAAATAGCCCACGCAATTGATGAAATTCCCGACCAGAGACGAATTATGAGAAGAATTATTGCGGCCCAAAAAATTCGCTCGCGCCAGACCGTTGCTGGATTTGCTTTCACAAATTCTTCGACAAGCCGTTGCGGCTGGCCGACGCGTTTGCGCGCAAGCCAGAAAGATTCTTCGTCGTTCAAGTCGCGTTGCTGGAATCCGGCGATGGCGTCGCGCAAATGCGTTTCCAGTTCGCGCCGGTCGTCGGACGCGAGATTCGGTTGCACGGCGAGTTCGTTCCGCCAGTTTTCAACGGCGGCGTTCAGATCGAAACGGGTTTGATTTTCCATAATTTGCACAGGGAGTTGTGAACGGCCAGCCATTGCCGGCGCTCGGTTTTAAGGGCTTTGCGTCCGTCGGAACTGATGAAATAGTATTTCCGCTCGCGTCCGGTGTCGGCTTCCTTCCACTCGGACTCGATCAGGCCGTCGCGCTCCAGCCGGTGCAAAACGGGATAGAGCATCCCGTCGCTCCACTCAATCGAGCCGCCGGAAAGTTCGCGCACTTTCTGGATGATTTCGTAGCCGTAGCTTTCGCCGCCGGCGAGAATGGACAGCAGCAGCGGTTTCGAGGACGCGGCGACCAAATCTTTCGTAAGCATGGCAGCTTTATACATTGAACTGTTAGTTATGTCAATGAAAAAATCGCGCCACTGCGAATTCAAACTTCAAATACGGTGATTTCCGGGCGGCAATTGAAGCGGACCTCGAAGTTTTGCAGATAGCCGATGCCGGGATTGACATAAAGCGGGCCGGCCGGTGTGTGAAAAAGTCCCAGGTCATATTCATCCACGTCAAACGGCAGGCAGACCGCGCCGTAAAAGGGAATGCGCACCTGGCCGCCATGCGAATGGCCGGCGAGCATCAGATCAAATTTTCCGCCGCCGAGGTTTTTGACCCACGCCGGATAGTGCATGAGCAGGATGTTTTTGGCCGCCGTTTTTGACGCGGGCAGCAATTGAAGCGAATGACCATAAGTGATTCCCGCGAGATTGATTTTGCCGCCGGCAATTTCCCTTTGCTCGTTGAGCAGCCACGCGCCGCCGGTGACGGCAAAGCATTTTTGGATCGGCGCAAAGGAAACCTGGCTCCAATAATCATGATTGCCCGGCACGCCAAACATCGGCGCGTTGATGCCGGATAAAATTTCCAATGCTTCCGGTAGAAATTTTCCGTCTTCCATGATGTCGCCGGTGAAACAGACAAAATCAGGGGTGAGCGAATTGATCCGGCGCACGACGGATTGCAAATACTCGCAGTCGCCTTTGTGATGCAAATCCGAAAAATGAACGAGGCGGCAACCCGTTTTGTCGCCGTCAAGCGGCACCTGGCGGACTTTCACCCACGTCGGCTCCAGCCAGCGCGCGTCGGCGGTCAACGCGAATGGCGTTGCGAGCAACGTGGTGGCGATGAATTTTCGGCGACTGATTTTTCTGAAATTCAAAGGCATGATTCAATCTTCAACCTTTCCGACACCGCTGACGTTGCGTTCGTTCAACTGCCGCGCTACGTTTTGCGAATGCCGGAAATTTTTCGTCCGCTAAAAACTTCGCCGCTGCTTCTGCTCCTGCGCGTCAACGCGATTTCAAGCTGGCGGAAACTGCTGGCCACGCGCGAACAATCGCGGCTGCTCACAAGCCTCATCGCGGCGTTCATCGTCGGTTATCTCGTTTTATCGTTTGAACTTTTTTATCACGGCCTGCGGTTCATCGCCAAATTTCCCGGCCTCGGTGCCGTGCTGACGGAACGGCTGATGTTCGTGCTGTTCGCGTTTTTATTCGGCCTGCTGCTGTTGAGCAATCTCGTCATCAGCTACACCAATTTATTTCGCAATCGCGAAACCGCATTTCTCCTGTCGCTGCCCATTTCGACGCAGACCATTTTCCGCTGGAAATTCATCGAATCCACTTTGCTCGCGTCGTGGGCGTTTTTATTTTTGATCGCGCCGTTGCTCGCGGCCTTTGGCCTGGTGCGCGGCGTGCCGTGGCATTTTTATCCGGTCACATTTTTTCTGATCGCATTATTTATTGTGTTGCCGGGGGTGATGGGTTCCGCCTTGGCGATTTTGATTGGCAGATTTTTGGACCGGCGCAATTTTCAGATCGCCATCGTCGGCATCGCCATCGCGCTGCTCGCGTTTGCGGCTTTTTGGTGGAAGACGCAATCCGTTGACGATGAATTGCTCGACAAACGCACGCTCGAGGCGCTGGATCAGCTGCTCGCCAAAACGCGGTTCACCATGTTTCCCTTTTTGCCGAGCTACTGGCTTTCGTCGGCGGTTTTGCAATGGGCGGAAGGCAGCTTGCGCGGCGCGGCGTTTTTTGCGGCGGTGCTTTTAAGCAACACGCTTTTTTTTGGCGCCATCGCCTTCACAAAATTTGGAAATATTTTTTACGACACGGCCTCGGCGGTGCAAAGCCGCGCGGGCGGCAGTTTCAAATTAAATTTTTTAACGCCGCAAAAAAAATCCCGGCAATCAGTCGGTTTGCTCGAAACCATTTTCGCGAAATTTTTCTGGCTCAAGCGCGACACGCGCGCGCTGGCCGTCAAAGACATCCGCATGTTCTGGCGCGACACGACGCAATGGGGCCAGTCCGTGATGCTCTTCGGTTTGCTCGGCATTTACATCATTAACCTGCGGAATTTCACGCACGAACTCGCCAGCCCGTTCTGGATCAACCTGGTCGCATTTTTGAATCTCGGCGCGTGTTCGCTCAATCTGGCCACGCTCACGACGCGATTTGTCTTTCCGCAATTTTCCCTCGAAGGCCGGCGCGTATGGATCGTCGGTATGGCGCCGATGGGTTTGGCGCGCGTCGTCAAAGTCAAATACTGGCTCGCGAGTTTTGCGTCGTTACTCGCCACGTTGAGCCTCATCACGCTTTCGTGCTGGCTGCTGAAAATGACCTGGGACCGCATCGCCTTTTTTGGCGCGGTCATCACCGTGATGACTTTCACGCTCAACGGCCTCGCCGTCGGTCTCGGCGTTTTGTATCCGAATTTGAAAGAAGCCAATCCGGGCAAAATCGTCAGCGGGTTTGGCGGCACACTTTGCCTCGTCTTGAGTTCGCTTTATATTCTCGGTTCCGTGGCGCTGATCATTTTGGCCATTTTGGGATTGCGCAAAGATGCCGCCTGGACCATTGAAAGTCTAATCGGCTTCATGGCGCTCTCGTTTGTGATCGGCTGGCTGCCGCTGAAATGGGGATTGCGCCGGTTAGAAAATTTTGAGGCGTGAAAAAATTTAAGATCACGGTCAAAAATCGCGGTTTTCAAAACCAAATTCCCGCAAGATTTTGAAAACATTTATTGCGCGGCGACGAGATTGAGTGAAAAATAAGTGAAGGCTAATTCGTCGAGCGATGACCAACAACCCAACACTGAAAACTAATGACCTCGGAAGCGCGCAAATTCAAATTTCCGCGCCGCCGAAACAGGGGCTTTACGACCCGCAATTCGAGCATGATGCCTGTGGCCTCGGTTTCGTCGTTCACATCAAAGGAAAAAAATCGCACCAGTTGGTCAGCGACGCGTTGAAAATTTTGGTGAACCTCGATCATCGCGGCGCGGTCGGGTGCGAACCGAACACGGGCGACGGCGCGGGCATTTTGATCCAGATCCCGCATGATTTTCTGGCTGCGCAAACGGCGAAGCTCGGTTTCAAACTTCCTGCTTTTGGCGAATACGGCGTCGGCATGTTGTTTTTGCCAAAAGATTCCGCCGAACGCGAAGCGATCAAAAAAGAATTCGCCAAAATCGTTTCCGGCGAAGGCCAGAGCGTTCTGGGCTGGCGCGACGTGCCGGTGGACAATTCCTCGCTCGGCAACGGCGCGAAAAATTCCGAGCCGTTCATGGCGCAGGTTTTTGTCGGCAAAAATTCTTCGCTGAAAGACGAAGCGGCCTTTGAAAGAAAACTGTTTGTCATCCGCAAGATCGCGGAGCAGAAAATCCGTTACGGCGGGAAAATTCCCGGCGGCAGATGGTTTTACGTTTCCAGCCTGTCGGCGCGCACGATCATTTACAAGGGCATGTTGATGTCCGAGCAGGTGGAAAAATATTACGCCGACCTCCGCGACGAAAGCGTGGTCACGGCGCTCGCGCTCGTGCATTCACGTTTCAGCACGAACACTTTTCCAAGCTGGGATCGCGCGCATCCAAATCGCTACATCGCGCACAACGGCGAAATCAACACGCTGCGCGGCAATGTAAATTGGATGCACGCGGCGCAGGCGAAGTTCAAATCAAAATTGTTCGGCGACGACATCAAAAAAATTGTTCCCGTCATCAACACGGACGGCAGCGACTCGGCGCAGTTCGACAATTGCGTGGAGCTTTTGACGCTGGCCGGTCGCGAATTGCCGCACGCGATGATGATGATGATTCCCGAGCCGTGGGAAAATCACGAAAGCATGGACGCCGAACGCCGCGCGTTTTACGAATTTCATTCGTGCCTGATGGAGCCGTGGGACGGCCCGGCTTCAATGGCGTTCACGGACGGAAAAATTATTGGCGCGTGCCTCGACCGAAATGGTTTGCGCCCGTCGCGTTATTATGTGACGAAAGATGATTTGGTTATCATGGCGTCGGAAGCGGGAGTTTTGCCCGTCGCGCCGGAACGCATTTTGCAGAAAGGGCGTTTGCAGCCGGGCCGGATGTTTCTCGTGGACATCGCGCAAGGGCGAATTGTCGCGGACGAAGAACTTAAGAAAAAATATGCGAGCGCGGAGCCGTATCAAAAATGGCTGGATGAACATCACGTGCTTTTGGAAAATTTGCCGGAGCCGTCGCAGGCAACGCAACCGGATCATCGCAAAATTTTGCAGCGACAACAGGCGTTCGGCTACACGTTTGAGGATTTGCGTTTGATTGTCGCGCCGATGGGCAAGGACGGCGTGCAACCGCTTGGTTCGATGGGCACGGACACGCCGCTCGCGGTTTTGTCGAATAAGCCGCAGTTGCTTTACAATTATTTCAAACAACTGTTTGCGCAGGTGACGAATCCGCCGATTGATCCGATTCGCGAAGAAATTATTACTTCGACGGAAACGATGGTCGGCGCGCGCGGCGGTTTGCTTCAGCCGACGCCAGAAAGTTGTGCGCTGATAAAATTGAAACATCCGATTCTCACGAATGAGGAATTGGAAAAATTGCGGCACGTGGACGGCGGCGCGTTCAAATGCGTGACGCTGCCGATTTTGTTTGAGGGGAGCGCGCGCGTCTCGCGTGCAGATTCGGGCGTCGCGCCCGAATCTCTTCGTGCGCCGGACGGCGTGACCAGTGGTTTTCGGCGCGACGCCGAAAACCACACGCGGGACGCGTGTGCTCCCCAAAAAAATCTCGCAGCCGCTTTGGAAAAATTATTTTCCGAAGCGGACAAAGCCATTGCCGGCGGCGTGAACATTTTGCTGTTGTCGGATCGCGGCATTTCGCCCGAACTCGCGCCGATTCCCGCGTTGCTCGCGGTTTCCGGTTTGCATCATCATTTGATTCGCAAAGGCACGCGCGGCAAAGTCGGCCTCGTGCTTGAATCCGGCGAACCACGCGAGGTGCATCATTTCGCGCTGCTCATCGGTTACGGTTGCAGCGCCATCAATCCGTATCTGGCGTTCGCGACGTTGGACGATTTGATTCAACAAGGTTTGCTCGTCAACACGGATCACAAAACGGCGCAGAAAAAATTCATCAAAGCCGTCGTCAAAGGCGTCGTCAAAACGATGGCCAAGATGGGCATCTCGACGATTCAAAGTTATCGCGGCGCGCAAATTTTTGAAGCCATCGGCCTCAACAGCGAAATCGTGGAAAAGTATTTTACCTGGACGCCGACGCGCATTGAAGGCGTCGGCCTCGACGTGATTGCGGAAGAAGCACTCGCGCGACATCGTCACGCGTTTCCAGATCGTCCGGTCAATGGAGTTTTGGACGCGGGCGGCCAATATCAATGGCGCGACGGCGGCGAATTTCATTTGTTCAATCCGCAGACGATTCACAAATTACAAAACGCGTGCCGCACGAATAACGAAAAAATTTATCGCGAGTATGCCGAGTTGATTAACAATCAGGCAAAAAATCTTTGCACGCTGCGCGGCTTGCTCGAATTCAAATTCGCGGAAAATCCCATTCCGATTGATGAAGTTGAATCCGTCGAAGAAATCGTGAAGCGTTTCAAAACCGGCGCGATGAGTTACGGTTCGATTTCCAAAGAAGCGCACGAAGCGCTGGCGATTGCGATGAATCGCATCGGCGGAAAATCCAACACCGGCGAAGGCGGCGAAGACCCGGCGCGTTACGTTCTCGAACCAAACGGCGACTCGAAAAATTCCGCGATCAAACAAGTCGCGTCGGGACGTTTCGGCGTGACGAGTTATTATTTGACGCAGGCACGCGAGTTGCAAATCAAAATGGCGCAGGGCGCGAAACCCGGCGAAGGCGGAGAATTGCCCGGCAAAAAAGTTTATCCGCCGATTGCAAAAGTTCGCGGCACGACGGCGGGCGTCGGTCTGATTTCGCCGCCGCCGCATCACGACATTTATTCCATCGAAGATTTGGCGGAGTTGATTCACGATTTGAAAAATTCAAATCGCGACGCGCGCATCAGCGTAAAACTTGTGGCCGAAGTCGGCGTCGGCACCGTCGCGGCGGGCGTTGCCAAAGCGCACGCGGATGTGGTTTTGATTTCCGGTCACGACGGCGGAACCGGCGCGTCGCCGCTTTCATCCATCAAACACGCGGGCGGTCCGTGGGAATTGGGTTTGGCCGAAACGCACCAGACGCTCGTGCTGAATAATTTGCGCAGCCGCATTTATGTCGAAGCTGACGGACAATTGAAAACTGGACGCGACGTTGCCGTCGCCGCGTTGCTCGGCGCGGAAGAATTTGGTTTTGCGACCGCGCCGCTCGTCGCGGTCGGCTGCATCATGATGCGCGTCTGCCATTTGAACACGTGTCCCGTCGGCATCGCGACGCAAGACCCGCGGTTGCGCGCGCGGTTCGCGGGCGGCGCGGACAACGTCGTGAATTTCATGCGCTTCGTCGCGGGCGAACTTCGCGAAATCATGGCTCGGCTCGGCTTCCGCAAATTGGAAGAAATGGTCGGGCGCACGGATAAATTGATTCCGTGGCACGCGATTGAACATTGGAAAGCCAACGGACTCGACCTCACGCCGATTTTGCATCAGCCGGAAATGGGCGCGGACGTTGGACGTTTCCGTTCGCAAGATCAGGATCACGGCTTGGAAAAATCTTTGGATGTGACGAAACTTTTGGACATTTGCAAACCGGCGATTGAGCGCGGCGAAAAAGTGAAAGCCGAACTGCCGATTCGCAACGTCCATCGCGTTGTCGGCACAATCACCGGCAGCGAAATCACGAAAAAGCACGGCCCGAACGGATTGCCGGAAGACACCGTGTGGTTGAAATTCAACGGCAGCGCCGGGCAAAGTTTCGGCGCGTTCATTCCGCGCGGCATGACGCTCGAACTGGAAGGCGATGCGAACGATTATTTCGGCAAAGGCTTGAGCGGCGGGAAAATAATTGTTTATCCGCCGCGCAATTCCACGTTCGTCGCCGAGGACAATATCATTATCGGCAACGTGGCGCTTTACGGCGCGACGGCGGGCGAAATGTTTGTATGCGGCATGGCGGGCGAACGCTTTGCTGTTCGCAATTCTGGCGTTGATGCGGTCGTCGAAGCCATCGGCGATCACGGCTGCGAATACATGACCGGCGGTCGCGTGATTGTTTTGGGAAAGACCGGACGCAATTTTGCCGCGGGCATGAGCGGCGGCATCGCGTATGTTTTGGATGAAGCCGGCGATTTCAAAAATCATTGCAACATGGAATTGGTCGGCCTCGAAAAACTTTCGGACGCGGACGAAATCGAAGAAGTCTGGAAATTGATCCAGCGTCATCAAACTTACACGCAAAGCGAACGCGCCGCGAAAATTCTCGGCGACTGGAAAAATTTCATTCCGAAATTCATCAAAGTTTTGCCAAAAGATTACGCGCGCGTTTTGCAATCGTTGAAAAAAGCGCAATCGCAAGGCTTGAGCGGTGACGACGCAATCATGGTCGCGTTCGAGGAAAACATCCGCGACGTCGCTCGCGTCGGCGGCGGATAAGCAATCCGCAGATTACGCAGATGAACGCAGATTTTCAGAAATAAACTGAACTGAATGAATTTAAGAAAATTCAAAACCGCAATTATGACCGTTGCGAAAGCAAAAAAAAAACGCCTTTAATCTGCGTTCATCTGTGAAATTTGCGGACAACAATAATCGTGACCCGCAAACCTACGCCATCATTGGCGCGGCGATGGAAGTCCATCGTCAATTGGGTCATGGTTTTCTGGAAGCGGTTTATCAGGAAGCCTTGGCAATTGAGTTGGCAGCGCGTGAAATTCGATTCCAGCGGGAAGTCCCGCTACCGGTAGAATACAAAGGTCAACGATTGTTGTGTTCGTATCGCGCTGACTTCGTTTGCTTCGACGAAGTGATTGTGGAATTAAAAGCCATCACCCAATTGACCGGCATTGATGAAGCACAAACAATCAATGAACTCAAAGCAACGAATTTGCATCGCGCGCTATTGATTAACTTTGGCGCACCAAGCTTGGAATATAAGCGTCTTGTCTTTAATCTGCGTGAATCGGCGCAATCTGCGGATGAAAATTCTGCGGATGAAATAAAAAACGTTAACCTGATAGGAGCATAACTTGGGCAAGCCAACCGGATTTTTAGATTTTAATCGCGAACTGCCGCTGGATCGTTCGGCTATCGAACGCATCCGCGACTGGAACGAATTTCATCTGCACATGTCAGACGCCGACCTGAAAAAGCAGGGCGCGCGCTGCATGGATTGCGGCATTCCGTTCTGCCAGCACGGCCAGCTTGTCAGCGGCATGGCCAGCGGCTGCCCGATTCACAATCTCATTCCCGAATGGAACGATCTGGTGTATCGCGGACTTTGGAAGGAAGCGCTCGAACGTCTTCACAAGACGAATAATTTTCCCGAATTCACCGGGCGCGTTTGTCCCGCGCCATGCGAAGGCTCATGCGTTTTGGGAATCAACGCGCCTCCGGTCACGATCAAGAATATAGAACAGGCCATCGCCGATCACGGCTGGGCGAACAATTGGATCGTTCCCGAAATTCCGAAAAAGCGGACGGGGAAAAAAGTCGCGGTCATCGGTTCCGGTCCCGCCGGACTTTCTGCCGCCGCGCAATTAAATCGCGCTGGCCATCTCGTCACGGTTTTCGAGCGCGCGGATCGCCCCGGCGGTTTGCTCATGTATGGCATTCCCAACATGAAGCTCGACAAAAACGAAGTTGTGCTGCGGCGAATTAAAGTGCTCGAAGCGGAAGGAATTCAATTTGTTTGCAATACGGAAGTAGTGGCACAGGCGTCTCGCCTGTGTGATAAGTCACAACAAGAAACGCCAACTCACAGGCAAGATGCCTGTGCCACTAAAAATTATCCGGCGGAAAAATTATTGAAAGAATTTGACGCTGTGATTTTGGCGACGGGCGCGACCAAACCGCGCGATTTATCCGTTCCCGGACGCGAATTGAAAGGCATTCACTTTGCGATGGATTTTCTCACCGCGAACACGAAAACAATTTTGGACAATCACAAAAACGGAAATTTTATTGACGCAACCGGCAAGGATGTGATCGTCATCGGCGGCGGCGATACCGGAACGGATTGCGTCGGCACTTCGATGCGGCATGGCTGCAAAAGTTTGGTGCAAGCGGAAATTTTGCCGATGCCGCCGCCTGAACGCGCGAAGGATAATCCGTGGCCCGAATGGCCGAAGGTTTATAAAATGGATTACGGTCAGGAAGAAGCCGCCGCGAAATTCGGCGCCGATCCGCGCACTTATTTGACGACCGCGACGAAATTTGAGGGCGACGCGCATGATCATGTCAAAGCCGTTCATCTCGTGCAAATCGAATGGACGCAAAACGACAAAGGCCAGTTCATTCCGAAACACGTTCCCGGAACGGAAAAAGTTTTGCCCGCACAACTCGTTTTGCTGGCGATGGGTTTTCTCGGACCGGAACAGCCGTTGCTTGAAGCGCTCGGCATCGAACGCGACGCGCGCTCAAACGCAAAAGCCGAATTTGAAAAATACGCGACAAATCTTCCGAACGTTTTTGCCTGCGGCGATTGTCGTCGCGGCCAAAGTTTGGTCGTCTGGGCATTCAACGAAGGTCGCGGCGCGGCGCGCGAGTGCGACCGTTTCCTCATGGGCGCAACGGATTTGCCGTGAGGTCACGTTTCTGAAACTTATTCTTGACTTAAGTTGTATCATTGTTTATCGTCGGCGACAGGTATGAGCCGTTTCCAAAATTGACTGGCGGGCCAACTGGTTTCCAGTTGCGTCCGTTTTTCTTTTGGAGCATGCCCGAAAAGTCAGGAGCAATTATGGCTAGCGGCAAAGTCAAATGGTTTGATAACAGAAAAGGGTTTGGTTTCATTGCCCAAAATTCCGGCCAGGATGTTTTCGTGCATCACACTTCCATCGTTGGCGAAGGCTACAAAACTTTGAATGAAGGCGAGGAAGTTTCCTTTGAAGCGATCCCCAGTGACAAGGGATTGAAAGCCCAAAATGTCCATCGCCTGCACGCGCCTTAAAGCGAGATGCCGGTCAAATAAAATTCTCGCGCGGTAAAATTTCCATTCGCCAGCGCGTGAATTACGCATAAACTGTTTTTATGCCGGATTTCTGTGTCACGCCTGTCGCCAGCCTTTACGTCCACGTTCCTTTTTGCGCGCAGAAATGCGCGTATTGCGCGTTTTATTCCGAAGCGTCCAGCGGCGAACTGGTCAACCGTTTTGTCAATGCGCTCATCCGGGAAATGGAAATCGTCGCGGACGATCTCAAAACGAAAACCATTTTCTTTGGCGGCGGAACCCCGTCGCTCTTGAATCTGCGGCAGTGGGAACAGATTCTCCGCACAATGGAAAAACTGGATCTGCTCGGCGCGGAAGAATTCACCGTCGAATGCAATCCGGCGACCGTTTCGGCGGACAAGGCAAAATTGTTCCGCGACTTCGGCATCAACCGCATTTCCATGGGCGTGCAATCGCTTGACGAAAAATTGCTCGACCGGCTCGGACGGATTCATTCGCGCGAAATGGTTTTCAAGTCGTTCGATATTTTGCGCGCCGCCGGTTTTGAAAACATCAATCTGGATTTGATGTTTGCCATTCCCAGCCAGACGATGGAAATCTGGCGCGACACTTTGAACGAGGCGATGGCGATGCAAAGCGAGCATTTGTCCAGCTACGAAGTCATTTACGAAGACGACACGCCGCTTTATGAACAACTCAAGGCCGGTGAATTTGCCGTGGATGAAAATCTTGCCTGCGAAATGTATGAGGAATTGATTTCAACCGCGACGCGCGCCGGTTTTCAGCAATATGAAATCGCGAATTTTGCAAAACAGTCCAAAGTCCAAAGTCCAAAACCCAAAGTCAATGGGACCGAAATAACTTTGGACATTGGACATTGGACGTTGGACATTCCGTTTTTCGCGTGCAAACACAACGTCATTTACTGGCGCGGCGGAAATTTTTATGGATTGGGGCCGAGCGCGACGGGTTACGTTCGCGGCGCGCGGACAAAAAATTGGGCGAACACCCAACTCTATTGCGAGCAATTGGAAAAAGGAAAACGCGCGATTGAATCCCGCGAAGAATTATCACCGCTGCGACGCGCCGGAGAAATCGCCGCGTTCGGTTTGCGGATGAACGCGGGCTGGCCGTTCATAGAATTCAAACGCGCAACAGATTTTGATTTGCGGAATGAATGGTCGTCGGAAATGGACCAACTCGCCGAACGCGGCTGGGCTTCACGCGATTCAGAAAAATTTCAACTCACACATCAAGGACTGCGCTTCGCAGATTCGGCGGCGGAACTTTTTTTACGTTAAATCGTAATGGCGCGTCGGCAGACCGCCGCATTTATTTTCCGGCTTTCTGCCGAAAACCGCTACGCCAAATCAAAACGGCATTCGCACCGTAAAAATCGTTCCAACCATTTCTTCGCTGGCGGCTTCAATCATGCCGCCGTGCGCTTCCACAATCGCTTTTGAAATAGCCAGCCCCAGGCCCGCGTTGCCGGACGAACGCGATTTGTCCGCGCGATAAAATCGTTCAAACACGCGCGATAAATCCTCCGGCGGAATCCCGTGCCCGGTATCGGTAATTATTAAAATTGCCAAACCATTTGCCGGTTCCAATTTCACGCGCACTTCGCCTTCGTCATGATTGTATTGAATCGCATTCGTCAAAAGATTCGTGACAACTTGCGCGAGCCGTTCGGAATCGCCGACAATTTCCAGCGGCGAAAGCTCGGTGAAAATTTTCACGCCGCGTTCGTCGGCAATCGGTTTGACCAGCTCAATGCAGTCGGAAATGGTTTTGGAAAAATCAAAACGCAATCGTTTCAAAATTTCCTGGCCGGCATCAAGCCGGGCGAGCGCGAGCAATGATTCGATCAATTTCCGCATCCGCTGCGCGGCGCGCTGGCAGGCCTCGATGGTTTGTTTGTAATCGGCGGCTTCGCGTTCGCGATTCAAGGCGGTCTGCGTTTGCGTCAAAATCACAGAAACGGGCGTGCGCAGTTCATGCGCGGCGTCGGAGGTGAACTGCTGCTGCTGCGCGAAGGCGGCTTCGAGCCGCGCGAAAGTGGAATTCAAAACGGCCGCGAGCTGGCCGAGTTCGCTTTCCGCCTCGGCGACGTTGATGCGCTGCGACAAATCGCCGGCGGAAATTTTAACTGCGGCCAAGCTGATTTCTGAAATCGGTTTGAGCGAACGGCCGACAAACCACCAGCCGCCCGCGAGGCCAATTAATAAAATCACGCCGCCGATCAAAGTCAGCATGATGGCGTCGTTGCGAATTTCTTCCAACTCATTGGAAATAGAACAACCGACTTCAATCATTTCGCCAGACGGCAAAATTTTGAGAATGGCATGATAATGGGCAAAAGTTCTTGGTGCCGGTTTTGCAAACCGATTCGGAAAGGGAGAGAAGCTGTTTTCCGGCTGTGGAAAATGGGTTTCATTCATCGGTTCATTTGGAGGTTGGTTTGTCGATTTTGCGATTTCATCGTTTTGATTTCTGAGCGAAATTATTTTGAAATAAAAATTATGCGGATCATTGCTGCCAAAAAGAATTTCGTCTTCTGGCCGCAAATGAAAGGCGTGTGGCGCACGGTTTTCTTGCAGCATTGGTGGGAATTGATCCTCCGGCAACTGGTCGGGTGGTGGTCGGTCTTCGCGGCGTGGCGGGTGATGCAGCGTGGCGCCGAGAATATCTGCGCGCCGATTCAGTTCGTCATCAATCCCGCGAAAGACCTGCCCTCGTTCGAGTTGAAACGCCGTGAAGCCAAAACCCGCCAGCACAACGACAAGAATCAAGCCATACCAAAGCTGCAACCGCCATTTGATGGATTTGAAAATTTTCATTTAATTCGGAGGGACGATCTCTACGAATCCCTATTCAAATTATTTTGGGGTTCGGGTAATTCGTCCCTCCGATTGTTGGTGGTTTTCCTTCGATGCAATAGCCGTGGCCGCGCCGGGTGACGATGAATTCCGCGCCAAGTTTTTTGCGGACGTTGGAAACGTGAACATCCAGAAGATTGGAAAGCGAACTTTCATTTTCATCGAAAAGATGTTCGTAAAGTTGCGTGCGCGTGACGACTTCGCCGCGATGCAGCGCGAGAAATTCCACCAGCGCATATTCGCGCGCGGTGATTTCCATTATTTTATTTTTGAAAAAAACCTGGCGCGCGGCGGTGTCAATTTTTACGTCGCCAATTTCAATTTCATTCGTGGTTTTATTTGCGCTGCGGCGGATGAGCGCGCGCAGCCGCGCAAAAATTTCTGCCAGATCAAATGGTTTGACGACGTAATCATCCGCGCCGGTATCGAGACCTTTCACGCGGTCGCGCGTCTGGTCGCGCGCGGTGAGCATGAGCACCGGCGTTTTTTTGGTTTTGCGCAGACGCTTGAGCATTTCCCAGCCGTCGAGGCCGGGCAACATCACGTCAAGAATAATTGCGTCGTAGTCCGTGCCTTCGGCGTTGAAAAGTCCGTCATCGCCGTTGTCGGCGGTGTCCACGGCGTAGCCTTCCTCGCGCAGCGCCTGGGCGAGGCTCGCGAGTAAATCCGGTTCGTCTTCGACAATTAAAATTCGCATCGGCTTGATTCGGCTGCCGAAAGGTTTAGCAGGAAATAACTTTTCCGCCAGTGCGCGGAAATTCTTGCACGCGGAACCTTAAGCGCAGATGAAGAGAAAATTTGCGCCGGCTGTGAAAATTTTCCCGCTTCACGTTTCCTTAAGGTTCATTTGCTTAAAGTCGCGGCATGAAAATGCAAACTTACCTTCACCAAATCATTTCCCTGGGATTTTTAACCGTGTTCGCGGGAATTTTTTTCGGGTTCAGCATGATTGTCCGCGCGGATGATTCGCGCACCAATTCCTGGTTCACGGCTTATTCTGGAAAATACGCGCGCATTTACACGAACGACGCGATGAAAAGCGCCGGCACGACGCTGACGAATTGGGGCAACGGCTCGCAGACGCAATCGCCCGCCGCGTATTGCGGCATTCAGGAAGTGTATTCCTCGGCAGATTGGATTTACGTCCGCAGCACCGGCCTCGCCAGTTACAACATGGGGCCGTGGTATTTGAATTCCGCGCGCACGCAACCATTTCCCAATTTGCCGGTGAATCAAAAACTGCTCTTCCGTTTTCCACGAACAAACAGCGTGCCGGCGACCAAAGTTTTGAACGGCGGCGGGCAGATCGGAATTTTTGTGGACGGCGTGGAAATGTTCAACAGTTGGGACGGTTATTATTGGAACGGCAGCGCGGATGTGCAAAACGGCGCGGACAACGGCTATTGGAACCGCGACGCTTTTGTCAATGAAGGCGTGACCTTTGACGCCGGTTACGCGCACCAGCAAAATAACGGCGTGTTTCATTATCACGCCGATCCGCTGGCGTTGCGCTATGAACTTGGCGACCATGTGGATTACGACACGGCGACAAAAAATTATTCCGAAGACACCAACGCGCCGACGAAACATTCGCCGATTCTCGCGTGGGCGGCGGATGGTTTTCCGCTTTACGGCCCCTACGGTTATTCCAACGCGACAAACGCGAACAGCGGAATCCGCCGGATGATTTCCGGTTACGTTCCGTGCAACGGTCTGAACGGCACGGATAATCTTTCAACGAACGGCGCGGCGCGAACAACCATTCCCGCGTGGACGCAACGGCTGTTCGGTGTTTCGGCAAATCAAACTGGCCCGACGGTTTCGAGTTCCTATCCGTTTGGCCGTTACATGGAAGACAACGCCTATCTCGGCGACCTGACCAATTCCGCCACCGGCACAAATTATCAGCAAGGCGTGGATTTTGATCTGGACGAATACAACGGTCGCTGGTGCGTCACGCCGGAATTTCCGAACGGCACTTACGCCTACTTTGTCGCGATTGATTCCAACGGCACGCCGGTTTTTCCCTACGACATTGGCCGCGCATTTTACGGCGATCCAATCGGCGGCGCAGTTTCGACAATTACCGAAACGGTCGTAACCAATTTTCTCGGCGGGACAAATCTGACTTCAACGCTCAATTCGCCGGCCGTGAAAAATGGAACCGTAACTTTAAGTTGGAGCGCAATTGAAGGCGGCAGTTATCAAGTCGCGACGACGACGAATTTGGCAAGTTCATCCGATTGGACGGTTCTGGCATCCGGCGTTTTGCCGAATCAAAACGTTGGCAGCTACACCAATTTTACAACGTCAGACCAAGGGTTTTATCGCGTCGGACGGACTTCCGTCGCGGATTTTGACAGCGCGGGGACGACAACATTTTCGACCGCTTCCATCGCGCCGGGCGGCAGCGCCAGCCGCAGTTCGACCGTCACCGTGACAATTACTTTGCCGGGTTCGCCGCCGAATCCGCCGGCGAACGCGCCGATCACCGGCGTCACGCTGGCCGGCAGCATCAGCGGCTCGAACATCTCCGATTCAACGCCGGGAACGGTCGCCGCAACCTTCACGATTCCGGCGGACGCGCCCACCGGCGCACAAAACATTGTTGTCACTTTTCAAAGTCCCGCGCCGGCTTACACGCTCACCGGCGGATTTACGATCCACTGATAATTTGAGGAAGCGTTCCCGCAAGCCGAAAATAAAATGAAACGCGCGCGAATAAATTTGATTCTGCTTTTCGCTACGGCCATTTCGCTCGCCGCGAACGCCGCCGATTTGCAAATCAATTTTGTTCCGCAATTCAACGGCGCGCCGCTGACATTTGACGCGCTGACCAATCAAATTACCGGCGGCCAGAAGATTTCCGTCATGCGATTGGATTTTCTTTTGTCCGATTTTGCGTTGCACGAAACAAACGGCGTTTGGATTGAACGGAAAAACATTTTCGCGTTCATCGGTGCGCGCGACGGCAAAACCAGTTTCACGCTTGCAAATGTTCCGCCGCGAAATTACGACGCCCTCCGTTTTCAAATCGGTTTGCCGCCGGAAATAAATCACGGCGACATCGCGCAATGGCCGGCGAATCATCCGCTGAATCCCGGCGTGGACCATTTGTATTGGGACTGGTCAAAGGAATACATTTTTCTCGCGTTTGAAGGCCGCTGGCAAAACGGCAAAAATGAGAGCGGCTTTTCGTATCACCTTGCGACCGACCGCGAATTGATGACGGTTGAATTGCCGGCGGCGCTGAATTTGAATTCCAGTCGCGAAATTGAAATTGGACTTAACACGGACAAATTTTTTTCTACGCCGAACAAAATCCGTTTGAGCGATACAACGGACACAAGCCATTCGCGGACGAACGACCTGCTCGTCGCGCAATTGCGGGAAAACGTCGAAAATTCATTCGCCATTGAATCTGTAAAAGCATTTTCACCGATTGCCGAATTGACGCACGGAACCAATCACATTGAAATCGCGCCCAATGCCACGCCGTATCGGCTGACGATTTCAGCGTTTGCGCCGCAACCCAATTTGCCGCGCGACAATCCGCTCACGGTCGAAGGCGTTGATCTCGGCGGTAAATTATTTTTTGACCGGCGGCTTTCGGCAAATAATTTGGAATCCTGCGCGACTTGCCACAATCCGCATCTGGCATTTTCGCAACCGAGGAGGGTCAGTCGCGGCGCGGACGGCGACCTCGGCGCGCGCAACGCGATGTCGCTGGAAAATCTCGCTTGGAAGGATTCGTTTTTCTGGGATGGCCGCGCGGCGAGCGTGCGTGCGCAGGTTTTGCAGCCGATTCAAAATCCAATTGAGATGCACGAATCCTTGACCAATCTCGTTGCCAAAATTTCGGCGGACAAAAATTATCACCGACTTTTCGCCAACGCCTTTGGTTCGCCGGAAATTACTGCGGACAAAATTGCCCGCGCGCTGGAGCAATTTCTTTTGGTCCAAGTTTCGTTCGATTCAAAATACGACCGCGTGATGAATGGTCAGGCAAATTTTACCACGGAAGAAGCGCGCGGTTTTATTTTGTTCAACACGGAATACGATCCGTATCACGGGCAATTCGGCGCGGATTGTTTTCATTGCCACGGCGGGCCGCTGTTTCAAAGTTTGGACTTTGCCAACAACGGTTTGGATTCGGCATTTTCAGATTTGGGTCGCTACAACGTGACGAAACGCGCGGGCGACGAGGGAAAATTTGCCGTGCCGTCGCTGCGCAACGTCGCCGTCACCGCGCCGTATATGCACGACGGACGCTTCAAAACTTTGGGCGAGGTGATCGAGCATTATTGCACGGGCATGAAACGCAGCGCGACGCTCGATCCGAACCTCGCCAAGCATCCCGACGGCGGCGTGCCGTTGGGCGGCGCGGACAAAAAAGCGTTGGTCGCGTTTTTAAAAACGCTCACGGATGAAAAGTTTCTGCCGCCGAAAATTTCGGCGGTTCTCGCGCAAAAATAATTTCAAAAATCGTTTTGCCTTAACATTCGCTTAAGGTTGGTTCGCGTAAATTGAGCGCGCAGATTCACACTCGGCAAAACAAAACAACAAGAAAGAGAGCACAAAATGAAAACAACAATGAAAACCATGCTGGCGCTGCTGGCGCTCGATGCGTCGGCCCTCGCGGTCAACGCGCAGGACGCAACTCCGCCGCAAGGCGGTGATAATTCAAACGGCCCGCGCCGGCATCATCCGCCGATCCCGGCCATCGTGCTGGCGCTCGACGTGAACCATGACGGCGTGATTGACTCGAATGAGATCGCTAACGCGAGCGCCGAACTGAAGACGCTCGACAAAAATGGCGACGGCCAGTTGGAGCGCGATGAATACATGGGCAAACGTCCCGGACCGCCGCCTAATTCCGACGGAAACAATGCCGGTTCACCGCCGGATGGCGCGCCACCAACACAATAAAAACGTTCGCCAAAACGGAAAGCGGCGGAAGGCTGTAAAAGTTTTCCGCCGCTGATTATTTTAAGACACGGTTTTAAACCGTCGCTTAAAAATGCGAGGCGTAAAATTTATTTTTTCCGGCAAAGAAAATTCCAGGCAAAAAAACTCGTCAACAGTGCAATCCCGCCGCAAATCAAATAAGGCAGCGACGGTTTCACAAAAAACAAGGTGCTGGCGAAAATCGGGCCGAGAATCCGGGCGAGCGCGCTGAAACTTTGGGCAACGCCAAGATTCGCGCCTTGTTCGTGCGGCGATGAACTTAACGAGATCATGCCAAAAACCGGCGGGCGGTTCAGTCCCGAACCGATGGCGAGCAGCGCGAGGACGATTAAAATTTCCGTCAGGCTTTTTGCAAACGGCAACCCGGCAAGGCCGACGGCGAAAATAATCAGGCTGCTGAAAATCAAATTGGGCTCGCCGAATTTTTTCACGAGTTTGCCGATGACGCCTTGCACGAGCGCGGCGATGACACCGGCGTAAGTGAACAGATAGCCGATGCGATAGTTGAGATTTTTTACGCCGCCAGAAAATTCATGTCTCGCCAAAAGCGGAAAGGTGGATTCAAAACAGGTGAAGCAAAATGTCGCGAGAAAAAAAACGCCGATGAGCAGGCCGAGTTTTGGCTGCGCGAGCGTGTGCGCCCATTGGTTCAATTTTGGCCGCGCGACGACGTGCTCGGAATTTGGCTTCCGGCTTTCGCCGAGGATGAACCAGCCGAGAATAAAATTTGCGGCGCAAAAACTCGCGGCGACCCAGCCGGGCGCTTGTTTGCTGTGAAAAATTTCAATGGAAAACGCGCCGAGCGCCGGGCCGAAAATGAAACCGAGGCCGAACGCCATGCCGATCAAACCCATGCGCGCGGAACGTTTTTCCGGCGGCGAAATGTCGGCAATGTAGGCGGAGGCGACGGACAGGTTCGCGCCGCAAATTCCCGCGAAAATCCGCGAGGCGAGAATCCAAAGCAAACCAACCGTGCCGCTCATGCCGCACGCGATGGCGAAGAACGCGTAGGAACCGGCGGCGCCGAGATTGCTGACGAGCATGACGGGGCGGCGGCCGATGCGGTCGGATAATTTTCCCCACGCGGGCGCGAAGAAAAATTGCATCGCGGAAAACGACGCGATGATCGCGCCGATGACCAATCCTTTCTGTCTGAACGTCGCGCTGAAATTATCTTCCGCGTAGCCGGGCAGCAGCGGCAGCACGATGCCGAAGCCAATGAGGTCAATGAAGACCGACAGGAAAATGACGAGGAGTGACGGTTTGCGTTTCATTTGCAAAATTGGAGTTTAATTATTGCGGACAGAATTGACAGAGTTTTCAGAATTAAATTTGGCGGCGAATAACTTTGGGAACAAGATAAACAACTTTGTCTTGCCGTAAATTATACCGCAGAGTTTTCTTGTGCCATGATTGATTCCGTTTCCGACAGTGCCGGTGCAGCGGCAGATTTGAAAAAAGCGCGGCGCCAAAAATCGGCGCGCGCGGACGCGCGTCCGAGCGTTGACCGTTTGCCGCCGCATTCGCCGGAAGCGGAGCAGGGAGTTTTAGGTTGCGCGCTGCTTTCGCCGAACGAGTGCGTGGGCGAGTGCATCGAAAAGCTCAAGGACGACGGCCAGGAAGTTTTTTACGATCTCCGGCACCAGACGATTTACGAAATGCTGGCGACGATGTTCAATGCGCGCGAGCCGATTGACGTCATCACGCTTCAGCAAAAATTAAAGGACAAGCAACTTTTGGAGCAGGTCGGCGGGATCGCGTATCTGGCGCAACTTCAGGATTCGGTCCCGAGCGCGGCGAACCTTTCTTATTATTTGGAAATTGTCCGCGAAAAATTTTTGCTGCGGAAAATGATTTCGACCTGCACGGATGTCGTCGGGCGGGTTTATGATTATGAAGGCGAAGTGGACGCGCTCATGGACGAGGTCGAGCGCGACGTTTTACGGATTTCCGAATCACGCGCGCAAAGCAACGTGATGACGACGAAGGAACTCGTCGGCAAAGCCATCGGGACGATTGAAAATTATTTCAGCCGCAAAGGCGTGTTGAACGGTTTGGGCACGGGCTTCCCGGATTTGGACCGGATGACGGACGGTTTGCACGGCAGCGAAATGATCGTGATCGCGGCGCGGCCTTCGATGGGCAAAACGTCGCTGGCGATGAACATGGTGGAACATGTCGTCTTGGAACAAAAATTGCCGGCGGCGGTTTTCAGCCTGGAAATGAGCGCGGAATCGCTGGTGTTGCGGATGATGTGTTCGATTGCGCGCGTGAATTTGCGGAGCATCCGCGAAGGGTTTATGAGCGAATCGGATTTTCCGAAATTGACGAGCGCGGCGGGCAAGCTGGCGAACGCGCCATTATTTATTGACGATTCGGCGGGGCTTTCAATTTTACAATTTCGCGCGCGGGCGCGGCGGCTGCACCAGCAGCACGGCGTGAAGCTTTTCGTGATTGACTACTTGCAATTGCTGCATTCTACTGCGCGGCGTTCGCAGGAAAACCGCCAGCAGGAGATCGCCGACATTTCGAGCGGCATCAAGGCATTGGCGAAGGAATTGAAAGTGCCGGTGCTGGTGTTGAGCCAGTTGAACCGCGAACTGGAAAAAGACAAAAGTCGCAAGCCGCGCCTGTCGGATTTGCGCGAGTCGGGCGCGATTGAACAGGATGCGGACGTGGTGGGTCTGTTATACAAGCCAAATTCAGGCGACGACGAAGACGGGGCGACGGCTGAAGAAGCGGATGGTTTGCCGATCAATTTATTGATCGCCAAACAGCGCAACGGCCCGACGGGCGATGTCAATTTAACGTTCTTAAAATCTTACACGCGATTTGAAAGCGCAGCCAAAGTCAGTGATGAAGATGTGCCGAACCAATAGACGATGAAAGCCATTTTTCGCCTTTTGGGAATCTGGCTGTTGCTTGGTTGCGCCATCGCGCGGGCGCAGACTGCGAGTCCGAAAATTGACCGGGTGGACATCAAGTTCGTCGGGCCGGCGGCGGTCAGCGAGCAATTCATCCGCGCCAATTTGCGCGTCAAGGCCGGTGAGACTTACCTTCCCAACTCCACGCAGGACGACGTGCATTCGCTTTACACGACCGGACAATTTTACAACATCCGCGTGACGGTGGATCAGGCGGACGACGGCGGCGTCATTTTGACTTTCATCGTGCAAGCGCGTCCGCGCATCACGGAAATCAGGATCGTTGGCAATAAAAAATTGTCGGATTCCAAGTTGAAGAAAAAAATCACGGTGAAAGTGGGCGAGCCGCTGGACGAGGAGAAATTGTTCACCGACGTGCAGGAAATGAAAAAGCTCTACGAAAAATACGGGCATCCTGACACGCAAATAAAATACGTCCTGAACATTGACGAGAATGCCGGGCGCGGAACGGTCACTTTCGAGATCGCGGAAACACCGAAGGTTGAGATCAAAAAAATCGAGTTCATCGGCGCGGCGGCGTTCTCGCAAAAAGAATTGCGCAAACAGATCAAGACTTCCCGGCACCGCTGGTATTCGTGGATCACGGGCAGCGGCGTTTTCAAGCAGGACGAGTTTGACGATGACCGCGACCAGTTGGTGGATTTTTATCGCAACCACGGTTATCTCGATTTTGAGATCAAGGACGTGCAGTTCGTTCATCCGACGACCAATATTTTGATCCTCCGTTTTTATATTTACGAAGGGCGGCAATACAAAGTCGGTTCCATTAAATTCACCGGCAATTCGATTTTTAACGACGCCGCCATCCGCGCCGGATTGCAGGCCGATCATGATTTTGAACACGCCAAAGGCAAGCTCGGCGCGCATGGTTTGCCGATGGACGCGGGCGATATTTTTACGCCCGACGGTTTGAACAAAGACACGCAGGCGTTGCAGGATTTTTATGGCAGCAAAGGTTATATTGACGTGGCGCAAGGCCCAACGCTGCGCGTCCTGCGCATTCCCAACGTGGACACCGGCACGATGGACTTGGAATTTCAGATTGATGAAGGTGAGAAATCCTATGTGGAAAAAATCAATATCCGTGGCAACGTAAAGACCAAGGATAAAGTCATCCGCCGCGAACTGGCGATCTCGCCCGGCGAAACCTTTGACATGGTGCGCGTGAAAATCAGCAAAGAGCGTCTGGAAAATCTGGACTATTTTGACAAAGTCGAAATGGAGCCGGAGCCGACCGACCCGCCGATTGCCGGGCGCAAAAATCTGGACGTGGACGTGGAAGAAAAAAACACAGGCAACCTGACTTTTGGCGCGGGCTTCAGCACCGTGGACGCGCTCGTCGGCTACGTCGAATTGACGCAGGGCAATTTTGATTTGTTCCATCCGCCGAATTTCACCGGCGGCGGCCAGAAATTCCGCCTGAAAATCCAATTGGGAACCGAGCGGCAGGATTATGAAATGTCGTTCATCGAGCCGTGGTTTTTGAATCGCAAACTTGCCCTCGGCGTTGACCTCTACCGTCACCAGTTGGATTTTGAAAGTCCGAATAATATTTTCAATGAAACGCAAACCGGCATGAAATTAAGCCTGACGCGCGCATTGTGGAGCGATTTTTTTCGCGGCAGCGTCAGTTACACGGTGGAAGACGTGGGCATTGATTTGAATTCGCCTTATCATGGTCCCAAACTCATTGCCGATCCCGTTCCCACGCAAGAAGCGCCGAATGTTCCCAACGCGATCCTCGAGCAACGCGGCGATCATTTTTATCAACGTCTCGGCACGACGCTCGCCTACGACACGCGCAACAGTGATAAATTGCCCAATCACGGCCAGCGCAGCGAGCTGGACACCGAATTCAGCATCGGCGACAAAAATTATTACAAGATCGAAGCCAAAACCGATTGGTTTTTCCCCGGATTTTTCAAAGGCCACGTCATCGAAGCCAGCGGACGCGCCGGCGTCACCGAATCTGTGGACCCCGGCGACGTGCCGTTTTACGACCGTTATTATCTCGGCGGTTTGTATTCCCTGCGCGGTTTCAAATACCGCAACGTCGCGCCGCGCCAACCGGGATTTTTTGGCGTGGACGAACCCATCGGCGGCGACACTTTATTATTTGGCTCGCTCGAATACAGCCTGCCCCTTTTTGAAAAAGATGGCGGACTCGGCGTGCGCTTCGCGCTCTTTTACGATGTCGGCGCGGTCGGCGCCCAACCTTATTCCATTCCCGACGATTACGACGATAACTGGGGTTTGGGTTTTCGCCTGAACATTCCGCATCTTGGGCCGTTGCGATTGGATTACGGCATCCCGATCCATCACGATAAATTCAACGGCTCGGGCGGCCAATTCCAATTCGGCGTCGGTTACACCCGTGAATTTTAACATGAATTTTCGCGCAACATTTTTTACGGTTTTGAAACTCGCCGGCTTCGCCAGTTGCGTGACCGCGTTCACCGCTGTGGCGCAAACCGCCGCGTCTTTTGGCAACCTGCCGCTTTATTTTGAAGCCGGTTCCGCCGCTCAATTTATTGCGCGCGGCAGCGACGCCGAATTTTCCATTTCGCCCGCGCATGCGCAATTCGCCCTGCGCAAATCCGATTCCCTTCGCGCCGTCCAAATGCAATTTATCGGCGCAAATCCGAACGCAAAAATTTCCGGCGGCTCGGAATTTTCCGGCAAAATAAATTATTTGACCGGCAATGATCCCGCGCAATGGCGTTCGCAAATTCCGACCTTCGCCCAAGTCTGCGTCGGCCAGATTTATTCCGGCATCAATTTGATCTATTATGGAAATCAAAGACAGTTGGAATACGATTTCACCATTGCGCCCGGCGCCAATCCTAACGCCATTGCCATCCGTTTTGAGGGCGCGGATAAAATTTCCGTCAACGCCGGCGGCGAACTGATTTTGAAATTGGGCGGGAACGAAATCATCCAGCCCGCGCCGGAAATTTATCAAACGGCCAAGGGCGCGCGGAAAGAAATTTCCGGCGGCTACAAAATTTTGGACGATGGCGCCGTCGCCTTTTCCGTTGGCAAATATGATTCCGCGCAGCCGCTGGTGATTGATCCCATTTTGAGTTACTCGACTTATTTTGGCGGCACTTTGGGCGAGACCGCCTGGGCGATTGCCCTGGACAAAAATGACCGTTCGATTTACGTCGCCGGCGAAACGTTCTCCCAACATTTTACGACCAATAATCTTCCCTTTTCGACGCCCGGCGCGTTCCAGACAAATTTTGCGGGCGGCAAATTGACCGGCGATGCTTTCGTCGCCAAGTTTGACAACTCCGGCACCAACCTGATTTATTTGACGTATCTCGGCGGCAGCGCGGATGACGGCGCGTTGAGCGTGGCCGTGGATAATTCCGGCAATGCCTACCTGACCGGCTTCACCGATTCGCCAAATTTTCCGGTCGCCAACCGTTCGCCCGGCGGCGTTTCTGGAATTGCCAATTCCACCAACCTCAGCGGAACTTTCAACCAGGCTTATGGTTCTTATCCGGTGGACGCTTTTGTTGCGGAATTAAATACGAATGGTTCGGAGTTGGTTTATTCGACTTATCTGGGCGGTTCGAGCATGGACGCCGGTTTGGGCATCGCCGTGGACAATTCCGGCAATGCGTATGTGGCCGGTTATACTTATTCCACAAATTTTCCGACGGCCAACGCGGTGCAAAATCGTTTTGCCGCGACCAATTCATTTTACAACAATGCCAATGCGTTTGTGGCGGAAATTTCCAGCGGCGGCGGCGCGCTCGTTTTTTCCACTTATCTTGGCGGCACAAATTTTGACGAGGCCAAAGGCATTGCCGTGGATGCCAGCGGATATATTTATGTGACCGGCTTCACCAGTTCGACCAATTTTCCGGCGACCAATTTCATCAGCCAGACTTTCACGAATTTGTTGGGCACGAATTTCTATCGCGGTTCTTCGCTGGGCGGCGCGGAGAAAAAAGTTTTTCCGACCGATGCGTTTGTCACAAAATATAATCCGTCCGGCAACGGTTACGTCTATTCCACTTATTTGGGCGGCACCAACGACGACATCGGAAACGGCATCGCCGCCGACGCGGCGGGTTGCGCGTATGTGACCGGCTCTTCGGATTCGCCCGGCTTTCCGTTCACGCTCACGAATTATTCCTTCGTGGCGACCAATACGCGCGTCATCGGTTTGGTGACCAATGCTTTTCTGACGAAGATCGGCGCGTTCGGCACCAACATCATTTACTCCACGCTTTTTGGCGGCGGCTTGAACCATCGCGGGGGAGCGACCGACGTCGGCAATGGCGTCGCGATTGATGCGCTGGGAAATGCCTTTGTCATCGGCACGGAAAATTCGACCAATTTTCCCATTTATAATAATTCTGGATTTTTGCGCTCAACAAATTCCGGCGGCAAAACCGGAACCCTGGATGTTTTTGTGACGGCCTTCAACACAAATGCCTCGGCATTGCTTTATTCGGTTTTGCTCGGCGGCGCGCAAGACGATTACGGCTATGGCATCGCCGTGGACGCGGCGCACGATGCGTATATCGTCGGGCAAACTCTCTCGACCAATTTTCCGACGCTTGATGCCTTTCAAGCGAAACGCAACGGCACCAACGATGCTTTTCTCGCGGAAATCGTTTTCACCGCCACGCCGCCGCAAATCACCACCGAGCCGACGAACCAGTTGATCGAAACCGGAAGCCTGGCGAGCTTTGTGACGACGGCGACCGGGTCGCAGCCGTTGATTTATCAATGGCAGTTGAACGGAACGAATCTCATGAATGGAACAAACCGCAATGGCTCAACCATCAGCGGCGCCACGAATGCCACCCTGTTCATCAGCGACGCGCAAACCAATGACAGCGGAAATTATTTTGTCATCATCACAAATGTTGCCGGATCAGTGACAAGCTCCGTTGCGGTCCTGACCGTTACGAGCGCGCCGTTTCTTACGACGCAACCCACGAACCAGACAGTCGTGATTGGTTCAACTGCGACCTTCAATATCAATGGATTTGCGACCCCGCCTTACTTTTTGCAGTGGCTCAAAGACGGAACCGGTCTGACGAATGGAACAAACGCGAGTGGTTCAATCATCAGCGGCTCGTCCAGTCCCACATTGACCATCAGCAACGTGCAAACCAACGATGAAGGGAATTATTCGGTGGCGCTCACCAATAATTGGGGAGCCACCACGAGTTTGGTGGCCACGCTGACGGTGCTGCTGGGGCCAAGTTTTACGAGCATCGCTGCGGCAAACGATGGCAGTGGAGATTTTATCTTGAACGGTTTTGGCGGCAAGGGCAGCGGCACTTATTTTGTGTTGACCTCGACGAATCTTGCGACGCCCTTGGATTTGTGGACGCCCATTGCGACCAATCAATTCGGCAGCCAGGGCCAGTTTATTTTTACCACCGCGCCGGTCACGAACGCTGCACAACAGTTTTATCTTTTGCAAATGCCCTCGCCATGATTAAAGCCGGGACCTGTCAGTTTTAAGTTGGCTTTGCCGGTGAATTTTGTTTTCCTGTCTTTATGAAATTTTTTTTACGAAGGATGCTGCCGGCGGTTTTGTTGATGACTTTTTTAAGCGGCTCCGCGCTGGCGCAAACCAAAATCGCCACGGTGGATATGAAAAAACTTTTCGACAATTATTGGAAGACCAAACAGGCGCAGATTGTCATTCAAGACCGCGCCGCGCAGTTGGACAAGGACGATAAAAGCATGAAGGACGATTTGAAAAAAGGCAGCGACGAATATGAAAAACTTTTGCAGCAGGCCAATGACCAGGCGATTTCCGCCGATGAACGCGACAAGCGCAAGCAGGCCGCCGACGCCAAGCTGAAACAGTTGCAGGATTCCAAAGCCGCCATTGATCAATATGAACGTCAGGCGCAAACGACGCTGGGCGAGCAGCGCCAGCGGATGCGCGAAAGCATTCTTACAGAAATCAAAGCCGCCATCACCACCAAAGCCAAAGCCAACGGCGATTCGCTGGTCTTTGACGCGGCGGCGGAAACGGTCAACGGAACGATGGCGATCATTTATAGCAACGGAGACAATGACATGACTGCCGAGATTCTCGCCCAGATCAACGCGGGCGCGCCGATTGACATGAACAAGCCGGCGGCGACGGGCACGACACCGCCGCCCTTGAATTCGTCCGGCACTCCCTAGTTGGCCGCCTTATTCCAAAATCACGCTTGCGCTGCCCGCGTTCGTTGCGTATAGTGCGCGCCCTTTTGCAATTAAAATAAATTTATGCGACGTCCCAAAGGCATCAAAACGAAAAAGTCCGTGGCCAAACGATTCAAGATCACCGGCACCGGAAAAGTCATGCGCTCGCGCGCCGGTCGCCGCCATCTGGCGCAAACCAAAAATTCCAAGCGCCTGCGCAGCCTCGGCAAATCCGTCGTCGTGGACAAGACCGACACCTATCGCATCACGCAAAGTCTGCCGTTCAGCCATTAAATTTTATGCGAGTAACCAATTCTCCCGCTTCCCGCAAACGCCGCAAACGGATGCTTACCGCTGCGAAAGGTTTTCGCCTCAAGCGTTCCAAACTTTATCGCTACGCCAGCGACGCCGTGGATCATGGCCGTCAATATGCCTATCGCGACCGCCGCGTCAAAAAACGCACGTTTCGTTACCTCTGGCAAATCCGCATCAACGCCGCCGCCCGCGCCGCCGGCCTGACTTACAGCCGTTTTATGGAAGGACTCAAAGCCGCGAAATGTCCGCTCGACCGGAAAATTCTCGCCGACATCGCCGCGCAAGATGCGACCGCGTTTGGCGAACTGGTCAACCTCGCCAAAGGGGCGCTGAAAAACAAGCCCGCCGCAACTTTGGCAAAAGCGTAGAAGAAATTTAGATTTGAAAATTCAATAACGGGCGGCCTGAAAAGGTTCGCCCGTTTTTCTTTTCTTCCACTTTCAAACCTTTATTCTCAATCCAATTCTATGGGATTTTTGAACGACATCGAACCGCTGAAACAAACCGCGTTGAATGAATTAAAAAACGCGCCCGACCTCGCCGCGCTTGAACAAACCAAAGGCGCGTGGATCGGGCCGCACGGAAAATTCACCGCGCTGATGAAACAACTCGGCACACTTTCCAAAGAAGAAAAACCCGCCGCCGGAAAATTAATCAACGCTGCGAAAGTGGAACTCGAAGCCGCGCTCGTCTCGCGCCGTGAAGAATTGGAATTGAAAGCCGCGCTGCCCAAAGAGCCGACCGATTTTACTTTGCCCGGACGCCGCCGCGCGCCCGGTAAATTGCATCCGCTCACGCAAGTCACCGACGACATCGTCCGCGCCTTTCGCAAAATCGGTTTTGCCGTCGCCGACGGACCGGAAATCGAGGACGAATATCATTGCTTCGACGCGCTCAACACGCCCGCCGACCATCCCGCGCGCGATTCGCAGGACACATTTTATTTAGTGGGACCGGCTTCCAGCTTGTCTCCGAAATCAAAAACAGAAGCAAACGAAGTGAACAAAGAATCTTCGTTACCTTCGTTATCTTCTGTAAAACAATTTTTGCTCCGCACGCACACTTCCTCAGTCCAAATTCGCGTGATGGAAAAACAGCCGCCGCCGATTCGCATCATTGTTCCCGGCCGCGTTTATCGCCGCGACAACGCCGACGCCACGCATAATCCGACCTTCCAACAAATCGAAGGACTTTACGTTGACAAAAATGTCACTGTCGGCGATTTGAAAGGCACGGTCGAATTTGTTTTCCGCGAACTCATGGGCGCGGATGTGAAGATTCGTTTTCGTCCGCATTATTTTAGTTACACCGAGCCGAGCTACGAAATTGATTTCACCAATGCGCTCGTGAAAAAAATGGGCAAGGACTGGCTGGAGATCGCCGGCTGCGGCATGGTGCATCCGCAGGTGTTTGAGACCGTCGGCTACGACCCCGAAGTCTGGACCGGCTGGGCGTTCGGTTTCGGCATCGAACGCATCGCCATGATTCGTTACGGCATCAACGACATCCGCCTCTTCTACGAAAACGACGTGAGGTTCCTGAAGCAATTTTAGGATTCCGAAATACGATTGACAGGATTCCAAATTATATTATTTTGGAAGCATTAAAACGACAATTGATATTCCTGAAAAGCTTTTGGCAGAAACTATAAAACACACTGGCGCGAAGACCAAACGCGATGCCGTCGTGACCGCCGTCAGCGAATTCAACCGCCGTCGTCGGTTGGAAGAATTGGCGGAGCGGCTGCAAGGCTCATGCCCAAATTTTATGACGCAGACTGATTTGCGGCGGAGGCGGCAAGACCACAAATGGGAAAGATCGCGATGACCTTGGTGGACGCATCAAGTTGGATCGAATTTCTGCGCGGACGAAGCAGCGAGCCGAGCGAGCGCGTCAAAACTCTGCTCGCGCGCGGACAAGCCGCCTGGTGTGAATTCACGTTGGTTGAACTTTGGAACGGCGCGCAAGGCCACGTTGAAAAGAAAGTGTTGGAAGAATTGGAAGTCGAAGTCCAACTTTACGCCGTCAACGAACAAGTCTGGGCAAAAGCCCGTTTGCTGGCGCGGCGCAGCCGGGAAAAAGGAATCACGGCAACTTCAGGCGACATTGTGGTTGCCGCCTGTGTTGTTAATTATGATTTGGAAGTAGAACATTGCGACAGCCACTTCGACAAAATTCTGCCTATCGCGAAAAAATTATGATTCCTGAAACTACGACAACAATTGTTCGATGTTAAAATTTTGAAAAGGATTTCGACTTGCGCCGGTTTTCGGCGTTGTTAAAGTGCGCCTTGCATTTTTATCCGCAACGGCGGTTTTCCGTTCGATCAGAAATTTTTTGATTAAATTTATTTACGCGTGAAAATTTTTAGCGGCACAGCAAATGAACCTTTGGCCGGCGCCATCTGCAAATCCATCGGCGCGGAATTGGGCAAATGCACCATCAAACCGTTTCCCGACGGCGAGACGTTTGTGAAGATCGAGGAGAACGTGCGCGGCGAGGAAGTGTTCATCGTGCAGCCGACTTCGCCGCCGACGAATCACAATCTGATGGAATTGTTCATCATGATGGATGCGTTGCGGCGCGCGAGCGCAAAAAGAATCACCGCCGTGCTGCCCTTTTACGGTTATGCGCGGCAGGACCGCAAAGATCAGCCGCGCGTGCCCATCACGGCGAAATTGGTGGCGAATCTTTTGGTGGCGGCGGGAGCCAATCGCATTTTGACGATGGATTTGCACGCGCAGCAGATTCAAGGATTTTTTGACATTCCGGTGGATCATCTTTATGCGGCGCCGGTGATGTATGAATATTTGCGCAAAAAAAAATTGACCAATCTGGTTGTCGTCAGCCCGGATACGGGCGGCTTGAAAATGGCGCACGCGTATTCGCAAATGCTCGAAGGCGGTCTGGCGATTGTCGCCAAGCGGCGCAAAAATGCGACGGACGTGGAATCCATGGCAGTCATCGGCGAAATTCGCGGGAAAAATATTTTGCTGGTGGACGACTTGACGGAAACGGCGGGCACGTTGACGGAGGCCGCGGCTTTATTGAAGAAAAAAGGCGCGAAACAGATTCTGGCCTGCGTGTCGCACGCGATTCTGGGCGAAACGGGCATCGCGCGATTGCGAAAATCGGCGATTGACGAATTGATTACAACTGATACCGTCCAACGCCCTGCGATTGACGGCGTGAAGATTACAACGCTTTCGGTCGCCGGACTTTTGGGCGAAGCCATCAAACGGATTCACAGTAATTCGTCGGTCAATTCGCTCTTTGAGTTCAAAGGCGGGCGCACGAGTTAAAAAATTCCAATGCGCGCAATTTTTTTAGAAATCGCTGCCGATGGGCATAAGACCCTTTGAATATGAAATCAAACCTAAATCAATGCCTGAAACTTCAATTCTCACCGTTTTGAGCTTCGCATAAGAGTCGTTATCTTCAAGCTCTTTTACGGTGACATCCTTGCGATACCAGGTGATTGCGTAATAGGGCAGACGCCTTTCATTGCCTGGCAGGTCCTCGGACTCACTGACCCAATAACCTTGGGTGATTTCCGGTGGATAAAAATCCAGCGGATGAAAATCCTTCTCCTTGTGTCCCAGTATCTTGAAATACTTTGCCGCCAATATCGCCGCGCTTTTTTTATTGAGTTTGTTCTGAAGATTCATCGCCTGGAGGGCTTCAATTTTTTCTTTCGGCGGATTTTCCAAGTCGAAATAAGTTTTAATGGGGCGATGAAATGACCAGATTTCCGTCTTGTTGGATTCAGTAAGGTAAGAGAAATAAGTATTGTTCGTTAGTCTCAAATTCCCTTGGCAGCCGGGGCGGTCGTGGAAATAAGTCACCCGGTAATATTTTATTTGGTTGGTTTCCAACGGAAGATCGTTGGTCTGTCCCATCCGCTGCAAAAATGCCTGTGCCAATGGAATCATTGTTTCTTTGAGGTAGGTCTTCTCCAATTTTTCCGGCGCATGAAATATGCTTTCGTTGGTTTCTCTCTGGTCGGTAAAGAATCCAATGCCCCAACCATTGGTCAATTGCATCTTGGCCACCCAACCGTCGTCATAAAAGTCCACCTTGTAGCTTTGCACCTGATTCGTCGTGATGGGCAAATCATTCGTCTGGGCGATCCGCAGCAAGAGTTCTTGTGCCCGTGGAATCATTTTTTCTTTGAGATACATCTCCTCCTTTTCCCCGCCCAATACAAGCGCGGGGAAAAGGAGCAAGACGGCAAGGATGAGAATTGTATTTTTCATCAGTCACTATATTGCAAGGAACCATTGCCATACCACTTGATTGGCACATTGTTGAATACCGATGGAGCGGCCTTATAGGCTTGCTGTATTGCACGAGTAAGCGTTATGTCACCATTTCCATCATCCATCCAAGTCGTCCAGAATTGCAACGTCCAGTCTATATGAGAAGTGTCAAAGCGGAATACCACCGGCGCGCTCCAGCCCATGAAAGCACGTTTGTGAAAGGTTGGCTTCGTTAAGCGCGTCTCCGGAAACCGTCTTGGAAATGCCAAAGGCTTCGGGCAAATCTCCCAGCGCGGTGTTGCAACCATCCAAAAATACGAAGTTAAATGGCTTGTGTGTCATGGGTTTTCCCGCAAACGATCCATAACTGGCGGGCAAGGAGGATATGTAAGAATTACCGAACAACGCCGCCAAATCTTTGCCAGAAATAACCGCATCTTCGATTCCAAACGCATTGCCATTGGTGTTGCCATGACAATAAAAATATAGCGCGCTGACATTTTGGTTGTCCAAATCGCTCTTTAATTGAGTCAGGTCAGCGCTGTTTTGAATTAGTTCGACATTGCCGCCGAACATTTGGCGATTCAGGTCATCCACCAAACCCAGAAAATCAGCAATCTGGTTGCAAAGATTGATCACATCGGTATTAAGCGAACCCGCAATCGGCACGCGGGCGACAATGGTTTGCCTGCTACCCCACTGATTTTCCCACCAGACCAGCGTTTTCGTCGAACCGCTTCTCATGCCTGAATCATTCGGCGTGACTGTTCCCGCCGCCATGCTCGAAGAGATGTTTGAACTCTGATGAATGGCAAGAAACATTTCACGCGCGGACATTGTTTCTATGGTCGTCGCGTAGGGATTGTTGGCCGGTTGTTCTGGCAGTGGCGGATAAATCAATTTTTCCTCTGGCGTAAGCTGATTGTAAATGTTCAAAATTTGCAGATAAGCAGTCAACGGGTTCGGCGCGGGTTTTTGCGCGGTAAATTCCGGCACGCCATACGAGTTTAACTTGGACGAAACCGATGTCGCTCCCAAAGTGCTGGCAACGCTCGAACTCATCATTGAAAATCCGTCGCCTGTTTCCGTCACGTCCACCGTGATTTGATACAAACTTTCGACTGACAACGACTGGCCATTATTGTCCGTGCCGTCCCAATTTGTATTGATGTTGCCATCCGTGGTTGAGCCGGAAATGGTGCGAACAATTGTGCCATTCGTGTCCGTCACTGTTACCAGCCAGTCCGCCGGAAAAAAATCCGAAGTCACATCAATCGGCACATCATAATTGAACATGGAACTGGCATCCAGCCAGCGCACAGGATTTTCAAAATCCAACGTGATTGAACTGGAAAGCGTTTCGTTATTGGCCGTATCCACAGCGCCAACATACAACGTATGAAGACCATTTGTAAAATGAGTCGTGTCCAGGCTAAATAAAATGCCGCCGGAATCAATGAAGCCGACCAGCGCGTCATCCAAATAAAGATTGACGCCTTGAATTTGAGTTCCAATTTGCGCGCCGACTCCAACGGCGATTGTTCCGCTAATTGTTTCTCCATTCGTCGGCGAAAAAATTTGAACTCCGCTATTTGTGGGAATCGCCGCAATAAAAAATCCGTTTGGCGCATTTGTGGTGGAAATGCCGGCGGAAATATTTGGGTCGCTTGAAAAAACATCTTCCAATGGCGTCCAAAGAGAAAGAGGCATGGTTAAATCCGGCGTGGAAAACAGCCGGTAAGTTGTGCCAATGCTATTCGTCCAAGTGATTTGAGCTAATGCCGGCGAATCTTTTGAAATGCTCAAATACGGCGGCGATTGAGCAATTGAGTTTGAAGTGAGGCAGCAGGCGAGAACGCAACCGGCTGCGAACCTTCCGGTAATTGTTCCACTAATTGCTTGTTTGGTTGTTTTCATAATTGTGGTTTCGGTTTTGAGGTTGAACCTGGCCGCGCTCAATGCTCGCACCATCCGGCACATTGAAGCTGGAGAAATGAACATTCTCATTACCACCATCGCCAGAATTCGCAAAGCGCTGGATTGTAAATGGGATGACCTCGTTCCCAACGAATGGAAGCGATAAACGATCAAAGCATCCCGGAACAACTTTTATTTGAAATCCGTTATTGACGGATGGCCGGCAACTGATATTTTTTTCGTCCCTTTAATTCAAAAGGCAAGCGTGCTGGCACGCAATGATCGTTTTAAGAAAATGAAATCAGTCGCATTAAAAGCCTATCCGCGCACGCAAGTGCAGCGCGCCGAAGTCAAAAAACTCCGCGCGTCCGGCCGCGTCCCCGCGACGATTTACGGACGTCAGGCCAAGCCGCAGAATTTGGAAATCAGCGCGAAAGAAATCAGCGACCTCATTCACCATTCTGTTTCGGAAAATTTGCTCGTAGATTTGTCCGTGGAAAATGACGCGCGCGCCAAGCGCCTCGCGCTCGTGCAGGAAATCCAGCATCATCCGATTGACGGGAAAATTCTTCACATTGATTTTCACGAAGTCGCCGAAAACGAAAAAGTGACCGTGCAAGTGCCGGTGGAAACGACCGGCGAAGCTGTCGGCGTCAAAACCGGCGGCGGCGTGCTCGAACACGTTTTGTTCAAATTGAAAGTTCGCTGCCTGCCCAAAGATTTGCCGGAGCAAATTATCGTGGACGTGACCAGTCTTGAGATTGGCAAATCTTTTCACATTGCCGACATCAAAGTGCCGGAAGGTGTGGAAATTTTGGGCGACAAACATATTTCAGTGGTGGCCGTCGCCGCGCCGCGCGCCGAAGAAGAAGTGGCCGCGACCGAAGCGGTTCCCGCTGCGGGCGACGTGGAAATGACCAAGGAGAAAAAAGAAGAAGGCGCGGAAGGCGCCGCGCCCGCGAAAGCCGGCGAGAAAGCTCCGGCCAAGGGCGACGCGAAGGCGGCTGCGGCAGGCGACAAAAAAGCCGAGGCCAAACCGGAAGCCAAGGCCGAGAAGAAAAAATAATTTTTGCGGCGCGAGCCGCTTTTCCCGCGCATGGAGCCATTGCATCTCATCGTGGGTTTGGGAAATCCGGGCGCGGAATATGTGCAGACGCGCCACAACGCCGGTTTTTTGCTGGTCGAAAAACTGGCGGCGCAATGGAAAGCGGATTGGACGAACGAACGAAAGTTTCGCGCGCGAATCGCCAAAGCGAATCGCCACGACAAAAAAGTTTTGCTCTGCGAGCCGCAGACGTTCATGAATTTGAGCGGCGAAACGGTCGGCGCGCTGAAAGATTTTTATCAGTTGCCGCTCGCGCAAATTTTGATCGCCGTGGACGACGCGGATTTGCCTTTCGGCGAAATCCGGTTGCGCGCGAGTGGCAGCAGCGGTGGACATCACGGTTTGGAATCCATCGAGCAGCATTTGGCGTCGCGCGAATTTGCGCGCTTGCGGATCGGCATCGGCCGCAAAGACGGCGCGCGGGAGATCACAAATTACGTTCTCGGAAAATTTGATTCGAGCGAGGGCGAATTGCTGGAAAAGATTTTGGAACGGGCGGCCAATCAAATTGAAACCTGGTTGGAAGCGGGAATTGAAAAAGCGATGAGTCAATTTAACGGAGTCGTGGACTCCAAAAACGAAGAAAATAAAAAGTGAAACGATACGAAGGTCTGTTCATCCTGAACACAGCAGGAAAAGAAGAAGGCGTCAAAGACACACTCGATAAAGTCGAGGCGGAAATTGTCGCGGCGGGCGGCAAAGTCGAGACCGTGCAAAAAATGGAGAAGAAAAGTTTTGCGCGCATCGCCGACAAAAAACACATCGCCGGATTTTACGCGAACGTCATTTTCAACGGCACGCCGACGATCATCGCGCAGTTGCGCGCGAAATTCGGCTTGAGCGAAGACGTTTTTCGCGTGATCTTCACCGATTCGCCGGAACCGAAGCTCGCAAAATAAATTAATTTATCATGGCCAGTTTCAACAAAGTCATCTTGATGGGCAATCTGACGCGCGACCCTGAATTGCGTTATACGCCCAAGGGAACTGCCATTGCCAAAATCGGTCTGGCGGTCAATCGGAATTGGACAAGCGAAAGTGGCGAGAAAAAAGAGGAAGTGACTTTTGTGGACGTGGATGTTTTTGGCCGCACGGCGGAAAACGTGGGTCAATATATGCGCAAAGGCCGCCCGATTTTGGTCGAAGGCCGGCTCAAGCTCGACCAATGGGACGACAAACAAACCGGACAAAAGCGCAGCCGTCTGGGCGTCGTCGCGGAAACGGTTCAATTTCTCGGCAGCGCGCCCGGTGCCGGCGAAGGCGGCGCACCAGGAACTCCACGCGCGCCGCGTCCAGCCGCAACCAACGCGCCTGCAAGCGAACCGGTCGAAGGCGACGCGCCGCCCGAAAGCGACGACGTTCCGTTTTAATTAAAATTTTTCGGGAGAATTTTTTTCTCTCAACTTTCAACCATCAACTCTCAACTTTTTTCGTATGGCAAAAACTGAAGTCATTCTCACTCACAACATCGTCGGGCTCGGCGGTGAATCCGACCAGGTCAAAGTCGCCGCCGGTTACGCGCGCAATTTTTTGTTTCCGCAGCGGTTTGCGATCCCGCTGACTTCGGCAAATAAAAAACACATCGAAGCGTTGAAGAAACGCCGTGGCGAACGCGAGGCGCACGAGTTCAACACCATGAGCGAACTGGCCAAAGGCGTTTCCAAGTTGATTTGCGTCGTCAAGGTCAAGGCCGGCGACGACGGCAAAATGTTCGGCTCGGTGACGACCGGCACGATCGCTGACGAATTGAAACATCAGTTCGACATCACGCTCGACAAAAGAAAAATCCATCTCGAATCGCCGATCAAAACGCTGGGCGAACACGAAGTGGAATTGCATTTGCACGCCGAAGTCAAAAGCACTTTGAAAGTGCGCGTGGAAAGTTTGACGCCTGTGGCTGCGCCCGCGCCCGAAACCGCGCCCGCCGAAGTTAGAACCGAAAAACGCGGCAAACGTCCTGAGCGCGCCGAAAAAGTTGAAGCCGCCGAAGAAAAACCAAAGGCCGCAAAAGGCGAAAAGCCCGCGAAATCCGCCAAAGCGCCAAAGGCCGAAAAGAAAGCCAAGGCCGAATAAAAATCGAGACGGCAATTTACTTTCACCGGGCTGCGGAATTTTTCTCCGCAGCTTTTTTGTTGCGCAAAATTCTTTGACTGCCGCGCGGACAATGAGCAAAATAATTTCAAAAACGGGACTTGACCGTTCTGGGAATTTCGTTAAGCTAAACTCAATGTTGAAAAACGTTTCACAAGTTGTCATTCTGGCCGTCGTCGTAGTTGGCGACGCCGCTGGCGCTTGTTGAATTGAACCAATTTAACAAAACCCACGGCTAAAAAGTCGTGGGTTTTTTGTTTAATCCGCGACGGTCAGCCGCAAACGGAAATAAAAAACATGAGCAAGACAATCGCTGAAAAGAAATCCGCCGCCGCAAAAAATATTCTGGCGCAACCGCAAAAAACTTCCGCGCCCAAACGCGCCGAGGTCGGACCGGCCATGTTTGGCCGCGACATTTTCGTGGAAGCGTTGGAACGCGAAGGCGTCGAAGTTATTTTTGCTTATCCCGGCGGCGCGAGCATGGAAATCCACCAGTCGCTCACACATTCCAAAATCCGCACCATTCTTCCGCGCCATGAACAGGGCGGAAGTTTCGCGGCGGAAGGCTACGCGCGCGCGACTGGCAAAGCCGGCGTGTGCATGGGCACGAGCGGTCCGGGCGCGACGAATCTCGTCACCGCCATCGCCGACGCTTACATGGATTCCTGCCCGCTCATCGCGATTACGGGTCAAGTTTCGCAGGCGATGATCGGGCGCGGCGCGTTTCAGGAAACCGACATCATCGGCGTGACGTTGCCGATCGTGAAACATTCTTATTTAATCACGGACATCAACGACATTCCACGCATCGTGAAAGAGGCGTTTTATATCGCGCAATCCGGTCGCCCCGGCCCGGTCGTGATTGATTTTCCAAAAAACATCCAGCAGCAAAAAACGCAGCCGGTCTGGCCGACGCTGGAGCAGATCAAAAAAGGTTTGCCCGGTTACACGCAGCCGGACTTGAAAGCGGACGACATCGCGCTCAACGAAATCATTGGCCTCATCGAGAAGGCCGAACGTCCGGTGCTTTATGTTGGCGGCGGAATTATCACGAGCGGCGCGGCGGCGGAATTGAAAAAATTTGCCGAGGCGACGAATATTCCCGTGACGACCACAATCATGGGCGTCGGCGGATTTCCCGAAACGCATCCGCTCTCGTTGCGCTGGCTCGGCATGCACGGTTCCGCCTCGGCGAACTGGGCGGTCAACGGAGAATACGAACTCCGTAAAAATTTTGACGCGCCGATGGTGAAGTTGAAAGACGGCGCGGATTTATTGCTCGCGTTTGGCGTGCGCTTTGACGACCGCGTGACCGGCAAGTTCGAGGAATTTTGCAAGAGCGGAACGATTGTCCACGTGGACATTGACGCGTCGGAGTTGAACAAGAATCGCAAGGCGAATCTGCCCGTGGTCGGCGACATCAAGGACGCGTTGACGCGTCTGAATAAATTGGTCGCGAAACGTCCGATTCAGAAAAAACACACCGCGTGGCTCGCGCAGATTTCTGAATGGCAGAAAAAAGCGCCGTTCGCCTATCGCATCACGCCGGAAATCGCCAACAGCGATCACATGAAAGACCATCTCCAAGGCCAGGAGAATGAAGTCATTTTGCAGCAGATGGTGATCGAGATGCTTTACGAACTCACGAAGGGCGAGGCTTACATCACCACCGGCGTCGGCCAGCATCAGATGTGGGCGGGTCAATGGTATAAATACAAATACCCGCGCCAGTTCATCACCAGCGCCGGTCTCGGCTCAATGGGTTACGGTTATCCCGCCGCGCTCGGCGTGAAGGTGGCGTTGCCGGACAAGCAGGTCATTGATATTGATGGCGATGGTTCCTTCTTGATGAACATCCAGGAACTCGCGACGGCGCACGTCGAAAAAATTGCGGCGAAGGCGATCATCCTGAACAATCAGCATCTCGGCATGGTGGTGCAATGGGAGGATAATTTCTTTGAAGGCAATCGCGGTCACACGTATCTCGGTGATCCCGATCATCGCGCCGAAATTTATCCTGACTACGTTCGCGTGTGCAATTCGTTCAACGTGAAATGCGAGCGCGTGATGTATAAAAAAGATTTGCGCGCCGCGTTGCAGCGGATGCTCGACGCCGACGAACCTTACGTCCTCGACGTGGTGACGCCTTACAGCACGCACGTCTTGCCATTCATTCCCGCCGGCAAAACCGTGGCGGACATGATTTGGAAATAGCCGCGATTGAAAAAATCGCTGAAAAATTATTTTTTTTGCCGCGCTTTTGACAAGGCGCGCATATTGAATTTTTTACAGACCGACAATTTATTGGACACTTGAGCTGCCTTCAGGACCAATCAAAGGCCGATTATGTTGATTTTTAGTGATTTTTGCCCTTTTCCCACTTTGGCGCACGGCTTGCTCAAACCCAAAACGTCGGATTTTCTCAATTGTAGCTTGCAATTGGGAGGCATTAACCTTTAATAACAACGCACATGGCATTGCAGTTTCTTAACGGGGCATTTAAAAAAAAGCGGTCGCAGATGATCTCGATTGATCTGGGAACGCGCACTACGAAAGCTGTCCTTTTGGAACAGCGCGGGGAAATTTTTGCCCTGTGCCGTTATGCGCTGCTCGACGCGCCGATTTTTGACAAAAAAATTTCCGCCGAGTTGCTCGCCGAGCATTTGAAAAACGTCATCGAGGCCTTGGGCGCGGAAACCCAATATGTCACGCTGTCGCTGGGATTGGATGACGCCGTGGTGCGGCAGGTGGATTTGCCGCAAATTCCTCTCGACGAAATGCGGCTCATCCTTAAAAATAATCCCAAGGCGTATTTGCAGCAGGATTTACCGGGACACGTTTTCGACTGTTATATTTTTCCGCCGCGACCGGTGACGGGCAGGCCGGCGGACGGCGCGAAAGCGGGAATTCCAAAATTAAAAGTTTTAGTGGCGGGTGCCAAACAGCAATTGGTGGAGGATTTTCAAGCGGCGTTCAAAGAAGCCGGATTGGTGGGCGATCATCTCGTGCCGGGATTGATCGGGCCGATTAACACATTTGAAATGGCAATGCCGGAAATTTTTGCCAATGAGTCGGTGGCCTTGGTGGACATCGGTTTCAAACATACTTCGGTCTGCGTGTTGGATCGCGGGCAACTGATGTTGACTCGGACGATGAACATTGGCGGAGACCGGCTGACGGCGGGATTGGCTGAACAAATGAACATCACTTACGCGGAAGCCGAGGGCATCAAAGTGGGCATGGCGCCGGAAGTGGTTTCAGCATTGGAAACACAGGTGCTGCCCTTGGGCCGCGAGTTGCGCGCCTCGCTTGATTTTTTTGAACATCAGCAAGATCGCGCGGTATCGCACATTTATGTCAGCGGCGGTTCGGCCAAATCGGAATCCATTTTGGAAATGTTGCGCGCCGAGCTGGTTGTCGAATGCCAAACGTGGAACCCGACCGGCTTTTTGCAGATGGCGTTGCCGGGGCAGCAGGCGGTGGAAATTGACCAGGTCGGCTCGCAATTGACGGTGGCGATCGGTGGCGCCCTGGCGGCTTTTTAACGGAAAATTATGCCCATAAAAATCAATTTATTGGCGGAGACGCAAATCGCAGAAGAGTTGCGCCGGCGCGATCCGGTCAAACGGGCGATTTTTGTCGGCGCCTTTCTGATCGCATTGATGTTGGTCTGGAGCAGTTCACTGCAATTGGAAGCGATGATTTCAAAAAAATCTTTGGCCGATGTGCAGGCACAAATCGAAACCCATTCCGATCAATATCAAAATGTGGTGGGCAGCCTGAAAAAAATCAATGAGGCAAAAAACAAACTGGCGGCCTTGCAGAAATTAAGCGCCGCGCGCTTTCTTCAGGGTAATCTTTTGAATGCATTGCAAGAGTCCACCCTGGACAATGTCCAACTGGCGCGCCTAAGAGTGGACCAATCCTATTTTAATGTTCCGGGCGCGCCGGCCAAGACGAATGATAATCATGTGACTCCGGGCTACCTGGCAACGACGCACGAAAAAATAGTCGTGGTTTTGGATGCGAAAGATTTCAGCGCCAGCCCGGGTGACGCCGTGAACAAGTTCAAGGAAATGCTTGCCAATCAATCCTATTTCAAATCTATCTTAAGCAAAACCAATGGCGTTCAGTTGACCAGTTTATCGCCTCAACAAAGCGGTCCTGACGGCAAAGCGTATGTATTGTTCACATTGGAATGTGATTTACCCGAGCAAATCCGATGAAATGGCTGCCCAGAGATAAGCGCAATCCGTTTTTTGCCGTTGTCATAACTACGGTTGTAGTTTTGGCTTTGATTTATTTTGGCCTGATTGAATCGCAGAATGAGTCGCTTTTAAGAGTGGCTTCCGATCGCCGAGCGGCGGCAGACAAATTAGCCAATATGGAAAAAGCGATCAAAAATGCCGAAGTCACTTCCCGCGATTTGGATAATGAAACTTTTGCGCTTTCGCGCGCGGAAGAAGACATGGCTTCCGGCGATCTCTACTCATGGACTTATGGAACGATGCGGTTGTTCAAGCAACAATATAAAATAGAAGTTCCTGAAATAGGACATCCGGTGACGGGCGAGGTGGATTTATTTCCTGCTTTTCCCTACAAGCAGCTTCGCTTTAGCATTAATGGAACCGGCTACTACCACGATCTGGGAAAATTTGTTTCTGATTTTGAAAATGCCTTTCCCCATGCCCGGATTCTCAATCTGGTGATTGAGCCGGTGAGTCCGGATAGTGAAAAACTTTCTTTCCGGCTCGATATTGCAGCTTTGGTAAAACCGAATCCTTCATGATTATGAAATTATTCGGAAATTATTTTAACCTGGCTTTGATCCTGGCGGGTCTGGCGGCGATGCCGGTTGTCGCCAAGCCGGTTGTCTTGCAGCCGACCAATTCAATTGCGCCGCGATCCGTATTCATTCTTCCTTCCAACCCAAAAGAAGGCCGCGATCCATTTTTTCCATCTTCAATGCGGCCTTATATTTCGGCGGTGCCCAAAGCGGTTCCCGGCGGTGACATCACGGCGCTGCGACTGATCGGAGTTTCGGGAGCGCCGGGACATCGGCTGGTGATTATCAATAACCATACCTTTGGCGTCGGCGACGAGGGGGAAGTTATCACGAGTCAGGGACGGATGCATATCCGTTGTGTGGATATAACCGCCAATTCGGTGGTGATTGAGGCCGACGGACGGCGGGCTGAATTGCATTATTCAAGCGAGCCATGAAGAAAACAGTGTCCATTTTTTAAAAAAAACAGATTGGCGCAGGCGATTGCCAAAAATTGGTATCGCTTGTGCTTGCAGGTCAAATGATCCGGGCGTCAAGCCGGGGAACTTACTAAACAAAACAAAGTATGAAACATAAATTATTAATCGCCGTCATGCTGGGAGCGTTTGCGATGCAACGCGCTGCCATTGCCCAGACTAACGTCATGGAAGATGACGCAACCAATCCGCCGGTTACGGCGGTTATGATAACCAATACACAGGTGACAGTAGATGTGGCTACTAATGAGGCTGCCACCAATGAAACTGCCGCCGAGGTCGCGCCCGCCGCCGCCGCAAGTCCCGGCCAGCCCGCCGATGCGACTGCGACTAACGCGACCGACCTGTCTGAAGCAGTTATTCCGCTGATTCAATTTCAAGACGTGCCGCTCACCACGGCCATTGAAAACCTGGCGCGGCAAGCGGGCATCAACTATTTGCTGGATCCAAAAATCGGTTATGGCCAGCCCGACGCCAATGGACAGGTCAAGGCGGAGCCGACTCTATCCATCCGCTGGGAAAATATCACCGCCGAACATGCTTTGCTGGCGCTGCTGGATAATTATGGCTTGCAACTCGTTCCCAGTCCTCAAACTAAAATTGTCCGCATCACGACTAAAGACCCGTCGGCGCCGCCGCCCTTGATCACCCGGGTTGTCCAGCTAAAGTATTCCAGCACTTCAAACATGGTTGATTCCATTGTGGCCGCCCTTACGGATAAACGCAGCCGGGTATTGCCGGACACGCGCACCAGCCAGTTGGTGGTGGTCGCCACCGAACCGGAACAGGAAGCGGTGGACACTCTTGTCAATGAATTGGACAAACCTACCCGCCAGGTGTTGATTGAGACCAAGCTGGTGGAAATTTCCAGCAACCCAAGCACCACCAAAGGTATTGACTGGTCGGGCACACTGGCGGCGCAAAATTTTTCGGTCGGCAATGGATCGACATTTTTAGTGCAACCCACTGCGGCGGTCCCGGGAACGGAGACAACGGTTAATGGTGTAACGACGATTAGTGGCGCCCAACCTGCCCAGCCCGGTCTGCTCAGTGGTATTCTTGGCAATCCCGGCATTTTAGCCAACTCCGCCGATGGATTAAATCCCAGCACTATGTTTCTTAATGCTGATGGAGTTCATGCCGTGCTTTCATTTTTGAATTCATCTTCGGATGCGCAGGTTATATCTACTCCTCGCGTCGTTACCTTGGATAATGAGATGGCGACGATTTCAGTTACCCGCGCTTTTCCCATCATCAATGTGACGGCCGGCACCGCCAACACGTCGGGTGGTTCTTCGATCACTTACTCTAACATCGGAACCATCCTGCAAGTGACTCCTCGCATCTCCGCCAATGACTATATCTGGCTTAAAGTAATTCCCGATGTCTCCAGTTTCTTCGGCACCGTTACTAAAACTATTCAAGGCGCTATTTTCCAGGCCGATGAATTTGACGTCCGTCATATTGATACGCAGGTGCTTATTCCCAACGCCAATACTTTGGTCATGGGCGGTTTGGTAAAGGACAGTCCGCAGGCTTCCTACACCAAAGTGCCGTTCTTGGGCGACATCCCGGTTCTGGGATACGCTTTCCGCAGTGAAAACAAATCCCTGGACAAGGATAATCTTTTGATCTTTATCACGCCAACCATCGTAAAAGATTCGGATTATACTCCCACGGCAACCGATTTTCTTAAGTCTCGACCGAACGTAATGAAATCACCGTTGAATCCCCACACATGGTGGGATAGCTCCCAGCCTCGTGGCGATTGGAGCAACCCCGCTCCCGAACCAGGCGAGTTCGATAAAAGTGCGCCAAACGTTCAATGATTTTAACCTGATATTTCACGGCGCGTTCAAGTCGAACGCGCCTTTTTTTTATTTAGCCGCTGAAATTTTCTTTGGCAACCCGTTTCAAATAATCAAAAGAAAAAATTCCTGTCGCGTGGCCGTCCGCCCAAATGGGCTGAATGGCATAATTGCCAACCGTGCCGATGCGAACCAATTCAAATGCTTTCGGCGAAAATTTTTGTTCGGGGTTTTTATAAACGTTTCCTAAAATATCCGCTTCGCCTTTGCAACCCGCGCATGGGCAACTGCGCCGCAATTTTTCCAACGAAATAAAATCTTCGCCGCCATTACTCCATTTGATGGCCAGTTCGTTCCCGATAAGTTGAATGTCCGTTGGCCGCATGCCTTGAAATTATCTTGATTTCAAACAAACGTCCATTCGACTTTGTTTGACTGCCATTCGCCTTCAACTATTCTCATTTTGGTGAAAGCTGACAATTCGGTTCCTCTTGAAGATTCAAAGCAGGCAGGGCGCGCAAAAAACCAAACGCCCAGTTTGCCCGAAGTTCATCGCAGCATCGTCGTTCCGTCCACCGCATCATTCTGGAGAAAACTGCTCGCGTTTTCCGGCCCCGGATTTCTCATCGCCGTCGGATACATGGACCCCGGAAATTGGGCGACCGACCTCGCCGGCGGCGCGCAATTCGGTTACACGCTGTTGTCCGTCATTTTGATTTCCAACTTGATGGCCGTTTTGCTCCAGCATCTGTGCGTCAAACTCGGCATCGCCACCGGACGCGATCTCGCGCAAGCCTGTCGCGATCATTATTCCACACCGAGCGTTTGGTTTCTGTGGATACTTTGCGAAATTGCCATTGCCGCGTGCGACCTTGCCGAAGTCGTCGGCTCCGCCATCGCCTTGCAATTACTTTTTGGAATTCCCCTCGTCTGGGGTTGCGTCATCACGGCGGCGGACGTCATCGCCGTTTTATTTTTGCAGAATAAAGGTTTTCGTTACATCGAAGCGCTGGTTATCACGCTCATTGCAACCATCGGCACTTGTTTTGCTGCGGAACTTTTTTGGTCAAAGCCCGGACTCGCCGGAATGTTTCTCGGCTTCGTGCCGAGTCCGCAAATTTTGAAAAATCAGAATATGCTTTACGTCAGCATCGGCATCATCGGCGCGACCGTCATGCCGCATAATTTATATTTGCATTCCTCCATCGTTCAAACGCGCAAATACGAACAAAATTCTTCCGGAAAACGCGAAGCGATTAAATTCGCCACGATTGATTCGACCGTCGCGCTAACCTTCGCGCTTTTTATCAACGCCGCAATTCTTATTCTCGCTGCGGCGGCATTTCACTGGACGGGACATCAAAACGTCGCGCAAATTCAAGACGCCTACAAGCTTTTGAAACCGTTGCTCGGCGTCGGCGGCGCGAGCATTTTATTCGCCGTCGCGCTGCTCGCGTCGGGACAAAATTCCACGCTCACCGGCACGCTCGCCGGGCAAGTCGTCATGGAAGGTTTTGTCAACATCCGGCTGCGACCGTGGCTGCGACGACTCATCACGCGACTGCTCGCCATCGTGCCCGCCGTTTGCGTCATCGGATATTTTGGCGAAAGCAAAACGACTGAACTTCTCGTCGCCAGTCAAGTCGTGCTTTCAATGCAACTCGGTTTTGCCGTCTGGCCGCTCATGCGCTTCACCGGCGAAAAAAATAAAATGGGTGAATTCGTCAATCCGCTTTGGATCAAAATTCTCGGCTGGACAACCGCCGCAATTATCATTGTGCTCAACGTGAAATTGCTTTTCGATACGTTCATGCCAGTGTCGTGGTTGAAAATTTTTTACAGCCATCTCGGATTGCCCGTGCCGACGCAATAAATAAAAAAATTGTATGTTCAAAAAAATTTTAGTTGCGCTTGAAAACAGTCCGGCGGACGAAACGATGTTGCCGCAAATCGCCGCACTGGCAAAAAAACTTGCCTCGGAACTTTTATTTTTGCACGTCGCCGACGGCTGGGTCGCGCGCAATTTCAATCAACTCAAGCTTGCCGAGTCCGAAGAAATGAAAAGCGACCGCGAGTATTTGGAAAAAGCCGCCGACAAAATTCGCGCCGAAGGAATTTCAGTTTCCACCATGCTCGCGCTCGGCAGTCCGCCGACCGAAATTTTGAAAGTCGCCGATGCTGAACGGTGCAGTTTGATCGCGATGACCAGCCACGGCCATCGTTTGTTCGGCGACATTTTTCACGGCAGCACCATCAACGAAGTCCGTCACAACACGCACATTCCAATTCTCCTCGTGCGCGCGAAAAAAATAAAGTAGCGCAGGCATCTTGCCTGCGTTTTTATTTAAAAATTTCGCAGGCTGGATGCCTGCGCTACTTTAATTGAGAATCTTTTGGCCGTTCCACCAGATGCAACAAATTTCCTTCGCAATCTTCAAAAAATAAAACGCGCCCGCCGCCAGCAGCCGGACGAATTTCTTCCGAAAATTTTAGGCCGCGTTTTTCCAATTCACTTTTCGCCCCGTCCAACGAATCCACGCGCAACGCGATGTGCCGAAAACCGGCGAGCTTGTTGTTGCCGCGATTTTCCGGCGCGCCGTCCGCCGCGTAAATTTCAAACCAGCCGCCGCCCGGCAACGCAATCAAACACGTTGGCGGATTCTGTCCGTTATTAAAAATTTCACGCGCGTCCAATTTTTTTTCATACCAATTTTTCAGTGCAACCGGATTTGGCGACGGAATCGCAATGTGTTCAATGGAAATATTCATGGCTGAATTAAAAATTAAAAATGCAAAATTAAAAACTAAAATCGTGTTTGACCGCAAAAGGTTTTGTAACGTTTGCTAAATAAATTTATGAACCTGGAAAACTTTTTGAAACAGCGGCTCGTTTGCGTCGCGGTGATTGACAATGTTGACGATGCGATTCCGCTGGCCGAAGCGTTGCTCGCGGGCGGATTGAATGTAATCGAAGTTACATTTCGCACTGCGGGTGCGGCGGACGCGATTGCGCGTATTCGCAAAAATGTTCCGCAAATGAGCGTCGGCGCAGGAACGTTGCTGACGCCGGACAACGTAAAACAAGCCGTGGACGCGGGCGCGCAATTTGGCGTTTCGCCCGGCTTGAACGAATCCGTTTCGCGCGCGGCGCACGAAAATAAATTGCCGCTGTTTCCCGGCGTCATCACGCCCAGCGAAGTCATGCGCGCGCTGGAACTCGGCTGGAAAACATTGAAATTTTTTCCGTCGGAAACTTTTGGCGGCGTGAACGCGCTCAAAGCGCTCGCCGGACCGTTCGGTCATACCGGCGTAAAATTTATTCCGACCGGCGGCATTTCGGCGGCGACGTTGCAAAATTATTTGGCGATGCCGCAAGTCGCGGCAGTTGGCGGTTCGTGGATGGCGGAAAAAAAATTGATTGCGGAAAAAAATTGGAAAAAAATTTCCGTGCTTACGGCGGAAGCAATGAAAATAATTTCTGTGCCGCAAACAAAATAAGTGGAGCGCGCAAATTTTAGGGTGGCACAGGCCTCTGGCCTGTTGTTTCGGGCGTCGCGCCCGAAACCGGCGAGGCGCGAACGTCTGACTTGGCAGCACACGCAAAACCCAGCGTATGTCCTCAAACGAAATCCGGCGGGACGCCGGATTTGACAGGCGAGACGCCTGTGCCACCAAATTAATTTCCAATCGTCACTTGCAACGGCTCATCGCGGCGTTCGGCGAAACGTTTCACATAATTTTCCCATTGAATGTGATTCGTGAAATCGCCGCTGCGATCCCAGCACGCGCCGAAATAATATTCAAATGGCTTGCCGATTTGCGCCGGCGCAATTGCAAGTTGATCGCGAATCGGCGGATAACCTTCATGCGTCGGTTGCGGCACGTTGGCGTGAATTTTTGATTCCGGCAAATTCGGATTATCGTTCGTAAATTCTTCGACCGAATTTTTCGGCAGCACAATCGCGACCGCCGTGACGCCTTTCGGTTTATCTTCCGGCTGCCAAGAAGTCGTCCAGCCTTCGACTTTGTCGCGCGCAAAAAATTCTTCACGATTTGTCGGGCACGCGCGCTCGGCTACGCCGACACCAATCGTTAGCGGCGAATTATCTTCGCTCGCGAACGTGCTTTGCGCTTTTGTGAAATAAGAACCGGCGTCAATGCTGTAACGTTTCGTCTCGGAAACTTTTCTGCCGTTGCCCGCGTCCCACGCGTCGTAAGTCAATTCAAATTCCGAACGGATCGGCCCGGTCGTGATCAATTTCCAATTGCGATAATTGCTTGAAACAAAAAGTTTTTTGCCGTCCCAAATTCCCAAACCGCCGTCGCCGCGACTGTGCCCGACGCGATAATCATCCATGAACGAACCGTTATCCTCGTGATAATGTTTCGTCGCATACATCGTTTGAACAATCAGGTCGTGATCTTTTTTTATCCAAACATCCGGCGCGCTGCTGATGGTTCCCTCGGCAGGGATCAGCGCAAGACCGTAAGCGCGAAACGCGATGCGGTCGCTTTCCCACGCAAAATCGTCGTAACGTTCGGGAACAAAACGCGCAAAAGTTTTTACAATCGGCGGCGGCACGGCCAACGCGCTTGCGTCTAAAATATAAAATATTTTTGTTTCGTGCGGCGCGAAGTCCGCTTGAAAAAGAAATTTTTTGTTACTGTTTTCTTTGTAAATCTGTGAATTCAAAATGCGCGAAGAAGTCCCATTCATTACTACCAAACTTTCAAATGTGTATAAATGCTTTATTGGTAACTTTGAAAAATCGGCTGAACTTAATTCAATGGTTTCACTGGCACGGTAAAATTTTGCTGTGTTTGTAATCTTGAACACAAATCGTTGTGGATTATTTTCAAAGGCAGCCATCCGATAAACTTCACTTCCCGCGAGCAAAAAAATGCCGCCGCCGTATGGTTGAGTTGAGTCCGCATCAAATTTTATCGGACGATCGCCGGCGGGTTGAATGTGCGTCAGTTTGCCGTCTGCGTTCACGCACGCGACGAGCGCCGGCCACGCTTTGCGCACCGCCGGTTCAAATTTCGCGCGGTCGAGCAAACCCTGATTTACGCCCCACGCGAGGCCGTAAGTGAACAGTCCGGAACCGCTGGCTTCGGACATCGGAAAATTTTCCGGGTCGAGCAAACTCGCGCTCCACATTCCGTCCGGCTGCTGGCACGACAAAATTTTTTCCGCCATGTCCTTGAATAATTTTTCAAAACGCGGACGTTCGGGATGATTCATCGGCAAGTATTGCAGGCAACGGACAATTCCGGCAAAAACCCAGCCGTTGCCGCGACTCCAAAAAACTTTTTTTCCGTTCGCCTCGCGTTTGTCAAAAAAAGTGCTGTCGCGAAAAAATAAATGTTCGTTCGTGTCGTAAAGATAATCCGTCGTGCGCCAAAAATTTGTGAGCGCAAAATTCATATAGCGCTCGTCGCCAGTTGCCGCAGTTAATCGTAACCACGCGCCTGGAGCCATGAACAGCGCGTCGCACCACGACCACAATTCCTGACCGTGTCCCGGTTGCGAAAAATCGAGACTCTTCGTCGCGGGCGGATGCGCCAAAATCCAGTCGAAGCGTTCGCGCATCGGCGCAATCATATAATTTTCGCGATAGAGAAAATAAAGTTCCGTCCAAACCTGACCGATGCATTCGTCGTCCGCGTGATACATGCGCCCGCGATAAGCCGGAAGTTCCCAGTGATTTGTGTCGCCTTGCGCGCGCATCGCGTCACGATATTTTGCGTCGCCGGAAATTCCCGCGAGCGCCATCATGCCCACGTCGCCGACGGCTTGAATCCAGCCGGTCGTGCGATTGGTCGCCGGATTTGCGAGTTGCCAATCGCCGACGCGCTGCATGATTGTCAAAATAGTTTGCGGCGTGAAATCGGAATTGGTTTGCGCGCGCGCAGAAAAATTTACGGCGAAAAAAATAATTGAGGAAAAAATAAACGGGCGGAAAAAATAATTTTTCATGCGAATGAAAATCCGATAGCAGAAGCGATTTAATTGTCGAAGAAAAACGTCATTGAATGTCTGTTTGTGTCAAATGTTGCATTTCAATTCCTGCAAGAATGAATGGTCCAATGCCTTTCAAATCATTTTTCACAATCGGCTCGCTGACATAATAATCAAAACTGCCGTCGCGCGAACGCCCTTTTGAATTTGTAAAACCGAGTCCGGCGACGGAACAACAATTCGTCAGCGACCAATTGTTTCCGCTGTCCGCAACAATTAAATTTTTTATGATTCCGGCAAAACCCTTTTCTGCAAATGCAGAATAATTTTCCGGCAAATAATTTTTATTCACGCCTTTGGCCAGCGCATAAACAAACATCGCCGACGCCGTCGCTTCCAAATAATTTCCTTTGCGACTGCCCGCGTCCATGACCTGCCACCAAAGTCCGGTTTTTGCGTCCTGAAATTTTATGGCGCTCGCACAAAGTTTCTGAAAGCGCGAAAGGATTTCCGCGCGCGCCGGATGATTTGTCGGAAAAAAATCGAGCGCGTCCACGAGCGCCATTGCATACCAGCCGTCCGCGCGCCCCCAAAAATTTGACGAGCAGCCCGTTAGTGGATTTGCCCACGGCTGAATTTTTGCCGCGTCCCAGGCGTGAAAATACAAACCGGTTTTGGTGTCGTAACAATGTTCGTCAATCAAGTGAAATTGTTTCGCCACGTCGTCAAAATCATTTGTCTCGCCAAAATTTTTTGCGTATTCCGCATAAAAAATGTCGCCCATATAAATTCCATCGAGCCACATTTGATTTGTGTAACGCTGTTTGTGCCAGAAGCCGCCGTCAAAAGTTCGCGGCTGGGAATTCAATTGCGCGCGCAAAATCGTCGCGGCGTTTTTATACTTTTCGTCGTGCGTGATTTGCCAAAGCGCGAGAATTGTTTTGCCGGAATTCAGCGCGTCGAGTTGAAATTCTTGCGGCTTGTAAGTTTGAATTTTTCCATCCGGCGAAATGAACGAACCAATTACTTTTTCAGAAAAATTTTCGCAACACGCGTCGTGCGTTTGCTCGCTCAATTTCAAAAGCGAAAGCGTGAACAAACCGACCGTGTAATCCCATTTTGTTTTACCGCCCGGTTTCCAAACGAGCGAATCATCGAGCCGCGAAATTTCCGAATTTGCAAGGCGTTGCGACCATTCGAGCGGCGTCGCGCCGGAAAATTTTTGCGGCGCAGCAAATGACGGAAAAGGCAAAAAGTAAAAGGGAAAAAGTAAAAGATTGAAAGCGACGCCAGTGAATTTTTTTTTCATTTTGCCTTTTAGTTTTTAATTCAACGTCCAAGCCAGCCGCCGTCAATGTTGAGAATCGCGCCGTTCAAATAATCCGAATCGCCCGACGCCAGAAAAACGCAGCCGCCCGCGATGTCTTCCGGCTTGCCCCAGCGATTTTCCGGAATGCGATCCAAAATCGCTTTATTGCGAACCGCGTCTTCGCGCAACGCTTCCGTATTTTCCGTCGCGATATAACCGGGCGCAATGGCGTTGACGTTGATGCGTTCGTGCGCCCATTCGTTCGCGAGCGCTTTGGTGATTCCGGCGATGCCGTGTTTGCTCGCCGTGTAAGCGGAAACAAAAATGCCACCTTGAAATGAAAGCAGCGACGCGATATTGACTATTTTTAACCGGGAATTTTCGGAAGATTTTTCGCGGCCTTGCGTCAACCACCATTTTGCCACCGCTTGACACAAGAAAAATGGCGACGATAAATTCGTCTGCAAAACTTCATTCCAATCTTTTTCCGAAAAATCCACGGCAGCCGCGCGACGAATGATTCCAGCATTGTTGATCAGCGCGTCAATTTTTCCCGTTCGCGACAAAATATCTTTAACGACGCCGACGGCTTCTTTTTGCGAGCCGCTGGAAAGGTCGGCCTTGATGCTGACAAATTCGCCGCCCGCCGCATTCACTTGCGCGACCGTCTGACCCAAACTGCCGCGCGCGATGCCGACAATTTTTGCGCCTTCGCGCGCGAACGCGACACAAATCGCCCGGCCAATGCCGCGACTCGCGCCAGTGACGATGACTACTTTATTTTTGAAACGCATAATATTTTTAGCCACAGATGAAACACAAATTAAACACGGATTGGAATTTTTCATCTGTGTTCACCTGTGAAATCTGTGGCTACTTCAAATCCACCGGTTTCACCGCATCCATGTCATCGAACGTTTGATTTTCGCCGGCCATGCCCCAGATGAATTTGTAATTGCCGGTGCCGACGCCGAAGTGCATGGACCAGTTCGGTGAAAGCGCCACGTCGTCGTTGTGCAAAAACAAGTGACGCGTCTCCTGCGGTTCGCCGAAAAAATGCGCGAGCACTTGCGCGCCGAGATCGAAGTAAAAATAAATTTCCGTTCGCCGCCAATGCGTGTGCGGCGGAAACGAATTCCAAACGCTGCCGGATTCGAGCGCGGTCAGGCCCATCACGAGCTGGCAACTTTGAATGCCGCCGGCGTGAATGAATTTGTAAATCGTGCGTTTGTTCGCGGTTTCGACCGCGCCGAGATTCACCGGCGCGGCTTCAGACGATTTCATCATCGCCGCCGGATGCGCAGAATGCGCGGGACAACTTAAAAAATAAAATTTCGCCGGATTTTTTTCGTCGCTGCTTTCAAACGAAACTTTTTTTGTGCCCATCGGCAAATACGCGCAATCCATTTTTTCGAGCGCAAAAATTTTTTCGTCGGCCACAATTTTTCCCGCGCCGCCGACGTTGATGGCGCCGAGTTCGCGGCGTTCGAGAAAAAACGCGCGTCCGGTTTCGCGATGGTTGGGAAGTTCAATCGGTTTGGCGGGCATTGCGCCGCCGACGACGAGCCGGTCTAAATCGGTGAAGCGCGCATTGATTTCGCCCGGCGCAAAGAGATTTGAAACTTGAAAGGCTTCGCGAAGTTCTTGCGTGTTCATGCGGCGCAAATCCTGTGGGCGCGGCGTGCGATGAATCGAATTTTCAAACATGCGGCGATTGTAAATTTTATTTTTGCCGCCGGTCAATTTGAATCCACGACGTTTCATAAATTTCCAATTCAATTTCGTCGCGCAAATGTTTAGCTTGGCGGCGTGACGGAAATAAAAAATGGCAGTGCGCGAACTGCGAAACTTCGCAGTTTCTGGCTTATGTTCGTCGTTGAATTTCAAAATGCGTTCAGTGACAACACGCTGAAATTTCTTGTCACGTTTATCATCATCGGTTTGGGATTGTCGCAGGAAAAACGTGATTCGCTGGTGCCGCTCGTCGGCGCGGTCTTCGCGCTGCCGTTCATTTTGTTTTCGATGGCCGGCGGATTTTTTGCCGACCGTTTCAGCAAACGCAGCGTCGCCGTCGCCATCAAATGCGCCGAAATGGGAATCATGTCGCTCGCGCTGGTTGGCTTTTGGCAGCACAACCTTCCGCTGCTGCTCGGCGCGATTTTTCTGATGAGCACGCACAGCGCGATTTTTGGCCCGACGAAATACGGCATGTTGCCGGAACTGCTGCCGGAAAAAAAATTGTCGTGGGGCAACGGCATTTTCAGCCTCGGCACTTTTGCCGCCGTCATCGCAGGAACCGTTTTCGCCGGAACCCTTTCGGACATGTTCGGAAAAAATCAGATGTGGTCCGGCGCAATTCTTATCGCACTTGCATTGTTTGGCTTGTCGCTGTGTCTTGGCCTCGTAAAAATTCCCGCCGCCGATCCGCAGAAAAAATTCCGCGTGAATTTTCTCGGCGAGTTTGTCACGCAATTGAAATCAATTCATGCCGACCGCGTTTTATTTCTCGGTGTCATTGGCAACACGTTTCTTTGGTTTCTCGGCGCGCTGTTGCAGCCGACGATTCTTTTTTACGGCAAGGACATTTTGCATCTGGACGACACGCACAGCGGTTACTTGCAGGCCGCGCTGGCCATCGGCATCGGCATTGGCAGTTTAATTGCAGGATTTTTATCAGGCGGAAAAATCGAATACGGTTTGATTCCGCTGGGCATGGCCGGCTTGACGCTTTTTGCCGCGTTGCTGGCGCGCACTGGCCTTACTTTCGATGCCGTGGCGGTGAACCTGGGATTGCTCGGTTTCTTCGGCGGATTTTACAACGTGCCCGTCAACGCGATCATCCAGCACCGGCCCGACGTGGGAAACAAAGGCGGCGTCATCGCCACGTCCGCGCTTTTGTCGTGGATCGGAATTTTGCTGGCGTCGGGAATTTATTATCTGCTCGCGGTCGTTTTACATTTGAAACCGCCGCAAATGTTTCTCGCGGGCGCGGCGCTGTCGTTGCTCGGCGCGATCTACTGCGTGAAGCTGATGCCCGATTCGCTTGTGCGCCTGCTGCTGTGGCTCGTAACCAAAACCATTTATCGCATCCATGTCGAAGGCCGCGACAATATTCCCGAAAAAGGCGGCGCGCTGTTCGTTTGCAATCATGTTTCGTTCGTGGACGCGCCGTTGCTCATGGCTTCGACCGACCGCAAAATCCATTTCATCATTGATAAAAGTTATTACGAACGCCGGTGGATCAAGCCGTTCACAAAAATTCTTGGGTTGATTCCGATTGCCTCAAATCTTGGGCCGCGCGAATTGCTGAAATCTTTTCATACCGCCAGCGAAATGATTCGCGCCGGCGAAGTCGTCTGCATTTTTGCCGAGGGCCGGATCACGCGCACGGGCGAACTGAATGAATTTCATCGCGGCTACGAACGCATCCTGAAAAATGTCGCTGCGCCGATTGTGCCGGTGGCGCTGGTCGGCGTTTGGGGCAGCATTTTCAGTTTTGAGCGCGGGAAATTTTTCTGGAAATGGCCGCGCCATTTTTTTTATCCGGTCACAGTGCGATACGGAAAAAATCTGCCGCCAACGACCACGCCTGATGAAACGCGTGCCGTTGTGGAAAAACTTTTGTCCGCAGATTTCGCGGATTAACGCAGATTTGGATTTGAAATTTTAATCTGCGTTCATCTGCGCAATCTGCGGATGAATCACAGCGGCAAAACTCCGGGCGAATTTCTTTTTCGTCGCAATGCAAAATGGCGACGCTGCGTTCGACGCCCAACTTTGGTTTGCCGGAATAGCCAGGGTTGAAAAATAAAATGCCGCCAATCGTTTCGCAAAAGCGCTGGTGCGTGTGGCCGAAGACAACGACGTTTGGCTTTTCCCGCGCGAGGCGCGCCCGCAATTTTTCTTCCGGCGCGCGCGGATTGACGATGTGGTGGATGAGAAATTTTCGCGCGGCGAGTTCGATGATTTCCGTTGGCGAAAATGGCAGGCCTAAATCGGTGTTGCCGAGGACGGCGGTGAGCGGCGCGATTTGGCCGAGTTCAAACGCGATGAAAGCGTCGCCGAGATCGCCCGCGTGCAAAATATGCCCGACGCCCGCGAAAAGTTTTGGAATTTGCGGGTCGAGAAATCCGTGCGTGTCGGAGATGATTCCCAGTTTCATGTTGCAAGTTGAAAGTTGCAGGTTTTTGAATTCAAAGTGAAATAAATTGCAGAACTTGTCACTTTCAACATTTAACGTGCAACCGAATCACGCCTTCGCCTCTTCGGGTTCGGCTTGCGTTTCCGGTTTGGATTCTTCGTCGCGTGCGCCGGCGGTTTTATCGGCGGGCGATTCAGCGGGCGCGGCCAACTTCGCGGCGGCGACGAACAGCGCGGTGAAAAGTCCGGCGCTCAAAAGCGTGTTGCGAAAAAATTCCCACGTCGTCGGGTGCCAATCCGGATGCCCCACGGTCAACGCCTGAATCCAGCCGGCGACGTTTTTGAGGTAAAAAGGGTCTTGCCACCACGTCAGCGTGTTGGTGACGAGGTAAAAAATCATCGCGCCGAGCAGGCCGCCGAACAGTAGCTTGAAAAATGAAGCGCGCGGCCCGAACCATTTGCCGAGCGCGATGAGCGCCGCGAAGATCGCGTAATTCAGCAGCAGATAAAATCCCAGCGGCGCGACATGATAATAAAAAATATTCAGCAAAACGTCCGTGACCATCATCGCGCCCAACGGAAGCCACCAGGCGAGATGTTTCGGAAAATAAACGCCTGCGCAAAACATGAACGCATACACGACGCTGAAATTTTGCGGCAGCAAACCGGGAATCCGCGACCCGGCGAACACGGCGACGAAAATCAACGGCAGCCATTTATTCCACTTTGCTTTCACGCCGCCAGCATAATCCGTCGCCAAAGAATGACAAGCCGTTGAAAAGAATTTCTGCTTTTTTTCCTGCGTTTCGTTTCCGCTCTGGCAACTTGCGGTTGGCGTGGAAAAACTTTTTGACATCCTTTTTGAAGACGCCGCCTTGCTCGTCATCAACAAACCGGCGGGACTCGTTTGCCATCCGACCAAAAATGGCGAATGGTCCAGCTTGATTGGCCGCGCGCGCCTTTATTTGAAACCCGAAAACTCGAAACCGGAAACGTCTGGCAAACCTTCAACTTTCAACCTTCAACCTTCAACCCATTTGATCAACCGGCTCGACCGCGAAACCAGCGGCGTCGTTTTGATCGCCAAAAATTCTGAAGTCGCGGGCGAACTCGGAAAAATTTTCGAGAGCCGCGCCGTTCAAAAAGAATATAGCGCCATCGTTCATGGTCGCGTCGCGCCGGAGCAGGGAATGATTGACGCGCCGCTTGGCAAAGATGAGCGCAGCCTCGTCGCTGTAAAAGATTGTGTCCGGCCCGACGGCGCGGCGGCGCAAACGGAATTTTTTATTGAGCGCAGATTTTCGCGCGGGGTGAAAGAATTTACATTACTGCGAATCATTCCGCGCACCGGGCGCAAACATCAAATCCGCCTTCATCTCGCGCATATCGGCCATCCGATTGTTGGCGACAAACTTTACGGCGGCGACGAGGATTTATATCTCGCGCTCGTGGAAAACCGCCTGACGCCGGAGCAGCGCGCAAAATTAATTTTTGAAAATCACGCGCTTCACGCCCGCGCGCTAAAATTCCTCTGGCGCGGCCAACAAATTGAATTTTCCTGCGCACCCGAACCGTGGTTCAAAGAATTTTTATCCGCAGATTACGTCGATTGACGCAGATAAAAACCGCTTTGCTCAAAATCTGCGGTTTTCTGTGTAATCTGCGGATGATTTTTTTCTCTGCGTCTCCGCGTTTCTGCGGTTAAACTCCCGCCGTGCCTGACATTCCCCAAACCATGCGCGCCGTCGTTTATCGCGGCGTCAATGACCTGCGCGTCGAGACCGTCCCCGTGCCGCGCCTCGGCGCCCACGAACTGCTCGTCAAAGTCGCCGTCTGTGGCGTCTGCCCGACCGACATCAAAAAAATTCAATACGGAACCGTCCCGCCGCCGCGAATCTTCGGCCACGAAACCGCCGGCACCATTGTTAAAATCGGCGGCAATCGCTCGTCACTCGTCACTCGTCACTCGTCACTGAAAATTGGCGACCGCGTTGCGTTGCATCATCACGTTCCCTGTTTGCAATGCCATTTCTGCCGCCATCGCGCGTTCGCGCAATGCGAGACCTACCAACGCACTGGCATCACCGCCGGTTTTGAACCTGCCGGCGGCGGCTATGCGGAATACGTTCGCGTGATGAAATTTGTTTTGCCCGGCGTCGTCAAAATCCCCGCGCGCAATTCCTTTGCCGAAGGCGCGATGCTCGAACCCGTCAACACCGTTTTGAAAGCCATCCGCCGCTTGAATTTATTGCGCGGCGACCGCGTTATGGTCGCCGGACAGGGGCCGATTGGCCTCATGTTCACGCGTCTGCTCCACATCGCTGGCATGAACGTCCTCGCCACCGACCTTTTGAAATCACGGCTGCAACTCGCCAAAAAATTCGGCGCCCAATGGACAATGAACGTCTGTAGGAGACGACGTGAGGAGTCTCTGACTAAAAACGGAAAAAAACAGAGATTCGTTACCTCATCTCCTACATCGCCTTTTGACGCAGCAGTAATCGCCGTTCCCTCCGACGCCGCCGTTCAACAAGCCTTCCAGCTCGTGCGCGGCGGCGGCCAAATCTTATTATTCGCGCACACCCGGCGCTCCGCGCCAGTCGAAAGTCGAAAGTCGAAAGTCGAGGGTCAAAACTCTTCTGCTCTCGACCTTCGACCCTCGACCCTCGACTTTACTTCCATCTGCCTCGATGAAAAAGACCTCATCGGCAGTTATTCTTCCGATTTCACGTTGCAAGCCGAAGTCGCCCGCCTCGTTTTTTCCCGCCGGCTCGACGTGCGCCCGCTCCTCACCCACCGTTTTCCGCTCGCCCAAACCGCCCAAGCCATTCAACTCGCCGCCCGCCCCACCGAAAACTCCTTAAAAATTATGATCGAACAATTTGACACCCTAAACGGTTCCATTATGCTTTAAGCAATGGCTGAATACACCCTTAAGAATATTCCTGAAGAAATCTATCATCGCGCCCAATCGGCGGCGGAAAACAGCCTGCGCTCGCTCAACCAGGAGATCATCTTCCGCCTGCGCCGTTCTTTTGACGCAGAAGACGCCCGTGCCACTGCGCTCCATGCCCGATGGGTGATGGCAGCCCTCGCTTCCGGGCCGGCCAAGGCCTTGGATAAAGCGGATATGGACGCCTCGTTTGCGCAAGGCGTCCGTCGTGCCCAAGCCCGTCGAACGGCCAAATGAAACTCGTCTATCGCCCGCTTTATTTTTCCGACCTTTCCGAATGCGCGGACTACCTCTGCACCGAAGCTGGCGAAAAAGTCGCCGCCGACTGGTATCAAGCCCTTAAAAAAAGCCTCGATCACATTCAACGGGTGCCGGAAATCGGACGCATCCGCCATGACCTGCCCCTGGCGGGCATCCGCACGTTGAATTTGCGAAAATACCCAAATTACCTCATTTTTTATCGCCTGGAAAAAGGCGCCATTGAACTCTTGCGCCTCCGCCACGGCATGATGAATTTTCCCGAACTGTTTAACGAATGATGTTTGCCCGCAAACCAGCATCCTGCCGCCGTAACTGCTGCTTGTCCGCCCCCATTGTTTGGTAGGAGTCGAGGTCACGAGACTCTAATTTTTCTTCAGGTTCTGGGTAAGGGCAAGTTCCACCTCGTCTTCATTTTGCGTCTGGATTGAAACATCTGCCCGCGTCAATTCTTCTTTTCTTGCAACATTTTTACCGTGCGCTATAATGAGCGTATGAAGACTCTCACCATCACCGAGGGACGCGGGCGGCTCGGTTACTGGCTCAAAAAAGCGGCGCAAGGCGAAGACGTGGGCTTTATGTTTGAAGGCAAAATCGTGGCCTTGCGTCCCGTGGAAATCATTTCGGCGGACTATGCGCTTCAAGAATATGGTTTGACTTCCCATGAAATGGCGGCGGTGGAAAAACGCCTCGGCGCCGAACTCAAAACCGCGCGGAAACGCCGTGAATTGACGCCGTTCACCGGGAGCAAAAATGATTTCCATTGAACTGTCCCGGCGGTTCAAAAAAATTGTGCGCCAGGCCGGCCGCGAAGAAGAAGTGTCTGCCACCTTGAAATCAGTGATGGCAGGTTTTGGCCGTCCGCATCTGCACACTGGATTATCCATCAGGAAACTTGGCAAACACCTTTACGAATGCCGCACCACGCTCGCCTGGCGGCTCATTTTTGAGGCGCGCAAGGGCGTCCTCATCTTTGATTTTGCGGGCGGTCACAATGAAGTGCAAAACTATCTTAAAGGCCAGGGTTAAACCTTAATGCGGGGGACGAGTCCCCCCTCGTCCAAAGCCTGCAAGGCTGTTCCATCGTAGCCGGGGGCAACGCCCTCGGTCTGGTGAATTGATTTTCCTTCGCCCTGTCAGGGCAAACCAAAAAGAAAGTTTGGCCTGCCCTTTCAGGGCGAATCAAATTTGGATACTCATTCCGGGGCGATGCCTCCGGCTACGATGGATCAGGCCGTTGGCCTGAATGTGCCAGGGTTAACTTGAAATGCTATAAGGACACGTTCCACCGTGTTCCCTGGCCTTTTCCCATTTTCAACCGGGAATGATCTTTTTTCCCGATTATTGCCTCTTTCGATGCTTAAAAATCCGCGTAATCTGCGGTTAAATCCGTGCCAATCCGTGAAATTCGTGTCTGCCTTTGACAAGTTTATCCGCAGATGGCGCAGATTCACGCAGATTTTTTCTTTTTATAGCAAATCACAATAACATTGGCGCACATTGCGCAATTGGCGACGGCAACAGGGTGACGACACCCAAAAAATAAGTAGCCTGAAAGGCTATTCCATCGTAGCCGGGGGCAACGCCCCCGGTATCGTCAATGGATTTTCGTTCGCCCTGTAAGGGCAAACCAAACACGGCTTGGGATAGGGATCGCCCTTTCAGGGCGCATGAACATTGGATATTTATTCCGGGGGCGATGCCCTCGGCTACGATGGTTCAGGCCGTTGGCCTGAATGTGCCCATGTTGATTTGAACCGCTATATCTGCGATAATCTGCGTCATCTGCGGATAAAATTCGTGTAAAATTCGTGAAATTCGTGTCTTATTCCGGCTTCTTCAAAGAATAAATCCGTGCCAATCCGTGAAATTCGTGTCTAAAACCCCTTGCCTGCCCTCATCTTTCCTGCCATTCTGGCCGCGGCCGGGCTGCCCGGTGAAAAATGTTCAAAAATAATTGAAAAAATAATTGACACCATGGCCGGGGTTTGAGATATTGGTGCCACACACGGAACATTAAACAACAACACTAAACAAAAATGAGAACAAAAACACTACTGATTGCAGCCGCCGCGCTCGTGGCTGGAATCGCAACCTCAAACGCGCAAGTTTATTCACAAAACGTCGTCGGCTATGTCAATTCGGCAACGACGGGGGGACAGTTTGCACTATTATCCAACCCGCTTGATAATGGAACAAATTCTCTTTCTAGTCTGTATCCAACAGCGCCTAACGGATCTCAGGTTCAAGTTTGGAATGGGACTGGTTTCACAGTTGCAACCAAGCTTCCTCCGGGCTGGTCACCTAATTTGGTAATTACGCCAGGTGAAGGATTCTTCATAAAATTGGCTTCAAATGCGACAAATACATTTGTTGGCAGTGTTGTAGCTCCCATTGGTGGTAGCGTTACTAATAGTTTACAAGCCGGAGTTTTCACCTTAATAGGATCCCCAATTCCCTATTCAGATACCTTGCAAGGCACGAATTTGAATTTGAGCCTCGCAAACGGAAGTCAGGTTCAAGTTTGGAACGGATCTAGTTTCACAGTTGCGACGAAGCTTCCACCCGGATGGTCACCCAATTTAACCATCAGTGTTGGTCAAGGTTTCTTTGTCAAATCTGCCACCACTACAAATTTCGTTCAACATTTGCCAGCTCAATAATCTAAATAACAATCCAAAAACAAATTAAATAATTAAATAATATGAAAAAAACAGTAATTGCATCGGTTTTGGGAGTTGTGGCCTTGGTAGCCACGGTTTCATCTTCCTATGGACAGGGGACGGTAGTGTTTCAAAATTATAGTTTTGGCGCAGATGCTTTGAATGCGCCTGTCACATTTGCGAGCCCCGGACTAGATGGCACCTCTGCTGTTACTCCCGGCGAAGATGTTGGGTCAACATTTGTAGCGGATCTTTTGTATTCGCTTAATGGGGGTTCAACCTATACGCTTTTAACTCAAGCAAATGCTAATCAAGCTGCCTACCCATCTGTATTTGGATTTTCTGCAGCAGATGGCGACACTGGAAACTATGCGGGTGACTTCTTTGGTAATGGTGTTACTATACCAGATTATAGCTCGGGTGCGATTACATTCATCGTTGAGGCATATAATGGATCAAGTTATGCAAATTCTACTGGCGTCGGCTTCTGGAGGGGACAGTCATCCGCCTTTACCATGCCTTCAATTGCTACTGGAACCCAACCTGTGCCTGATTTTGTCGGTTATCTGACTCCTTTCAGTGTTTCAACACTTGCCGTTCCAGAACCGACCACACTGGCTTTGGCTGGTTTGGGTGGTTTGGCCTCGCTCGTCGCCTTCCGCCGCAAAAAAGCGTAATCGCGTCAGTTTATTGTTTCTTCTTCACAGAGCCGCCCCTCCGGGCGGCTCTTTTTTATTTTCTTTATTTCCTATATTTCCGTAGCAGCGGGCGTCAGCCCGCTCAAACCTTTCCCCTCTTTTTTTGAGATGATCAAACTCACGTTCGATGCTACGAGAAGGTAGCAGCGGAACGTCAGTCCGCTCTTTTTGAAATGATCGAACTCACGTTCAATGCTACGATAAATAGGTAGCAGCGGAACGTCAGTCCGCTCTTTTTGAAATGATCGAACTCACGTTCGATGCTACGATAAATGGGTAGCAGCGGACGTCAGTCCGCTCTAACTTCTCTTTAGAAATGATCGAACTCACGTTCGATGCTACAAAAAATAGATAGCAGCCGACGTGCGTCGGCTCTATTCTTCCCCTCATGCAAGTTGAGCCAGATCGTCTTTCCGGTCAGGGAACGAACCGCAACTTCTATCTTCCCCGCTTAAGCCGCGAACACTATCAGAGCGATGCCGTCATCCATTGGACGATGACGATTGCCTTGCGCGGCACTGGCTGGCTGAACGAACTTTTTCATGCCCGCTTTCGGGAAATAATGCTGCATGCCGCCGCGCGCGAAGGTTTATTCTGCCCGGCCTATTGCCTCATGCCGGACCACATTCATCTGCTCTGGATGGGATTGCGGCATGATTCCGACCAGCGGAATGGTATGAAATTCCTGCGCGAGCATCTTGGCGCAACGCTGCATCCCCACCGCTTTCAACATCAAGCCCACGATCACGTCTTGCGGGAAGAAGAAAGAAGACGAAACGCCTTCGCAAGAGTCTGTTTCTATATCCTGGCAAATCCGGTTCGCGCGGGATTGATCAAAGAACCGGAGCCGTGGCCATATTGCGGCGCAATCATTTCCGGCTATCCTAAATTGCACCCGCTGAATGAAGATTTCTGGCCGAAATTCTGGAAACTTTACGTTGCCGCTTGCGCCCCGGACGCGGGAAACCAGAAATTGCCACCGCGAAATGTGTAGGAGACGAGGTAACGAGTCTCAAATTAATCCCTTTTCAATAAATCCTGAACCCGAAGGAAAAAGTCAGATCCTCGTCACCTCGACTCCTACCAAAAAAACCGTAGGAGACGAGGTAACGAGTCTCAAATTAAATCCCTGTTGAATAAACCTGAATCCGAAAGAAAAAAGTCAGAGTCTCGTCACCTCGTCTCCTACAGAAATAACCTAGGAGACGAGTAACGAGTCTCAAACCAAAACAATAAAATTCAGATTGAGGCTCGTCATCCCGTCTCCCACAATTTATTTGCGTTTATGACGTTGTGATTTAGGATTTGCATATGAATGTGACTTTAACTTCTTATTACGAAAATCTGGTCCAGGCACTGGTCAAGCAAGG
>DATCEV010000035.1:0-36588 GCA_036509895.1 Verrucomicrobiia bacterium
GATGGATTATCTCGACGCTATTGGCCGTGAGAATATCTGGAAACACGATCAGGAACTGGCGCATTACGCCTACGAAAAACTTTCCGCACTGAAAAACATTCGTTTGTTCGGTCCAAAATTAAATTCTCGAAATCGCGCCGGCCTCGTGAGTTTTCTGCTCAAGGACGTTCACGCGCACGACGTGGTGACGCTGGCGGATCAGGCGGGCGTGGCGTTGCGCGGCGGGCATCATTGCACGCAACCGCTCATGCACAAGCTCGGCGTGGAATCCACCGCCCGCGCGAGTTTTTATTTTTACAACACCAAGGCCGAAGTGGACCGGTTCGTGGAAGTCGTGAAGGAGATTCAGAAATTTTTTGGGCAATGATTTGTGGCCATCGTTTTATTGAAAACAAAAAGCCGCTGGACTTCTCCAGCGGCTTTTCAATTTTCAACTGTAACGGCAACTCTATGAGTGCCGTTTGGCGGTCGCAGACCGCCGCTACAAATTTCAGTAGGCTGCCTGCGCACCTTTGATGGAACGCTTTTTCATCCACGGCATCATCGCGCGGAGTTTGGCACCGGTTTTTTCGATCGGATGCTGTTCGCCTTTTTTGAGCAGCGCGTTGTAGCGTTTGTAACCGCCTTCGTATTCTGCAACCCAATCTTTGGCGAACTTGCCGGACTGGATGTCTTTCAACGCGGCCTTCATGCGTTTCTTCACGCCGGCGTCAATGATTTTTGGACCGACAGAAACGTCGCCCCATTTGGCGGTTTCGGAGATCGAGAATCTCATGCCGCTGATCCCGGCTTCGTTCATCAAATCGGCGATGAGTTTCAATTCGTGCAGACATTCAAAGTAAGCCATTTCCGGCGAATAACCGGCTTCGACGAGCACTTCAAATCCGGCCTGCACGAGCGCGCTCGCGCCGCCGCAGAGCACGGTCTGTTCCCCGAACAAATCGGTTTCGGTCTCTTCCTTGAAATTCGTTTCGAGGACGCCGGCGCGCGTGCCGCCGATGCCTTTGGCCCAGGCGAGCGCGATCTTTTTCGCGTCTTTGCCGGGGTTTTGATAAACGGCGATGAGCGAGGGAACGCCCTTGCCTTCGGTGTATTGGCGGCGGACGGTGTGACCGGGACCCTTCGGCGCGACCATGATGACGTTCACATTTTTCGGTGGCACGATGGTTTTGAAATGAATCGAAAAGCCGTGCGAGAACAAAAGTGTTTTGCCCTTCGTCAAATTTGGCGCGATGTCTTTTTCGTAGGCGCGCGGTTGTTTCGTGTCAGGAATCGCGACAAAAATCACGTCGGCGCGCTTTACGGCCTCGGCGGTGGTGACGACCTCAAATCCTTTTTCCTTTGCGACGGGAATGGATTTGCTGCCTTCGTAAAGTCCGATCAGAACCTTGAGGCCGCTGTCTTTGAGGTTGAGCGCGTGGGCGTGGCCCTGCGAGCCGAAGCCGAGGATCGCCAGCGTTTTGTTTTTCAACACGCCGAGGTCGGCGTCTTTGTCGGTATAGACTTTTGCCATAAATTATTTGAAACGGACGCGAAGGCTAACAATGCGGAGGAGCGCGGTCAATTTTATTAACGGCCTTGAAGCCATGCCCGGACTTCGTCGTGGTTCATAATGTCAAACGCGTGAAGATTTTTCCCGTCGTGAATCAAGATGACCCGCCACTGCAAATGAACGCGGATTTCATAAGCGCGTGCTTCCAATTTGCGGAGGCCAAGTCCGCGATGCCGGTGGACGTCGCCAAACGCGCTTGCCACGTCGGCCAGCGCCTTTTCAAATTTGTCGTGAAATTCCGGCGGGAATTTTTTCAGCCGTTTTGCAAAGCGCGCCGTGGTTAAAACATTTATCACAATTTGCCCGTGAATTTTTTCAGGCGTCCGGCTTTGCGGTCGGTGGCGATTTCCGCCAACGCCGTGTCCACTGCCGCCGTCGCCTGCTCCGGCGTCGCGCCGTATTCTTCCAGCGCGGGAAAATGGCTGGGGCGAAACGGCAGGCCGCGCAATTTGACAAGCTGGGCAAAAAACATGGAAACCGCGCCGCTGGGGGAAACGCCGATTTCACGGCAAACCTCATCGGCTTCCCGCAAAAGGCCACGTTCAATGCGGAGGCGAATTTGTTCTGTCATGGCTTAAATGTGGCATATTTGAGGCAGAGCGCAAGAAGGAAATTATTTTATCTCGTCAGTTCTGCGAGTGGCTGCGAAATAGATTACATAAAACCAACCCAACATTCCGTGCAAAATCGCCCAAAGGATTGAACGATTTCGCATCCAAGAACAATTAACAGCAATTGAAACTCCCAAGGCAATTCCAGCTACAGCCGAATCGTCGAAAGAAGGATTGTTTGTCATCTTATTTCCTCGGCAAAGCCACCTGCCCCGTGCGCGTCAGTTCCAGCACGCCGAAGGTTTTCATCAGATCGAGAAATTTTTCCACCTTGCTGGCGTTGCCGGTGATCTCGATGGCCAGCGTCTTGGGCTGCACGTCCACGATTTTCGCGCGGAAAATGTCCGTGATCTGCATCACCTCGGCGCGCGACTTGGAATCCACGCCGACCTTCACCAGCACCAGTTCGCGGTCCACGTATTCGCCTTCGCGGAAATTTTGCACCTTGATGACGTTGGGCAGTTTGTTGAGCTGCTTGACGATTTGTTCCAGCGTCGTGTCGTCGCCGTGCGTGACGATGGTCATGCGCGAAAGGCCGGAGTCGTGCGTCGGGCCGACGTTGAGCGTGTCAATGTTGTAGCCGCGCCCGCTGAACAGCCCGGCCACGCGCGTGAGCACGCCGAACTTGTTCTCGACCAAAACTGAAATCGTATGTCGCATAAAACCGTTTGGAAACGGGTGAAGAAATTAGCAACGCGAACGAATCGGGTCAATTTGCAAATTCATTCAGGAATCCAGATGACGGGCAATTTCTCATTGCGGTTGCGGCGATACCAATTAAAATGCTCGTCATCGGTGACAATTTTGAACGACGGAAACAATTCGCTGGCACGCACAAGGGTTGCGTCCGCAAAATCCATTTCCGGCGCATATTTTTCCAACAGCGCAGCCAACGCCAATTTTTCTTCCTCCACATCCAGCGCAAACCGATAGTCGCCGATGATTTTGGCAACGACCTTGAAATCGCCAATCAAATGGCTGGCTTCGGTGAAGGCTGCCGCCGTCGTCCACAAACGATTGTGATGCTGCTTGAAAAAATTCTGCGCCCACACGCGGCGTTTCGGCGTTTTGGCGAACGGGCTGACGATAAAACTGGCATCAGCGAGAAACATGGCGGCGGGCGATGCCAGCGCGGATTTTCTCGCGCTCGGTTTTGCCGGGCAATTCCGGCGCGGTAAATCCTTCGCGGCTCAATTCAAAGCTAGCGGAAGTCGAGTCAATATCGGTCAATGAAGCGGCGTCCGTGACGATTTCTTGCAGGAAGGCATAAGCCGAAAGGCCTCGCTGCCGCGCCACCCTTTGAAATCGCATCGCTACTTTCCGCTGCACCCGGGTTTGCAAAAGCATTGTCATACACTAAGTGTAATCTCAACTTCAATAGTGTCAACGCAAAAATCAAAAGAATGGATTGTTCGCCTTTTCCTCCGCGACCGTCGTCAATGGGCCGTGACCGGGGCAAATCAAGGTTTCCGCCGGCAGCGATAAAATTTGTTCGCGCACTTTTTGTTTCGCCAAATCCCACGCGCCGTTTCCGTTGCCCATCGAGCCGGCAAAAATCGTGTCGCCGACGATGGCGATGAGCGGCGCGTCTTCCTGCCAGTTGCCGACCATGTAAGTCACACCGTCCTCCGCGTGACCGGGCGTCTCGCGATGCGTCACGCGCAGGCCGCCGAGATGGATGATTTCCGAATTTTTATTGTGTTGATCCACCGGCGCTTTTTTTGAACCGGAATGCAATTTCGCTTTCGGCCATGCCTCGCGGATTTTCGGCAGCGCCTCGACGTGATCCCAATGCGAGTGCGTGATGAAAATATGCCGGAGCATCAAGTTGTTTTCGGCGATGCAATCTAAAATCGGTTTCGCATCGAGGCCGGTGTCAAAAAGCGCGGCGTCGCGCGTGACTTCATCCCAAACCAAATAACAATTGACGGAAAGGCCGTCGCCGCTCGTTGTGAACACGCGGACTTCGCGCCAGATGGACAAATCTTTCGGCGACGGCAGCCAGCCGCTGGCGATGGCTTCGAGTTTTTGCGGATTGAGTCCGAGAATTTTTGCGAGCGCGTGGAAATTTATTTTGCCGGAAAATTTTCCAGATTCTTCCAGCGCCGACAATTCGTGTTCGGAAATTTCTGCCGCGGGCGCCGCCGTTGTCGCAGTAATACTGTTCATTTTTCGCGCCTTGCCGATGATGTCGCCCAAATGATCTTCGAGATTCATGCGGGAACGGTAACGCGAAAATTTTTCAATCGCAAGCGCGCGGCTTGAACGGCGCGGGCGCGTCTGTTAAGGTCGGCGCATCCAATGAGCCTGTTTCGTTTCAAGCGCAAAAAAGAAGCCGAGCGTTTTTATCTTTTGCCCGGGCAAGGCGGCGAGGCGTATCGCCGCAAGCAACGATACATTTTGAAATGGTCAATCATTGCGGCATTGATCGCCTCGGCCGTTTTGGGAACCTTGATGTATTGGTTTGATCGTCCGAATTTTTGAATGGCGGCGCGCTTGACCCGATTTTTTTGATTGTTAATATGCGGGTGAATTTGATGAAGTTTTTTAGACCCATCGCAATTTTGGCGGTGATATTTTGCGGCAGCTTTTCGTCGCGCGCAGATTTGGCCGACGGCATCAAGGCCATTGTCAACGACACGGTGATCACTTACGCGCAGGTCGAGGATTTCACCGCGCCGGCAGTGGAGGCGTTGCGGGGGCAATACGCGTCGCAGCCCGAAATATTCCAGCAAAAACTTGCCGTCGCGCTCAATGACAGTCTGGAAGTATTGATCGAACGCCAGTTGATCCTGCACGATTTTGACACCGAAGGTTACAAATTGCCGGACAGCGTGGTTGACGGCTGGGTGCAGGACGCCATTCGCAAGCGGTTCGGCGACCGCGTGACCTTGCTGAAAACTTTGCAGGCGCAGGGCATGACGCTCGAACAATTTCGCGACCAGATCCGCGATCAAAATATCGAGGCCTACATGCGCTCCAAAAATGTTTCGCAGGAAATCGTCGTTTCACCCTACAAAGTGGAAAATTATTATTTCGCGCATCAGGACGATTTCAAAGTGGAGGACGAAATCAAATTGCGCATGATCGTGTTAAATAAAAGTTCTTCCGATGATACGAACACGATGGACCTCGCCCGCGAGATCAAAAGCCAAATCAACGGTGGCGCATCATTTGAACAAATGGCCGCCGTTTACTCGCAAGGCTCGCAGCAGCATGAAAGCGGCGATTGGGGCTGGATCGAGCGTTCCGTTTTGCGCAAAGAACTTGCCACCGCTGCCGCCACCCTCAAGCCCGGCCAGATTAGCGACGTGATTCAAACGCCCGAAGCCGATTATCTCATGCTTATCGAACAGACTCGTCCCGCGCACGTCCGCCCGCTCAACGAAGTCCGCGACGACATCGAGAAAACCCTTCGCATACAAGAACAGGCGCGCCTCGAGAAACAGTGGATTGACGATCTGAAGAAAAAAACCTTCATCCGTTACTTTTGAAATTTGCGAACTTCGCGCAAATACAATTTTGATTTGATATGACCGGCTGGCTTGGAATTTCTTTGGGCGATGTCACCGGCATCGGCCCCGAAGTCGCGCTCAAGGCCGTCGCCGCCGAATCGCAAAAAAGCGAAACGAAATTTCTTTTCATCGGCGATGAAAAAATTCTTGCGCGGCTGAATCAAAAATTGTCGCTCAATTTGCCGCTGAAATTTTTTTCCGGTTACAACAACGCCGGAAAATTTTTCGTCACGAATCCGTTTGCGGAAAAATTGCCAGAACCGTTGCCCGTCGGTTCGCCAATTGCCGCGAATGCAGCAATTGCCAGTTTGCGCGACGGCGCGGAACGCTGTTTGCGCGGCGAATTGCACGCGCTCGTCACCGCGCCCGTCAATAAAGAAGCGATTATTCGCGCTGGTCATAAAAATTTTGTCGGTCAGACCGAATTCCTTTCTGAACTCGCCGGCGCGAAACGAACCGCCATGATACTGCTCGGCCACGACGAAAAAAACCGCTGGCTGCGTGTCGCGCTCGCCACGATTCATATCTCGATCAAATCCGTTTCTGAAAAACTGACGGCGGAAAAAATCGCGCTCGCCATCGAACTCGCCGCGCAAGCCTGCCGCGACTTGCAATTGCCGCGCGCAAAGATTGCTGTTTGCGGCTTGAATCCGCATGCCGGCGAAGGCGGTGAATTCGGCGACGAAGAAATAAAAATCATTACTCCCACAGTTTTGGCTTTGCAAAAAAAGGGGTTCGATGTCGTCGGCCCGTTGAGCGGCGACACGGTTTTCCATTATGCGTTGCGCGGAGATTTCGACGCCGTCGTCGCGATGTATCACGATCAGGGGCTTGCGCCGTTGAAGGCCGTCGCATTTGACACCGGCGTAAATTGGACGCTCGGCCTGCCGTTCATCCGCACTTCGCCCGACCACGGCACGGCTTACGACATCGCCGGAAAAGGAATCGCAAATCCGTCATCCATGATTGCGGCAATCCGGTTGGCGAAGCAATTGGCAAAAAATAAAAAGTAGGAGACGAGGTGACGAGTCTCTAACTAATCGGGGAAAATTAAAATGAGACTCGTCACCTCGTCTCCTACAAATTAATCAATCAACTCGCGGACTTTGGTTTTGATGTCGCCGTTCTTCATCAACGATTCGCCGACCAAAATCGCTTTCGCACCACATTTTTTCAAACGTTCCACGTCTGCGCGCGATTGGATTCCACTTTCTGCGACGAGAATTTTATCCGCGCCGATTTTCTTCGCCAAATTTTCCGTCGTCGCCAGATCCACTTTGAACGTTTTCAAATCGCGATTGTTCACGCCGATCAATTGCGCGCCGATTTTCAGCGCGCGTTCCAATTCTTCTTCGTCGTGAACTTCAATTAAAACCGCAAGACCGGCTTCGGTCGCAAGCGAATGAAATTTTTGCAATTGCGCATCGGTTAAAATGGCGACGATGAGCAGGATGGCGTCTGCGCCCCATTCGATGGCTTCGAGGATCTGGCGTTCATCAATGATGAAATCTTTTCGCAGCAGGGGAATTTTCACGGCGGCGCGGATTTGGCGGAGATAATCGAGCGAGCCTTGGAAAAACTTTTCGTCCGTCAAAACGGAAAGGCAGCTTGCGCCCGCCGCTTCGTATTCTTTGGCGATTTTTACCGGATCAAAATCTTTGCAAATGATTCCGGCGGACGGCGACGCTTTTTTCACTTCGGCAATCAACGCAATTGAATCGTAGGAGCCGACGTAAGGAGGCTCTGACTGATTTTTTTTAGTTTGAAACTCGTCACCTCGTCTCCTACAAGATTTTAAGGCGGCAATAAAATCACGCCGTTCGCCATGCTCCAGCATCGCATCGCGCAAATCGCCGGCGGCGATGATTCGCGCGGGCAATTTCGCAATCTCGCGTTTCTTTTCTTCAACAATTTTGTCGAGAATCGTCATTCGAGTGTAATCCAGAAATCTTGTCCTGCGGGTTTGTATATTGGCTTTGGATTCTTATCACACCATTCAACCGCTCGCTCCATGAGAATGTTCAAAGCTTCATCTGCGCTGTGCTTCTGAACCTGAATCTCTTGTCCATTCTCGTATTCTGTCGCCAAATCTTCAGCAGCTAGCCGCACTTTTTCAGCAGCATCTCGAATCTGCTGAACAGTTTTTTGGTCAAATGTATTTCGGTCTGCTAAATAACGCTTCAAAAATTCAACGAATTCACAGTGATAATCTCCAGGCTCCCAGTTGATGTTACCGTTCCGATTGTATTCGTCCTCCAAGCGCCCGACGGAACGAAGGATTTCACCTTGTAAGGTTTCAGCCTCTCCACCAACTGGAACTAACGCCTTCCAAAGTTGACCAAACCTTTCCTCGGTTGATGGTTCAACTTTGGTTTGCTTAGTAAATTGCGCTTTGAGCCAGCTAATCATTCATTCCTCCTCATCCTTCACACCCTGCATCCGTTTGAGCGGACAGCCGGCGCGGAGCCAGCCGTTCACGAACGCGTCGAGGTCGCCGTCCATCACGGCTTGAACATTGCTCGTTTCCACGCCGGTGCGCAAATCTTTCACCATGCGATACGGCTGGAAAACGTAGCTGCGGATCTGGTTGCCCCACGAGACGCTGCCTTTGTCGCCGTAAAATTTTTCCATGTCGGCTTTGGCTGCGTCCACGCGTTGCGCAAAAATCCGCGAGAGCAGCAGGTTCATCGCGGTCGCGCGGTTTTGATGTTGCGAACGCTGCGCCTGCGACGCGACGACGAGGCCGGTCGGGATGTGCGTGATGCGCACAGCGGTCTCGACCTTGTTCACGTTCTGGCCGCCCTTGCCGCCGGAACGGAACGTGTCCACGCGAAATTCATTCGGCGGGATGACGATTTCGCCGTCGCTCTCCTCGATTTCGGCGATCGTGTCCACGCTCGCAAAACTCGTGTGGCGGCGTTTGTTGGAATCGAACGGCGAGATGCGCACGAGACGATGCACACCGCGTTCGGCCTTGCAAAAACCGTAGGCGTTCTCGCCCTTGATGAGCATGGTGACGCTTTTGAGGCCGGCGGTTTCGCCGGTGAGCGCGTCGGTGACCTCGACTTCCCAGCCGCGCGATTCGGCCCAACGCGTATACATGCGCGAAAGCATTTCCGCCCAGTCCTGCGATTCCGTGCCGCCCGCGCCGGAGTTGATGGTGAAGATGCAATTTTTTTTGTCGTGCGGGCCGTTGAGAAACAGTTTCAGTTCCAGCGCGTCAAGTTCCTTGAAAAATTTAGCGAGGTCACGAGTAAGTTCCGCCTCGACCTTCGCCTGCGACGCGGCGGGTTCGGCCTCGCCGAGTTCGAGCATGACGCGGAAATCGTCGAGCTGCTTCTCCAGTTTTTGGAGCGGCTCTAGTTTGTTGCGGATGACGCCGGCCTCGTCAATGAAGCCCTGGGCTTTCTCGCGGCTGTTCCAGAAATTTTCGTCCGCCATCAACGAGTTCAACTCACCGGAGCGTTTTTGCAATGCGGGCACGTCAAAGAAACCTCCGCAGGTGCGTAAGTTTCTCGGCGGCGGTCGTCAATTGGGGGGCGATCAGTTCGAACATGGGAAAAAGGATAAAGGAGCGAGGCGTCAGAAGCCAGAATGGTTTCGGCTTGCGAAAGTTCCGATGAAACGTATGTTTTTTGCGATGAAAGTTCAGGAAATTCAAAAATTTGTGGAACGGCATCCGTTTCGGCCGTTTGCCATCCGGTTGAACAATGGCGAGGAATATAATTTCAAAGAACGTAGGGATGTCGGCGCGCCAAAGGATTATCATCTCCTGATTTACTTTGGTGAAAGTGAATCCGTGCGAATTGATGCGGACAGCATCACGGAAATAATCGAAAATTAACCGACGTTGATTTTCCGCCAACTTCCAACTTGCAGCTTCTATAATTCATCTTCGCGCTCGGTGTAAAATAATTTGCAGGCGCGGTCGTAATCTGGTTCCGGCACGAAGACCTGGGCGGGACGGCTTAAATCGCCGTCGTCGGGCGCGGCGGGATCAACGAACGATTGCGTGGCGGCGATGCCGTGTTTGTCGAGCATGGCGACGAGCATCTCGGCGTTGATGAACGGGCCGGTATAAAAAAGTTTCACGGAATCGCGAGGCGATTGGTGAAACCGCCATTTTTTTGAAGCGCTTCTTGTAAAGTCTCGCTGCTCATTCCTTGAACATTTCCGTCAACAAAACCGATGTTGCCTCCAAATTTGTGACGCGTGGTTGTCCAAGTGACTGACGCGTTCGTCGAAAATTCCAGCAAACCGGATTTCACGGGAACGCCACCAATGGCAAAATTGTCGTCACCCGAAAGAAAAACTTGTGGAGAATTTGTGTTCGTATTCAATCCGACGAAGTAACTGATTTTGCTATTATTGAAATCGCTTGTGAAATTTGTTGCCGCAATCCGGTCTGCGTCTTTTGGGCAAATTAAAAGTTTTGGCGTGTTTAATTCGTTGGACATGACTTGGAAACACGCTGCGACATTTCCAGCGGCAATTGCTTCCATCGCGCCGCCGTTTGTTACCGAAACAAACATTGGATATTTGTCATCGTGATCACCTGCCCAAAATTTGTAAGCGAGGCCGATACATTTCAAAGTTTCAAAACAGTTAATGTGCGAAGTTTCTCGTTTCATCTCGGAAATTCCCAACAAAAGTCCCGTCGCAAGAACACCCACCACGACAATCACCACCAACACTTCGACCAGCGTCAGCGCGTGATTTCTTTGATTTGAAAAGCGCGGTTTCATGGCCGCATGAAAATTTATTTGGGCGAATTGCCCTGCATCACCGAATAAGAATAAACAATCAGGCCGACAATGATGAGAAAAATGATGATGCCGCCGATGAGAAAAAATTTATTGACCTTGTTGCTCTTTTTGGAAAAGGAAGTGTTCGTGTCAAACCCGGTCGGACGTCCGCCCTTTTCCAAATCGCTCAAGCTCACGCCGCGTGGCACGAGCATCGTCGCGTCCACGGGTTTTTTGGCCGGAACTGATGCTACGGCAGCCGCCATGCCCGCCGGCGTGCCTTCCGCTTCCAATTTTAATTCGACCTGGCCGAGGCGCAAAACCTGGCCGGGTTTGAGCACGCTTTCTTCGATTTTATTTCCGTTGATGAACGAGCCGTTCGTAGAATTCAAATCGCGAATCACAATATCACTGCCGCGCAATTGAATTTCGCAATGATGGCTGGAAACCGACGGGTCGGCGATCTGAAACGTGTTATCCTCGACGCGGCCAATCGTGGTGCGATCCGTTTGCAGTTCGCACGCGCGGCCGGTCATGCCCTGGTTTTGGATAACAAGTTTGGCCATAATTACGGTAAAACGATTATGGTCACGAGGCGATGCAAGTCAAACGGAAATCTTTGCCCGCGCGAAAATTATTTTTATTTTTTCTCAATCAGCGAACGAAATTCGGCGAATAACGGCGTCGAATCGTGCGGTCCCGGTGACGCTTCGGGATGATATTGCACGCTGAAAATCGGCTTCGTTTTATGACGCAAACCTTCGACGGTCTGGTCATTCAAATTCAAACGCGTCACCGCAACATCCGGCGGCAACGTTTTTGCGTCCACGGCAAAGCCGTGATTTTGCGAGGTGATTTCCACTTTGCCCGATTCCAAATCCTTCACCGGCTGATTGCCGCCGCGATGGCCGAATTTCAACTTGAACGTTTTTCCGCCGAATGCCTGTCCCAAAATTTGATGGCCGAGGCAAATCCCAAAAATCGGAACGCCGGAACCAACCAGCGTTTTCACTTCGCGCACAATGTAATCCAGCGCCGCCGGATCGCCGGGGCCGTTCGAGAGAAAAATTCCCGCCGGTTTATGTTTCAACGCGTCCTGCGCGCTGGCCGTCGCGGGCAAAACCTGCGTGGCAAAACCATGCTGACGCAATCGTCTCAAAATATTGTATTTCATTCCGTAATCAAACGCGACAATCGGAATGTCCGCCGCCGGCAGTGGTTTATGAAAGTTTCGCGCGTCGGCGATTTTATTGCCGCGAACCAAATCGAACGCGCCACTTTGTTCGTCTTGCGCGTCCCAGCGAAATTCCTTTTTGTGCGTGACTTCCTTGACGTAATCCACGCCGACAAAAACAAATTCCTTCGCGCGGCGAATCGCTTCGGCATCGGAAATTTCTTCCGTGGAAATAAATCCGTTCAACGCGCCGCGCACGCGCAATTTTTTTGTCAAAGCGCGCGTGTCAATTCCTTGAATTCCCGGAATGCCGTTTTTTTCCAAATACTCCGCGAGCGAAAAATCCGCGCGCCAATTGCTGACGACCGGCGACAATTCTCGGATGACAAAACCGGCGACGTGCGGCCGCCACGATTCCACGTCGAGCGTGTTCACGCCGTAATTGCCGATGAGCGGATACGTCATCGTGACGATCTGGCCTTTGTAAGACGGGTCGGTGAGAATTTCCTGATAGCCGGTCATCGAAGTATTGAAACAAACTTCGCCGCCCGCCGACGCGCGCGCGCCAAAACCCTGGCCGTGAAAAACTGAACCGTCTTCGAGCGCGAGAATTGCTTTCATCAAATGGATTGAACTTTAGGCGAAAATTTTCTCCGGCGCAAAAAAAATGCGCGACAAAATTTTCGTCGCGCAGCGAAAGGAACAACGATTGTTAAATTATTTTTTCTTCGCCTTGTCCAATTCGGCGATCAACGCTTTTGGACCGCCTGCGAGATAACCAACTTGCGTCCACAGAACCGTGCCGTCCGGTTTCAAGGCGATCAAGGTCGGAAAACCTTCGATGTTATATTTCGTTTGCAACGCGGCGTTGGCCTTTTTCAGGGCGGCGGGCTGGGGTTTTTTATTCGGATAATCCAATTGCACCAACACGAGATTTTTATTGGCGTAATCGGCAAATTCCGGTTTGGAAAGCGTGTCTTTATCGAGTTTGATGCACCAGCCGCACCAGTCCGAACCGGTGAAATCCAGCAACACTATTTTATTCTGGTTTTTGGCGAGCGTCTCGGCCTGGGGCACGCTGGTCAGCCAGTTAAGTTCCGCTGCGCTGACTTTCAGGAACACGCAGCACACGATCAGGGTAATGATGATTTTTTTCATAATTTATTTCAGGTTAGAGTTTTAATTTAGACCACAGCCAATTCGGGCGGCAATTCGCGAATGAACGACCACGAAACTTCCGCCGTTTGTCCATTATCGTAATGAACGAAGAATCCATGGCGCAATTCATTTTCCACTTCCACGCAGGCCACGACCGCGTTCGGTGAAATTCGATTCGCCTTGCGAATAGTTTGATGTGGTTCGAGAAAGGACAGGCCATCATCAAACTCGACTTCAAACGCGTCTTCCCACTGGCAATAGGCCGCATTTCGCACGCGCGAAAATTTGGCCCGCCCAAACGGCGCCTTCAATGGATTCAGAACTTTCATAAACCGCGCTCTTTCATAATCTGTCGAATCAATCCTACCACTTTTCGCGGCGGCTTCCAATCATCAAGTGAATGAAAATCTTCCAGGCTGACACGGCCAAGCAATTCGCCGTTGCTGTCGGAAACGTGAACATGTTTTGGTTTGTGGTCTCCGATCCACCATTCAAAAACATAGCCGCCGCGTCGGATTTTTCCCATAATTACGCCATCGCAAGTTTGGAGTTTTCCGACCAAACTATTTTTCCGGCTACAACTGTGGCGACGGCTTTGCCTTTGAGTTTCCAGTTATTGAACGGGCTGTTTTTGGATTTGCTCGCAGATTCTTCCGTGCGGAAAATCCATTCGGCGTCGGGATCAAAAACCGTCACGTCCCCGTCCGCGCCCACGCTCAAAGTTCCTTTGGGCAAATTCAAAAGCCGCGCCGGATTGACTGTGTATTTCGCAATCATTTCCGGCAGTGAAATTCTTTTCGTGCGAACCAGTTGCATGAGGGAAAGCGAAAGTTCTGTTTCCAATCCGGTGATGCCAAACGGCGCGTGGTCGAATTCAACTTCCTTTTCGTAATCACAATGTGGCGCGTGGTCGCTGCATAAAATCTCAATCGTGCCGTCGGCCAGACCTTCAAGAATTGCCTCTCGATCTTTTGCGGAACGCAACGGCGGATTCATTTTGAAATTCGTATCGTAATTTGGCCATGACGGAAGTTCATCGTTTTGCGAAGCAGCCAGAATTTTTCCGTCCGTGGCCCAGAATTTTTCGCTTCCGGCAATCGCGGCATCCGTCAAAACAAAATGATGCGGACACGCTTCGCCGGAAATTGAGACGCCGCGTTTCTTCGCTTCACGCAAAAGCGCTACGCTGCCCGCCGCGCTCAAATGCTGGCAATGAATTTTTGCGCCGGTCAATTCCGCGAGCAAAATGTTGCGCGCGACCATCATCTCTTCGCCCGCCGACGGCCAGCCGCGCAAGCCGAGCGCAGTGCTCCAATAACCTTCGTGCATCACGCCGTCGGTCACGAGCGAATAATCCTGGCAATGATCCATCACCGGCAAATCGAACATCTTCGCGTATTCGCAGGCGCGGCGCATGAGTTCGTTGTTCTGAACGCAATGGCCGTCGTCGGTGATGGCCACAACGCCCGCATTTTTCAGTCCGCCGATGGGCGCCAGTTCTTCACCGGCGATATTTTTGGTGATGGCGCCCGCGACAAAAACATTCACGACGCCTTCGTGTTCGGCGCGTTCGCGGATGAGCGCGACGGTGCCCGCATTGTCAATCGCCGGCGACGTGTTCGGCATACAAACGACCGAGGTGAATCCGCCGCGAGCCGCCGCCGCTGTTCCCGTCGCCAGATTTTCTTTCGCGGTTTGCCCCGGCTCGCGCAAGTGGACGTGCAAATCAATCAGGCCGGGACAAATTATTTTTCCACGGGCGTCCAAAGTTTCAATTTCCTTCGGCGCTTGGGCAGAAAGATTTTTGCCGACGGCGGAAATTTTTCCGTTGATGATTAAAACATCCGCCGCCGCGTCGAAATGATTGGCGGGGTCAATGACGCGTCCGCCGGACAGAAACAGCGAATTCACGCGGCCAGTCTAGCCGGATGCGATTGACAAGGCAAGCGTGCGCGATATGATTGGCGCGCGCGGTTGGGTTCCACAGGAATTCCGCCCAAAGCGCACAGGCGGGCGTAGCTCAATGGTAGAGCGCTAGTCTTCCAAACTAGTTACGAGGGTTCGATTCCCTTCGCCCGCTCCATTTTTTCCTCACGGGTTGGACAATCGGAAAAATACCGGCGGATTCGAGGGACTGATTGTCACGGTGAACGGACTGATGGTGCCGCTGCCGGTGGCGCTCCAATTTGAACGCAAGCCCGCGCTATTGGTCTGCCCTTGCACGCTATAACCGGGGAAAGTTGTGCTGTCCCAGGACAAAGTCAGCACGTTGCCGCTTCGGGACAAAGTGAGGATCGGCGAACTGCCGCCCACAGCCGTGCCGGTAACAGTAATTGAGCCATTCGTGGCCAAACTATCAATCCAACTTAAACCGGCGGGAAGAGTTGGCAAACTAATTGATCCAAATGCTCCGGCATAATTCGACGCGCTAAAAAGTTGATAGCTCTTGCCCGACGTCGGCGCAGCGCCAGAATTGATGACAATTAAATCACCTCCGTAGTAGTTTGTCATGGTCGTATTCGTGGTGGTAAGAGAAGGAGCATACCTCAAAATAATCTGATTGGTTCGGGCAATGTCAAATACCAGCGTCCCGTTAAGCGTGGGCGTATTAGTGGTCAGCACGATTGTATCATCAATGGAATAGTTTCCATTAATCGCGATCGTTGGAATGGTAAGAACATTGCTGCCGGCAATGGCGCCCATCCTATCAAAAGAAATACTGCCATATCCTTGGCCGAATATGGAACCATCATTAGTAAGATTTCCGCCTATTCCCCAGGTTGTTACATCTGAAACATACCAGCCATTGGTGTATATGCCACTGCCAGCGTAAGTTTGTAAGCTATTGCTTGGGCCGACGACAATTACGTTGCCACCAAAGTAGTTGGAGCCGAGCGCGCCGTTCAAATCCTGTAGCGAGCCATAAATAAATGTGTCACCCGCCACGGTCAAATTAGCTCCGGAGGTATCCCAAGCGCAGCCGGTGCCAATGATCAAGTTGCCACCGATCGAAATATCGGATGAAACACCGGGGCTGTCTGTCCCCTGTTGCACTTCAACAGCACCTATCAAAGTCATGTTCCCGGCTATGGTCATAGGTGTAGGGCCGGCAGAGCTGGAAAAGTTGTTGAAATATTGCCATGGAGAACCATATGGCGGCAATGGGTTTACATAATTGGTTTGGATAAGCTCAAAATTGTAATAATTGGTTTGATAAGCAAAAAATGGGTTGGCAGAATAAATAACAGTGTTTCCAATGGCGGTCGCATCTAAAGTTATGGAGGTGGCGATTGCTGCATCTTGAAGCAAGTTGAGCGACGAATTCGGAGCCATAGTTACCGTTCCGTAGTCATAAATATATTCAACCACGACATTTGTATCCACCGTAACATTGAAGCCTGAGGGAATATCTGCATCGTCATTTGGCCCCGGCACGGTTCCATTGGTCGCTACAGTATTGTCAACCCATGTAGCTGGATCGGACCAATTACCGCTTTGGACAGCATTAAAATCATCAGCGCGGCTTACAGAAAGGAAATTCAAGATGGAAAGGCCGATTAATAGAGAAAATGATTTTATCTTCATATTATATTATATGTGTTGAAAATTATTGGGCGGAAAAAGTGAAAAGTTTTTTATATTGGTTATTGCTTCAACTTACTCTGGTTTGCCTAATAAAAACAGTCGCATGAAATGGTGACAAAAAATCGAGTCAAAAGGAACAATCTTATCTTACATCAGTATCAGAAAATTAATAAATGTCAAGTTGGTCTTAAAGAAAAAAACTCCGCCACGAGGGAATCGTTGCGGAGTTAACTGAAATAAATCCACGCTCAACTGACCTTACAACGACGACGAAATACCAGCAGGCCAAGAACACCCATACCCGCCAACGCGAATGTCGCCGGTTCTGGAACGGTTGAAAATGTGATGCTGCTATATGTCATATCGTAATTCCCAGAAACATTCGCCGGGTCTATTTGCAGGTTCAGTTGGTTTATCACGGCGCCGCCTTGAATGTCAGTTAAAGTCGGATCTTGAATAGCAAAAGTATAGCTATTCAAACCGGGAGTTGGAACGTTATAGCCGGAAAAATAATAACTTCCATTGTTATCGCTATCAATAAGTCCCCACACGACTTGCACGCCGCCAACTGCATCGCCGGAGTTCCAAAGAAAATTTAACGTGACTAGTGTATCGGCAGGATCAAGAACCGTCTGTTGACCCACAGGAAGATTGTAAGTCAATTGGCTAAATGATCCGCTACCGCCGGGGGCATTAAATTCCAAGCCGGTTGAGGTAGAGGTAATGGTCGTAAGTGGAGTGTTCCAATAACCTTGATATGTCGGGCTACCGGCGCCACTAGCAGGTATGTTTGATAAATAAGCAGTGCCGGTAACGGGCTGTGCTTGCGCCGAGACGATCATTGCCAGACCACTCGCCACCGCTAGCGCAGCCGCAAACTGTTTTGTATATTGTTTCATAGGATATTTTTTTTCTTTTGATTTTGTTTAATGTTCCGTTGATGAAATCAAAGTCTAACCAACATATCCGCGCTTGAATTCTTTTTCTTTAAAGCGTTTGTAAAACCTGATTTTCTCATTCGGATTGCGATAAATTTAGCGGAGGCGAAACTTTCAGGGTAGTCGCATGAAATGGTGACACGAAAATCAATGGGATTTTCATTAAAATGCCAGACATTTTATTTTTTTCTTTCGTTTGAAAGCTGAAATTGGAAACTAAAAATTATGGGTTCATTGAAAAGTTTTCGAGTCAATTTGCCCTGTCACCGTTTTATGCGACTATTGATTCGGAGTAAAAGTGTTAAGTTGACGCAGCCCCGTGGCGATGCGTGAAGCTGGTTGAATTCACACGTTAAAGCTGTTCAAAGAATGGCTTGGCCCGGAAAATATTATGAATTGGAAAATGCCCATCAGTGTAAAAAGGTTTGAAAACGAAGAATCTTCAAGCCAGTCCTCGCAATTTTCACAAGCCGGGGCCAAAGCAAGACCTGTCAATTCAGGTTTTACTTTGATCGAATTGTTGGTGGTCATTGCAATCATCGCAATTTTAGCGGCCATGTTGCTTCCGGCTTTGAGCAAAGCCAAGGATACTGCGTTGGGGGTAGCGTGTTTGAACAATACAAAACAGATTGGGTTAGGCTTTACCATGTATGCAGGCGACAACGGAGATGTTTTCCCAATGCCGACGGTGAATGGTAAACCAACTTGGTATGTAAATAATGAAACTTACAAAAATGCCCATGGAAAACAGGCGGGCACAGAATGGTTTTTTGGCACCGGCGCAAGCACTTGGACGGCAAATTCAGCGGCTCCTCTAATGGTGAGTTATTTACAAAATAATAAGATATGGGTTTGCCCGAAGCGGAGGCGAGGTCTGACTTATCCCGGCGAATCGGGAGAATGGGATCCGAGCATAACGGGTTTTCTTTCTTATGGGTTTAACGACATCAGTGTTTTTGGCAGCGCGGATCCCGATGGAAATATGGCCACCGGGAAAACATTTAAATCTTCCTCGGTCAAAAGACCATCAGACGTGGTCGCCCTCACCGATACGAGTGGCTCAATCACGGTTCCTGGAGGAACTGCTTCTGTTTGTCTGGATACCGTGTGGTCAGGAGGAGTTGACCTAACCGGCACAACTATAGCGAACGGGTATAATGAACGCCTTCAGACCGCTTACGCAAAACACAATGATCGTGTGAACGTCATTTATGTGGATGGCCATGCTGCGCCTTCAAAGCCCAGCGCTCTTACTTGGGGACAATTTTATAATGTTTTTGATCCCACTGTTACATTGCATACTTCTTACAGCAAGACATGGCATTCATCTGATTCTATTAGTATTCCGGCGTTTGATGGCGTCCAATGGTCAACTACGCCTGAATAAACGGATGTTAAGTCAATTGGTTGCAATCACCGGATCGGACCTGTGTTTATGAAAAATCATTTCTACCACTCACTTATAATTCTACTAAAACTTAAATAGTTTCAATGGCTCAGATACTTCGCGACGGCCTCGGTGCGCGATTGAACATGCAATTTTTCGTAAATGCGCCGAAGATAAGTGCGAATGGTGTCAATGCTGATTTCCAGTTCGTCTGCGATTTGTTTATAGGTCAGCCCTTTGGCCAGGCAATTCAAAACCATTTCCTCGCGCGGCGAGAGGTGAACCTGTTTCTCGCCGGTTTGTTTCGATTTTTGAAAGGAAGCCACCACCTTGCGCGCGATGGAACTGGACATGGGTGAACCGCCGCCGTTAACTTCCCGGATTGCCTGAAGTAGCTTGGTCGGACTGCTGCGCTTTAATAAGTAACCACTGGCTCCGGCGGCAAGAGCCTTGAAAATTTGATCGGTATCTTCATAAACAGTCAGCATCAGAATTTGCATCGTCGGCACAATGGATTTTAATTGCTCCACGCATTCAATCCCATTCATGCCGCCCAAGTTTATGTCCATCAAGACGACTTCCGGTTTATCCACCGGCAAACCCTTGATCGCAGCCTCGGCGCTGTTATAGGCGCTGATGCACTTGAAGCCCGGTGAACCATTCACGAAGGTCGCAATGGATTGGCGCAATTCCTTTTCGTCGTCAACAATAGAAACAGTTGTCATATTTCATTTGATTTTATCTGTAATAAGATTCAAGGGAACAACAAATCGAATCTTGGTTCCCTGGCCTGGCGTGGATTCTATCAAACAGTTTCCGCCGATGTCCGTCAAACGCTGGCACATATTATTTAAGCCATCACCAGTCGGAACCACTGGAAATTCCGATCTTGATTGAACAATGGACGAGTTAAAACCTTTGCCATTGTCCCAAATGCTTATTTCAAACGCTGCGTTGCTGGAAATTATTGAAATTTTTGCCCGCGTTGCCTTTGAATGCTTAAGTATATTTGTTAACGCTTCATGGGTAGCGAGGAATAAATGATGGCGCACTTGCGATGAAAGTGGATGCGGCGGCAACTGGGTGGGGATGTCCAGTTCGCATTGGATTCCAGTCATCTGAAAATACTCCTGCGCATATTGTCCGATGTAGGATGCCAGATGCTCCAGGGTGTCATTCTGCGGATTGACGGCCCAGACAATTTCATCCAGCGAATGGAGAACTTCGCGCGAAGCATCGGAAATGGAAGTAATTTGATCCTGCAATTCTTCCGGCGCCAGCTCGCCCCGGCGGGCATGTTCGCTTAAATAGGAAATCCGGCACAGCTTGGCGCCCATTTCATCATGTAAATCCTGGGCGATGCGGGTGCGCTCCCTTTCGAGCGCGCGCTCTTGTTCCAAACGTTTCAATCGCCATTGAAGCTTTCTTTTTTCCATCATCCGAACTGCGCCGCCTACAAAAATCAATATACTTAATCCGGTCAAGGTAATGAACCACCAATTCTGCCAAAAATGCCGCAACACAATTAAATTCAATTCTGCCGCACTATTCGTCCAGGTTCCGTCGCTATTGCAAGCTTCGACCCGAAACCGATAGTTTCCCGGCGGCAGATAACTATAAAACGCCGTGCGCCGGGTTCCCGCCTCCACCCAGTCAGTATCCAAACCTTCGAGCCGATAGCGAAACCTTATTGATTCCGGCGCATCAAAATTAAATCCAGTATAGCGAAATTCAACCCGATGTTTGCCCGGCGTGATACGCAAGCGCCCGGTTTTTGGTTCAGAAAGATAAGGCATGGAAACGGGCACGCCGTCAATCAGAACTTCTTCCAGCACGGTATTGGGCATGAACGCAACCGCCGGTTGAACCTTTGGGTCTATCACTACCACGCCTTTCAAAGTAGAAAACCAGAGCAGCCCTGATTTAGTTTTCAGGCCCGCCGGGAAAAAACCGCCGGTGCATTCTTCGGATAACATTCCTTCCGCCCGCCCGAAATGCCGGGGATAAAGCATGGAAATTTTGCCGGCGGCCAGTTCGTCCAACCGCTTTTTGTTCACACAGGCGATGCCTTCGCTGGTTCCAAACCACAGGCGATCGGCATTGTCTTCCATGATTTGTGATATATCATTTGGCAATCCTTCATGAGTGGTAAAGTTTTCTATTTTTCCGTTTTGCCATCTACTTAATCCTTCGCCGCCGGCGCCAATCCATAAAGAGCCTTGAGCATCAAAGTAAAGCGTGCGGATGGCATCACTTAATAGTCCATTACTTTTGTCTATATGCTGAAAACTTCCATTGTTGAATCGAAATAATCCATTTCCATCTGTCCCAATCCAAAGAGAGCCGTCCGCGTCCAGCAGGATGGCAGTAATGGCATTCGTCTGGGAAAAATTCATCGGCGCCTGCCATTGGCCTTCATATAACTGACGGATTTTTCCTTCGCGCGTTCCTATCCATAATGAACCGGTGCGATCTTCGGCCAGAGAAATGATATCTGGCGCCGGCGGTTTAATAATTTCGACTTCATCATCGGCGGCAACCGGGTCTTTATAGAGCAGCAAATTATTTGTGGTTGCCACCCAACAGAAACCATCGCGCGTTATGAGCAAAGTATTTATTTGTGAATCATGGGAAGCTAATCCGGCGGCGGACAGACGGCTGAAACTTTTCCCGTTCCAACGGTAAAGACCATCGTTGGGCTTGGTTACCCAGACAATACCCGGCGCGACTTCAGCCATTCCTTGCGCGGCGCCGAAGCCAAGACCTTCGCTTTGGCTTAAGACGAAAAGACTCTTGCGCCGAAGACGGTTTAATCCGGCATCAGTGCCTACCCATAATCTTCCTTCACGATCAGTCAGTAGCGATTCAATCTGGTTGCCGACTAGTCCGCTCTTTTCTGAAATCGAAATAAATTTGTCTTGCGTGAATTGGAGCAATCCATTTCCGATAGAACCTGCCCAAATAGTTCCATCCGATTCTTCGGCCAGAGTGGTTATGTATGATTTAATAAGATTGTGCGGAGTTAAGTAATGATGCCAATGACCGTGGTCATCGCATAGCACTGAATTTGTGCCGGCGCCAATCCATAGGCGGTCATTTTGATCCATCAATAGACAATGAGAATCTTTTAGAGAATCTGTGGCGGAATTTCCTTCAAGCTGAATAAATTTGCCATCAATATATTGGAAAATGCCGTCGCCTTGCGCGCCGATCCATATTCGCTCCTGCCGATCTTTAAGTAATAGGGTAATTTGCCGGCCTTTGAACTCATTTGCGGCCGCCAAAGTCACTAATCTTCCATCTTGTTCCAAAACCAGACCGGCCTCGGTGCCAATCCAAAGACGACCGGTGGAATCTTCTGCGAGCGCAGTAATGGAGTTAGTCGGCAACCCGTTTTGCCTCGTCAAAGTGATGACTTGACCATTTTGAAAACTACTTAATCCATTGTCAGCGCTGCCTATCCAGAGCGTGCCGCGACTATCTTCACATAGCGCCGTCACCGGCCCGGATTTAATTCCTTCCTGGATTCCAAAAGAGACGAAACGGAGGCCGTCAAAACGCGCCACTCCATCATCGCTTCCAACCCATAGATAGCCGTCATGGGTTTGGCACAAGGCACGAACCGGACTTTGCGGCAAGCCCTGTTCCTTCTGCCAGGATTGAAAATTAAATGCGCGGGCGCCGCCAATGACATTGGAAGTTTCATCATTAGGCCGGGCGCTGCTGCCATCCACAAAATCGCTAAAGGCGGTCGCAATGGCTAAATTATTGAAAGCCCATCCGCCGCCGCCGCCGGCATGACGCAAACGGATTTCGTCAAAGCTGGCATTGGCATTGAAGCGAGTAGTCAAGCCATCCGGTTGATAAGCTTCATTTGCTCCGGGACCCAGATCAGGATTTAACCAGACGGTAACTAAATCATCTTCGCCGGGAATATATTGAACTTTGAAGACGATGGTCGCACCGACCCCGCGCCGGGGATATTGATAGGAGCCGGAATTTCCGTCCGTAGTCGTTTCAGGTTTCAAGGTATGCAGGTCAATATAACCGGCGAGGTTATTGGATTCGCCGGTTTCATCCGCGTGAAAAAATGCGCTGTAAGCCCAGGCTTTCATGGAGTTGCCGATCCCCAATCGTTCGGCATCTCCTTCAAAAAGTTCAAAGCCGGCGAAATACTCTTCGGTATCTTTATCGGACAAGGGAACAACATGAAATTTGAAATAGAGCGTGTCATTGGCCGAGTCATCACGTTTGACCGCGCCGCTCAAAATATCCACGCCTGCACCGGCCTCGTGGACGAGCGTGGTGTCCGGGTCGTTCCATAAAATCACAGCGTTCGCCGGAGAAAAAATTGCGGAGGTTCCAAAAATGATCAGCAAGCATTTCAGCCGGCGAAGCCAAAAGCGGGACGAATAAAAAAATGCCGGAAACGGAAACATCACGGTTGTGAATCATAAAATGAAAAATCTGCGGATACAAGCAGGCAGTCTGTCACCACTTCATGCGACTGACTTTCAGCCGCTGATGCAATAAATTGATGGCAGAAAACGCTCGCCAGATGAATGCTTTGTTTGGCCAAAAGCGCAAAGTATATCGCCTGTGAAATTTAGAAACATTCTGGGGTTGACGGTGCTCGCGGCTTATTTGTTTGCGCCGAAGGTAATGGCCGCTTCAAAACTGATGATGGTTCACTACATGCCGTGGTTTCAAACCCCTTATAGTCTGGGCACAGCTAATTGGGGATATCATTGGACGCTTAATTCGGCGAATTACAATCCCAATGTGATAAACGGCTCCGGCGAACGGGAAATTGCCTCGTGGTATTATCCGTTGATTGGTCCTTATGATTCCCTTGATCCGGCGGTGCTGGAATACCATGTGCTTTTGATGAAGCTGGCGGGAATTGACGGCGTAATCGTGGACTGGTATGGGCAGGATAATTATTATGATTATGGCATCAATAATCAAAGGACACTGGCGTTATTTAACTATACCCGCAAGGCCGGCCTGAAATTTTCCCTGTGCTATGAAGACGCAACGATCCAGAACGAGATCAACGGCGGCAGTATGAATGGAGTTGACGTGACGGCTGGCAACGCCATCGCCCATGCGCAACAAACCATGTTGTATGCGCAGACTAATTTTTTTACCGATCCCAGCTTTCTCCGGTTGAATAATGCGCCGGTGCTTTTGAACTTCGGCCCGCAGTATTTTCACAATAGCTCCGATTGGACTTCCATTTTTTCCGTGCTGAATTCAACCAACCAGCCGGCCTTCTTTACAGAAGACAATCGGTTGTCGCCAGTGGGCGCGGGCGCTTTCGATTGGCCGCCCATGTCTCTGTCCGGCGGTGGCACGTTGACCAGCGACGAGTTGCAAGCCTACCTTACCAGCTTTGAATATAAGGCCAGGAGCCAGTCCTGGACCCGTTTTGTCAGCAGTGCTTTTCCGCGCTTCCATGACTTTTATGCGCAGGCGGGCGTCGGCTCAACGTATGGCTATTTGGACGACGCAAATGGAAGCACGCTGACCAATACCTTGACTCGCGCGCTGACGAATAATTCGGCGGTCGTCCAAATCGTCACCTGGAACGACTTTGGCGAAGGAACGATTGTCGAGCCAACGGTAGAATACGGGTATCGCGATCTGGGAATCATTCAAAATTTGCGACGGCAATATCTTGAGCCTGCTTTTTCCTATGACACAAATGATCTGGCAATGGCTTTTCGATTTTACAATCTTCGCAAACAGTATGGAACTAATCCTGCATTGGCGGCGGAACTGGATCGCATCTTCACCAACATCGTTTCAGGAAAAATCTCCACGGCAAATTTACAACTTGCGGGCATGGAAGCTACTCATCCGGTGATCTACAATCTTTCATACGACGGGGCGCAAGTGCAATTTTCCATAGGCGGCTATGTGGCCTCCAGCGTGCAGGTCGAGATGTCAACCAACCTGATAAGCTGGCAGACTGTCCAAACATTTTCCCCCAATACCAATGTGCTGGTTTTCAACACAAACACTTCGGACGCCGTCTCCCGTTTTTTCAAAGTCCAGTAGGAGCAAAATATGCGTTGCCAGAATTGCATTGTCCGCCGGATTTAGTTATAGTCAACGAATGAAGCGGCAAAGTATTCTATTATTCGCGGCGCTCCTGTTTTTTATTTCGCCGGTTTCGGAAATGGCTTCCGCCGCTTCAAAAGTCCTGATGGTTTATTATATGCCCTGGTTTAGCGCCAAGCCTTACCGCGATAGTTGGGGCTGGCATTGGACGATGGACCGTTTTAATCCCGACACGGTCAATGCGTTGGGCGAACGGCAGATTGCCTCATGGTATTATCCGTTGATCGGCCCGTATGACTCATCCGACCCGGCGGTGCTTGAGTATCATGTCTTGCTTATGAAGCTGGCCGGAATTGATGGAGTAGTTGTGGACTGGTATGGCTCCGCCAATTTTTTAGATTATGGCGCCAATAATGAAGATACCCTAAGGCTCTTTCAATTTACCCGCAAAGCCGGATTGAAATTCTGCATCTGTTACGAAGACCAGACCATTCAGCACATGATTGATGCCGGTTATCTCCCTTCCACCAATGGCGTGGCTTGTGCGCAACAGGAAATGCTCTATCTGCAAACCAATTTTTTTTCCGACGCCAGTTACCTGCGGTTAAAAGGCCATCCCGTCCTGCTTAATTTCGGCCCGCAACATTTCATGGTCAGCAGTAATTGGAATCAAATTTTCTCCGTTCTAAATGCAAGCAACCAGCCCGCATTTTTTACGGAAGACAACCGCCTGCCGCCGGGTCTGGGCGCTTTCGATTGGCCGCCCATGTGGATGAGCCAGGTGCCCGGCACCGGCGGCGTGTTATCGGGCGCGGCCTTGAAAAGTTATCTGGATGGCTTTGATCAAAAGGCCGCCGCCTGGCCGGCATTTATCAGCAGTGCCTTTCCACGCTTTCATGATATTTATCAACGCGCCGGCGACCATGATTATTGGGGCTACTTGGGCGACCACAACGGAGATACTTTGCGTGAAACCTTGAGTCGCGGCCTCACTAACTCATCAGCCATAGTTCAAGTCGTTACTTGGAACGACTTTGGCGAAGGCTCCATGGTCGAACCTACGCGCGAATATGGCTATCGAGATTTAGAGATTATCCAAAATTTGCGCCGGCAATATTGGGAACCTGCTTTTTCCTGCGACACAAACGATCTGGCGATGGTTTTGCAGTTTTATAATCTGCGACGCCAGTCTTCGGCGAACTCAACTATGTCCGCGAAACTAGACCATATCTTTACAAACCTGGTCTCCGGCAAGCTTGCGATTGCAAAAAACCAACTGGATCAATTAATAAAGCAAACTTCTAAATAGTCCCTTCAATTTTCTACGCCATTAATATCATTTGTTGCGGCGTCAACAGCCATATTAGCGAAGCGCAACGGCCATACCGCAAGGTTTCAATTTCCAGTTTGCACAAACCGCCTTTTTTCAGATCAATCGCCGTGTTGGTGTTGCCGGCCAGGAGTAGGCCGATGAACTGGCTTAAGTAAGGTTCGTGGCCGACCAGCAGAATATATTTCGGGCGCGGCCTGATTTTATTGATTTGTTCAATGAGCAATTTGGGATTGCCGCCGGGCGTCAATTCGTTTGAGAGAATCAGTTTACTTTTTCGCTTAAAGGCTTGCGCGACGATTTCCGCCGTTTGCAAGGCGCGCGCAAACGGACTGGAAAAAATCAGGTCGAAGGACAATTCCATCTCATGGATTGCGCCGGTGACTTGGCGCAGACGCCGCCGGCCTTTGGGCGTGAGCGAACGATCCGCATCCTTGATGCCGGGCGTGCCGCGTTCCACTGCAATTCCATGCCGAAGAATATAAAGGTTCATCGTGTTTTCCGTTTTGGCTGCCGCGCGCCGAAGGGCGAGGCCGCCAGTTCCATGCGCTGATATTTTGCGCCGCCTTTGCGAGACGCAACCGGTCGCATTTCATCCGCCATTGCCAGCGCGATGAATTTGCTCTGGCTGCATTGCGATTTATTTTCGTTCGCGGGCGCGTTGCGCCGATACGAACCGTCCGGCTGCAAAAGCCGCGCCTTCACATTGTCGGCGAGCGAGAGCGCAAGGATTTCGCTGATGATGCGCTCGCGCAAATTTCCATCTTCAACGGGAAAAACCGTTTCAATCCGGCGGAAAAGATTTCGCGGCATCCAGTCCGCGCTGCCCAGAAAAACTTCCGGTTGGCAGGCGTTTTCAAAATAATAAATCCGGCTGTGTTCCAGAAAACGGTCCACGATGCTGCGGACGGAAATGTTTTCGCTCAACCCTTTCACGCCCGGCCGCAGGCAGCAGATGCCGCGCACGATCAAGTCAATTTTCACGCCCGCTTGCGACGCGCGGTAAAGCGATTCGATGATTCCTTTTTCCACGAGCGAATTGAGTTTGGCGATGATGCGCGCAGGCAAACCTTTTTTCGCATTTTCAATTTCGCGCTCGACCAGGCGCAGCAAACGCGCGTGCAAATCGAACGGCGCGACGATGAGTTTGCTCATGCCTTGAAACTGGCAGATGCCGGTGAGCAAGTTGAAAAGATTCGTCGCGTCCTCGCCAAATTCCGTTTTGCACGTCAATAATCCGAGATCGGTGTAAAGCCGCGCGGTCGTCGGATTGTAATTTCCCGTCCCGAGATGAACGTAGCGGCGGATTTGCCCGCGTTCGTGCCGCACGACGAGCGCGACCTTCGCGTGAATTTTGTAACCGACCAAACCATAAACGACATGCACGCCGTTTTCTTCCAGTTGCCGCGCCCACTGGATATTATTTGCTTCGTCAAACCGCGCGCGCAACTCGACGACCGCCGTGACTTGTTTGCCGTTGTTCACGGCGTTCATCAACGCGCCGATGATGCGCTCATCGCCGCCGGTGCGATAAAGCGTCATTTTGATGGCGAGCACGTCGCGGTCTTCGGCGGCCTGCTCCAAAAATTCCACGACGCTGTTGAAATTTTCGTAAGGATGATGCAGCAAAATATCTCGCGCGCGAATGGCGGCGAACAAATCCTTCTGCCCGCGCAACGCCCGCGCGACGGGCGCGACGAACGGCGGATCGCGCAATTCCGGCGAATGGTCGCCTTGATAAAGCGTCATCAGCCGCGTCGGATTCAGCGGGCCGTCAATCAGATACAAATCGTCCCCGGCCAGCCGGAAAGTTTTCAACAGCGCATCGCGGATTTGTTCCGGGCAATCGTGCGCGATTTCCAGGCGCACGGCGTCGCCTTTGCGGCGATTATGCAATTCCGTTTCCACGGCCTTGAGCAGATTGCCGGTTTCTTCCTCGTCAATGTAAAGTTCGCTGTTACGCGTGACGCGAAACGGCCAGTAGCCGAGGATTTTCGTGCCCGGAAAAAGGTCGGCGAGAAAATGCCCGATCAAATTCGGAAGAAAAACGTAATCGCGCCGGGCGTCGTCGCGCGGCAATTGAATCAGCCGCGGCAAAATCGCCGGGCATTGGACGACGGCCATGTGCTTGAGCGTGTGCGAATCTTTTTTGAGTTCCAGCCGCACCATCAGGTTGAGCGATTTGTTCAGCAGTTGCGGAAACGGATGCGCCGGATCAATCGCCAGCGGCGTGAGCACCGGCCGGATTTTCGCGCGATAATAATCTTCGATCCAATTAAAATCGGCGCGTTCCAAATCCTCGACTTCGAGAATGCGGATTTTATTTTTGGCGAGCGCCGGTTTCAACTCGTCGCGCCAGCAGGCGTATTGCGCGGCGACCATTTTGCGAATGCGCCGGGTGACGACCTGAAAAATTTCCGTCGCGGTCAATCCGTCCACGCTGCGCTCGACCACGTCGCTTTCAATCTGCTGTTTCAATCCGGCGACGCGCACTTCAAAAAATTCGTCGAGATTGGAACTGGCAATCGTGAAAAATTTCAGCCGTTCCAAAAGCGGATTGGAAGCGTCGAGCGCCTCGTCGAGCACGCGCTGGTTGAATTCAAGCCAGCTCAACTCGCGATTGAGAAAATGTTTTGGCTCGAAATTTTTAATCATAAGTTCAACGGCCCTGGACAAGCGCCGAAAGGTTAAATTGTGACAAAACGCGCGCAAAGTTACAATCCTGTGACAACCCGCGGCGCGCAAGGTCATTTCGACATGGCAAGCCGCGTCCGTTTGTGATTAAATTTTTGGCGAACTTATGGAATACGAAGCGGTCATTGGACTGGAAACGCACGTCCAACTCAAAACGAAATCCAAAATGTGGTGCGGCTGCGCGAACGCCTTTGGCTCGGAGCCGAACACCAATGTTTGTCCGGTTTGTCTCGGAATGCCCGGCGTGCTGCCCGTCGCCAACGAAGAAGCGCTGCGGCTGACCGTGCTCACCGGCTATCTGTTGAATTGCGAAATCCCGCCGTTCGCCAAATTCGACCGCAAAAATTATTTTTATCCCGACGCGTCGAAAAATTATCAGCTCACCCAATACGACCAACCTTCTACGCAAAACGGCTTTGTCGAATTTGAATTTGCCGGAAACCTTTCTCGCGTGCGTATCACGCGCGCGCATCTCGAAGAAGACGTCGGCAAAAATTCCCATTTCGAGCGCAACAGCGGCGTGGATTTCAACCGCGCGGGCGTGCCGCTGCTGGAAATCGTTTCCGAGCCTGATTTGACCAGCGCCGATCAAACTTACGAATATGTCAACGCGCTCAAAGACATTTTGATTTATGGCGGCGTGAGCGATTGCGACATGGAAAAAGGCATGGTGCGTTGCGACGTGAATGTTTCCGTGCGGCCAGTCGGTTCAAAAGAACTCGGCGCGAAGATCGAGATCAAAAACATGAACAGTTTTTCCGGCGTGCGCCGCGCGTTGGAATATGAAATTCCACGCCAGATTGAAATTGTGAAAAGCGGCGGAAAATTGATTCAATCCACGCGACGTTGGGACGACAACGCCGGCATCACCGAAGAAATGCGGACGAAAGAACACGCGCACGATTACCGCTATTTTCCCGAACCCGATTTGATGCCCTTCGCGCCCACGGAAAAATGGTTGGAAGAAGTTTCGGCGCGTGTCGTCGAATTGCCGCTCGCGCGCAAGCAGCGTTTCATGCGCGATTATCAACTGCCCGCGCCGGACGCCGAAACATTTGTGAACGACGTGCCGCTGGGAAATTATTTTGAAGGCATCGCCAAGCCGTCGAAAAATCCAAAAGCCGTCGCCAATTGGGTCATCAATAATTTGCGCGCAAAAATTTCTGAAAGTAGGAGCCGAGGTGACGAGGCTCTAACTCAAAATGTGGGAAATGATCAGAGCCTCCTTACGTCGGCTCCTACAACTGCTTTTGCCGATTTGAAATTCAAACCGGAAGCGATTTTGGAATTGGTCAATCTCGTTGAAACCAAAACGATCAGCAGCGCCGCCGCGCAGCAGGTTTTTTCCGAAATGTTTGAGACGGGAAAATCTCCGGCGGCGATTGTTCAGGAAAAAGGTTTGGCGCAAGTCAGCGATTCCGGCGCGATTGAAAAATTTTGCGACGACGCGATTGCCGCGAATCCAAATTCCGCCGCCGATTACAAAAATGGAAAAGTGGCCGCGCTGAATTTTCTCAAAGGCCAGGTGATGAAATTGAGCAAGGGCAACGCAAACCCGAATCTCATCGGCGAGATTTTGGAAAAGAAATTAAAAAATAATTGAACCGCAGAGGCGCGGAGGCGCAGAGTTTGAAAATTCATTTTTCCGCGCCTCTGCGTCTCTGCGGTAAAAATATGTTCACCGAAATCAAATCAATTCACTTCGTCGGCATTGGCGGAACGGCGATGGCCGCCGCCGCCGCCGCCATGAAAGACAAGGGTTTTAATGTCACCGGCTCGGATCAAAATGTTTATGAGCCGATGGCGTCGTTTCTTGCCGCAAAAAAAATTGCGGCGATGAATGGTTATGATGAAAAAAATCTCGCGCACAAACTCGATTTGGTCGTGATTGGCAACGCGATTTCGCGCGGCAATCCTGAAGCGGAATTTGTTTTGGATCACAAACTTCGTTATTGTTCGCTGCCGGAATTGCTCAAGGAATTTTTCATTCGCGGCAAACGTTCGATTGTCGTTTCCGGCACGCACGGCAAGACCACGACGACTTCGCTGTTGACCTGGATTTTTGAGCACAATGGTTTCAACCCCAGTTTTCTCATCGGCGGTATTCCGAATAATTTTTCGCAAGGCGCGCGGTTCACGGACAGCGAGTGGTTCATCATCGAGGGCGACGAATACGACACGGCTTTTTTCGACAAGCGCAGCAAGTTCATCCATTACCAGCCCGAAATCGCCATCATCAACAACCTCGAATTTGATCACGCGGACATTTTTGAAAATCTTGAAGCGGTCAAAAAAACTTTCAGCCATTTCATCCGGCTGATTCCGCGCAACGGACTTTTGCTCGGCAACGGCGACGACGAAAATCTCGCGCCGCTTTTGAACGTCACGCATTGTCCGGTGAAAAAATTCGGTCTTGGCGAAAATAATTCCGTGCGCGCGTTCAATTTGAATTTTGGCCCGACCGCCAGCGAATTTGAGATTCCCAGTTTCAAATTTCATCTAAATCTGGTCGGCGAATTAAATATCCGCAACGCGCTGGCCGTCATCGCCGCCGCGAAACATTGCGGACTTTCCAACAAGCAAATTCAAGGCGCGTTCGACACGTTCAAAGGCATCAAACGGCGCATGGAAATTCGCGGCGTCGCGGGCGGCGTGACGGTGATTGACGATTTCGGCCATCATCCGACGGCGATCCGCGAAACGCTGCGCGCGTTGCGCATCAAATACGCGAAGGAAAAAATCTGGGCGATTTTTGAGCCGCGCAGCAATACGACGCGCCGGAAAATTTTTCAGGACGAACTGGCGGCATCTTTTGCCGATGCCGATGGCGTCGTGATTTCTGAAGTCGCGCGGCTGGAACAATTGCCCGCCGATGAAAGGTTGAATCCTGAAAAATTGATGCAGGATTTGAAATCGTCCGGGAAAAACGCCGCGTATTTGCCGGACGTGGATTCAATCGTCGCGCACGTTTCCAAAAATGTTTCCGGCGGCGACATTGTGTGCATTTTCAGCAATGGCGGTTTTGGCGGCATTCACGGGAAACTTATGGAATGTCTGGGCAAATAAGCCGTTTTCGTGGCACATGAATTGCATCAAAAGATTCATGGCTAAAAAAATGGATACTTTGAAGTTTGCGCCCGGACTTTCCGCAGGCGACCGCGTGACCAACCGCCAGCCGGTGGGCGAAATCGCGGCGCTAATGCCGCTGCGCGCGCCGATGGTGAGGGTGCCGCTCGTAAAACGCCGCCTGCCAATCTTCGTGAGCGCCGACGCGCACGAGTCAATCGAGTGTCCCATAAAAATCATCATTGCCTGATTTCAGGACAATGTGATTCCGCCTGGCGTCATCGAAATTCGACCTGCGTAAATCCGGCCTGTTGCAGAAATAATTCCAATTCCAATTTGGCGCGCGAGGTCGCGTCGGCCAGGATTCCGTCCGTGCGCGCGGCGCGATTGAGATCCATCACTGCATTGGCGCGCGCCGTTTGCTCCAGATTTTTGTCAAATTCGCGCAACAAACCCGTCGAGTAGTCAATGACTTTGCTTTGCGCATCGTCCAAATATGCGTCGGTGATTTGCGCCGGCGGCAATTTGAGGGAAATTTTTTTGCCGGAGATCGCCACGTCGGAAGGCTTGATGCGTTTCAAATCAATTCCCGCTTTCACAATGCCATGCGCCAGCAACATCACGCGATTTTCGCCATACCATTTTGCGTCATCAAGAATGACCACTTTTTCGATGACATACTTGACTGTGACCAAATCTGAAAGCGTCTGCACCTGTTCCACGACCGCCGCCGTGTTTTCCTCGTGCAGGCCGCCGCCGATCTTCATCCAGCGCGTGGCCGTAAAACCGAGCCAGATGCCGCCGATAAAAATAGCCAAAACCAGCGCGGCCAAAAAAATTGTTTTTAATTCCCGCATGGCCGGAAGGTAATTCATTTTGCCCGGATGCAAAATAAGTTTGTCGCGCGATGAAATTTTCGCGGCAACTTCAATAAATAATGGCGTAGTTCGTGCGCGCGGCGTCGGTGACGGCCCAGAGATTTATGGGCGAGAGCATTTGGGGAAATTTTACGAACGAGGCGCTGCCGTCGCAAAACGCGGCGTTGGAGCCGCCCGTCTGCGTGCCGGGACCGCTGCCGCCGTGACGACTTTGTTCGACACGATTGACATCGTTGCCCTCGCCCTCATAAAAATCCATGTAATAATCCATCGCCGCAGTTTCTTTCTCGCCAAAGAGAATGGTGTCCGACGGATGGCCGACAGCGCTTTCTTTCATGCCTTGCAGATACGCGCCGTTTTTGTAAGTCGCCAAATCGGCGGCATTCAACGTGGCTTCAAAATAATCGTTAAAGGCATTGATCAAATAACTGCGCGGCGCGAAGTCGGCGACGTTGTTGGAAACAGTGCCCGTTTGCGGATGCAACCCATCGCTGGGGCAAAGCAGCACGGCGATATTTTTTCCGCAATTATCATAGAGCCGGTCCGGCCAGCAATCCGAACTGTCGCGCGGCGAAAATGTCTGCTGATTGTCGTCCCCATACATCTGCTCGGCCAGCCCAACCTGCCGCAGATTGTTGATACAGGCGATGCGTTTGCCGGATTCTTTGGCGCGCGCCAGCGCCGGCAAAAGCATCGCCGCCAAAATCGCGATGATGGCGATGACCACCAGCAATTCAATCAGCGTGAATGCTCTGGTAAAATCCTCTCGCTTGATTATTGTTTTAACCATTCGTTCTGACTTCGCGTCTTTTTATTGGACGCGCGGCGCGGCCTGCGCGTTTCATTTTTTTTATGACCAAGAAAAACGGGTTCATGTTAATCGTCCTGCTCGTCCTGGCGAGCTTTTATGTTTTTTACTTCACCGATTTTTTCCGCCCCAAAACCATCCACATTTTTCATACCAGCCGCAACACGCGGCCCGGTTCGCGCGCCGGCCGGGACAACGCGGAAACCCTGCCGATCACTTTTGGATTTGATCGCGCCTATCAATTTACTGAAATCAAAGTCGTTCCGCTCGCCGCCTGGCAAACCAACAAAGATACGCCGCCGGTCTGGCATTTGATTTCTGTTTCCAATTCCGTGCCGATGCAATTTTTATTTTATGGCCAGCGCATCCGGGACATGACCCCCGAGATTTCCGGCGCCCGGCCGGAATCACTCTCGCCCGGCCAATCGTATCGCCTCTTTGTGGCCGCCGGCTCCGCAAAAGGGCGGCACGATTTTCAACCTGTCGCCAAACCTGCCGGCCCATAAATTGCGCCCGCAACTTTGAACACCGAACCCCAAATTCAAATCATGTTTCGCCATCTCCATCGCGTCACTTACGCCGAATGCACCGTCGGCGACCACGTTTATCATTCGCGCTACCTCGATCTGCTCGAAGCCGCGCGCGGCGAATTTCTCCGCTCCCTCGGCGCGAACGTTTTGGAATTGCAGCAACGCGATTTTATTTTTCCAGTGATCGAAGCCAGCCTGCGCTACAAATTTCCCGCGCGTTACGACGATCTGCTGACGATTGAAATCTGGCCAATCGCGCTGGAAAAAATTCGCTTGAACTTTAGCCACCGCATATTGAATCAAAATGGCAAACTGATTCTCGAAGCGGAAACGTTGCACGTCTGCACCGGCTTGGACGAAAAGCCAAAACGCCTGCCGGAAGAATTGGCCGAAAAATTAAAACCGTGTCTGAAACCCGATTCATAATCCGCGAACAAAAGCAACGATAAGGCCAGAACGGCGGACGAAATGACTGCGAGCGCTGTCGCCTGGAGCAGATCATTTAACGCCGTTGGATTTTTAGACAGGGAAATTTTTAGAATTCAATTTGCGCCGCCAGTTCGAGTTTCAAATTTTGGTGATTCTGTAAATTCTGCCGGCAATTCTTTCACGCTTCGTCCCAAAGGGACAACTGGAAATTAGCCAGACACGCCAGTGTCTGGTCACATCGTTAAAACATTTTCGTCCCGGAAGGGACGATGGAAAATGTTACCACAAATATTTTTCATCATACTCGACGCCGTGTTTTTGGAGAAACGTCACATATTCTTCCTGAAACGTTTTTGTCCGATGATGTTCAACTTGGTTCGCAATGTATTCCTTGACCGCATCGCAATTTGAAACGCTCACCGTAAATGCGCCGTAGCCGGGCTGCCATGCGAAATTTTTAACGCCGATGGTTTCGTGAACCCAACGCGACGACGTTTGTTTGATGTCTTGCACAAACGACGCCAGCGCGTGCGTCGCGCGCAAACCGACGAGCAAATGAACGTGGTCAGCCGTGCCGCCGATGGCTTCGGGAATTCCATCCGCCGCGCGAACCAATCCGCCGATATATTCATGCAGACGCGCACGCCAATCATCCACGATGAACGGATGCCGGTCTTTCGTGCTGAACACGATGTGAAAATGCAGGCTTAAATGCGTGGATGGCATACGCGGTTGTGTCGCGGCATAATGCCGGTTGTTTTCGGTTCGTGTCGCGGAGCGACAATGGAGATTAGCCAGACACAAAGTGTCTGGTCACGGTGAAAAGTGAAAATTCGTCCTGAAGGGACGATGGAAATGCGTGAACGGAATTACGTGCGGATGTTTCCGCCGTCCCGCCGGGACGGAGAATTTTTTTTGGACGCTACCAGACACTGCGTGTCTGGCTAATTTCCGGTTGTGCCTTCGGCACGAATGTATCGCAATTCTTCCGTAACTACCTTTAATCTTGCATACTCGCCAATCCCTCCCGTCGCGCTTTCAGTGCCAAATTTTCCGCTTCTTTGTCGCCGTATTTATTGACCGAGAATAAACGCTTTTTGACAACTCCGACTTTTGGACTCCATGAAGCTCCCCAAAACTCATATTCAAACCCTTTGACTTTTTTAATGAGTTTTCTTACGCCAACAATTTCATTCTTAAAATTTTTGCGTTTTATTTGAGAATATTCCTGCCTAGTTAACTGCGGGTAAAGTTTGTGCAAAATTTTTGCTCGCGCCATCGCCGCTTTGAAACAAGCTTCTTCGGATGAATACTTGCTGAAATTAAAAATTTCGTGAAATGGAGGTTGGTCGCGTCGTTTGCCTTTAACTAAATAGCCAACCTGGCTTTGTTTTGGATAATTCACCTCATAAAGCAAGGGAATTTTGGTCGCTTTAATGCCGCATTGATTTAGCATACGAGATATTCTAACAACTGACTGCCCCCAACGCAACTAAAATCTCAAAGTTTTTGCGTTGGGAAATGCGCTGTTATTTTATGAAAGTTGTTCCCGCCAGCGTGCCAGTTGCTTCGCGACTTCCTTTGTTCCAGGTGCGCCGGTCAGGTTTCGTTTCGACATCGCCGTTTTCAGATTGAACACGCCCAGCGCGTCGCGGCTGAAGGTTTTGTCAACAGTTTGCAATTCCACGAGCGTGAGTTGGTTCAGCGGTTTGCCAATCTTTTCCGCCAGCGCCACCACCGCGCCGACGACGTGATGCGCCTGACGAAATGGCATTCCGCGTTTCACCAAATAATCCGCGAGGTCGGTCGCCAGCAACGCCGGGTCGCTCGCAGCGGCGGCGCAGGCGGCGCGATTGATTTTTATATTGCGCAACATCGCGGAAAAAATCCGCGTCGAGGCGCGCACGGTGTCGGCGGTGTCGAAGAGGCGTTCCTTGTCCTCCTGCAAGTCGCGGTTGTAGGTCATCGGCAATCCTTTCAGCAGCGTGAGCAGCGACATCAGGTTGCCGAAGACGCGGCCGGTCTTGCCGCGCGTGAGTTCGGCGATGTCGGGATTTTTCTTCTGCGGCATGAGCGACGAGCCGGTGGTGTAGGCGTCGGCGATCTTGATGAAATTAAATTC
>DATCEV010000036.1:0-3931 GCA_036509895.1 Verrucomicrobiia bacterium
AAAAACGAGCCTCGTCAAATCGTATATGGGAACGCCGCGCACGGATCTGTCGCTGACGATCCACAGCGACTTCACCGAAAAACGTGTCGAGTTTCACAACAAAATTGAGAAACGCCCGTGGCTGCGCGGCATCAATCTTCAGACTTATCTTTGGTTCAACGGCACCTATCCTTCAAAATTGCGGATCGCCCGCCAGTTGGAGCAATGTGTTCTGGCGGGCAAACCGCACCGCGACATTCAACCTTGGAACGTCATCTTGCAAGGCGACACGGTTCAATTGATTGACTCTGACGATCCCAATCACACTTTTGCTTACGACGACCGGCAATACCTTGACCGGCTGCTGTCATTGTTGCGGGCCGAACCAAAAGACAAATCAAAGCTGTTTGAATTGGAAGATTATGTGATCAAGCGTGAAGGCGTTTTTAATTATCTGGGTCAGGATGTGCTGCCCCTCCCGCCAAATTCCAAAGCATCCGCCGAATGGCTCGCTGTCATCGCCCAATCGCTCGCCAGTCTGCTCCGCGAAGTCGGACCGTTCTATCTTCACTTTGGCGGAGCCGGCGACGCGCTGCTGCTGCTGGCCACGTTCCTTGAAAAAAATTCCGACGCACAAATCGTCAGCTTTCCAAATTCAATTCCCGCCGCGCGAAGTTTTTTTGAAGCCTTTCCATCGCTCAAACGCGTATGGTTTCTGCCAAAGAACGATGACAACCAGATTCATCTGCTGCTGCGGATGTTGATGCGGCACATTCCGAATTGCAAAGGCATGGGCGTCACGCCGGAAATTGATTACTTCAAGGAATGGCACGCCAAACTTAATATCTTCAAACAATATGGCGTTTCAAAAAAACCGGAATGGGTCAAGCGTTTCCGAACCAACCATCAGCCAAAGCAGGTCGCGCTCGCGCCAAAAGGCAGTCTTCAGGGAATGCTCGGCTCCAAGCGCAACATCATTGATCCGGCGATCTGGCCGGAATTGCTCCGCTTCGTTCGAGAAAGCGGCTTCACGCCCGTCATCATCGGCACGCCTGACGAAAATAAATTTTATCCCGCCATTGAAGGCTGCGAGGATCGCCGAAGCCATTCCTTCCGCGAACAGATGGAGCACATCGCCAACAGCGCCGCGCTGATTGCGGCGGATTCATGGGCGAAAACTTTTTCCGCGCTGGCCGGCGTTCCCACACTTGTCTTTGAGCCGCTCAAAGGCGTGGATTGGGTTGCCAGAAAAGACGCCTCGGATTTCGTGTTCATTGATCCGTGGGACGCGATCACCGTCGTTAAAAATCTTGAACAATGCCGCAATATTTTTGCGTGCATCACAAAAAAATCTTCGCCGGTGGCGAAACAACCGCCAAAATCCATCGTCTCGTGGGAAGGCTCCTTCCTCGATCATGGCAGCCTTTCGCATGTGAACCGCGAATTCACTGCCGCGCTGCAAATATTTCCAGAATTTCAAATCAAACGCGTCTCAAATGGCGCGCAATCCTCACCCGGTTTTGAAAATCTGGCTTGCAAAATTTCTGCTTCCGCTTCTTCCGACGCCGCCGTCACCGTGCGCCACGCTTGGCCACCAGACTGGAAACGCCCGCGCCATGGCAAACTCGCCGTCATCCAGCCGTGGGAATTTGGCGCGTTGCCGGAAGATTGGATTCGCCAGTCGCGCGATGTGGATGAATTTTGGGTTCCCTCCAATTTCGTCCGCAACTGTTACATTGAATCCGGCGTGGATGCGAAAAAAGTTTTTGTCGTCCCTAACGGCATTGACGCGGAAAAATTTCATCCGCAAGCCACGCCGATGAAACTGGCCACGCAAAAGAAATTCAAATTCCTTTTTGTCGGCGGCACGATCGGGCGCAAAGGGCCGGATTTGTTGCTGCAAGCGTATTTGAAAAATTTCACGGCGGCGGATGACGTTTGCCTCGTCATCAAGGATTTTGGCGGCAGCAGTGTTTATCAAGGGCAGACCTTTGAAAATCAAATCCGCAAGGTGCAGGCGCAGCCAGGCACGCCGGAAATTCTTTATCTCAACGAGGAACTTCCGCCAGAGACGCTGCCCGGTCTTTATGCGGCCTGCGATTGTTTCGTGCTGCCGTATCGCGGTGAAGGTTTTGGCCTGCCGGTGCTCGAAGCGATGGCGTGCGGCCTGCCGGTCATAGTCACCGCTGGCGGCGCGACGGATGATTTTGTCCGCGACGAATTTGCCTGGCGCATTCCCGCCGCGCGGAAAATTTTCGGGAACGAAGTCGGCGGCATGAAACTGGCTGGCTCAGGCTGGCTGCTCGAACCCAATCTCACCGCGCTTGGCGAAACAATGCGCCGCGTTTTTGAAAATCCTGCCGAGGCGCGCGAACGCGGAAAACTCGCCAGCCGTCACGCCCATCAACTCTATTCGTGGAAAAATTCCGCCGAGATCGTCGCGCTGCGCATCCGTGAGCTTGCCCAGGCGCCAACAAAATCTGTGAAAACTATTTCAATGCCACCGGTCGCACAAGTCGGACAATTCAACGAAGCACGGGAATTGTTCAGGCAGAAAAAATTTCAAGCTGCTTGGGAAGCGGCAATTGCCGCAATTGCAAAACGCCCGTTTCATCCCGAAGCGTTTTTGTTGCTTGCGGAAATTGCGTTGGCTGCCGGCGATTCGGCCAGCGCGCGTCAGTGCGCGCAACACGCGAATAAAATTGGGCCGGGCTGGAACGCGCCAAAACAATTTTTAAAAAAATCGCTTCACGGAAATGCGAAACCCGAGTGGTTGAAATTGCCGGACGAAATCCAAAATCCGAAATCTACAATCCAAGACAGGTTGTCGGTCTGTTTAATTGTCAAAAACGAGGAGAAATTTCTCGCGCAATGTCTGAAATCTATTCGTGCCGTCGCGCAGCAGATCATCGTGGTGGACACTGGCTCGACGGATCGCACGCTGGAAATTGCGAAAGAATTTGGCGCGGAGATTTATTCGTTCGCATGGTGCGATGATTTTTCCGCCGCGCGCAACGCCGCGCTGGAACACGCCACCGGCGATTGGATTTTGATGCTGGACGCGGACGAGGAATTGCCGGAAACGGAACACGAAAAATTGCGCGCGGACATGAAAAAGTCCGAAGCAATTGCCTTGCGGCTGCCGCTGATCAATCGCGAACACGAAGCCGAGGGGCAAAATTTTGTTCCGCGTTTGTTCCGCAACGCGCCGGGCGTTCATTATTTTGGCCGCGTTCACGAGCAGGTTTTTCCAAGCCTGTTACGACTTGGAAAATCCTGGGGTTTGAAAATGGCTTTCGGCACGGCGCAATTGTTGCATCACGGCTACACGAAGGAAATGGTCCGCGACCGGAACAAGATCGGGCGCAATCTGAAATTGCTCCGGCAGGCGGTTGAAGAAAATCCGGCGGACGCGAATCTCATGATGAATTTTGGCCTTGAACTCGTTCGTTCAGATAACTTGGCCGAAGGCATCAAAAAATATCGCGAGGCGTTTGAACTGATGTCCGCGCAGTCGGCGGTGGAAGTCGCGCCGGAATTGCGCGAGATATTGCTGACGCAGTTCACCTGCCAGCTTTACAAAATCCGCGCTTACGAGGAAGTCGTGCGGGTGTTGAATTCGTCGCTGGCAAAAAGAGGCGGCCTGGCGGCGTCACATCATTTCGCGCTGGGCTTGGCGCAATTTGAGTTGAACAATTTTGGAGAAGCTGCCGCGCAAATGCGGCAATGTCTGGCCAGCCGCAAGCAACCCTCGCTTTCGCCAATCAACACGGACATTCTCACAGTTGCGCCGGAGCATTGCCTGGCGTTGAGCCTGGCAAAAACGGGCGATGCGGCGGGCGCAGAAAAGGTGTTTCAAAAAATCCTCGCTGAACCGGGCCAAGATAATTCGGAAAGCGTGAAACTGGATTTCGTTAAATTTCTGGCGGGACAGAATCGTTTTGTTGAAGCG
>DATCEV010000037.1:0-57635 GCA_036509895.1 Verrucomicrobiia bacterium
TCAATAAAGAATCTTGGTTCCTCGATGTTTCTAATGGGTAAAACAATGGATGTCGCGGAGCGACATTGGAAATTAGCCCGGCACAGCGTGCCGGGAAAGGCGTTCAATAAAGTCCCGCGTCCTGAAAGGACGCTGGAAACCGTCTTGTTGTCAGCATTTCCAGCGTCCATTCAGGACACATTCTTTCGGTTGCCAAACCGGGGATGTTGTCCCCGGCTAATTTCCAGCGTCGCTCCGCGACAGCCGAAATGCGCTTTAGATGTTTTACCCACAATAAACGTCGAGGCAGCAGAATCTTTCGGGCGGCTTCGCGGATGGATTCGGCGAGTTGTTTGGGCTTGATGACAACCGCATCGCCGCCCCAGCTTAAAACCCAACGCTCAATTTCGGCGAGACTCGAAAGTTTTAATTGCAATTCCACGCCGCCGCTTTTCAATTCGCGCAGTTGCTGCGACTCGTGCCATTTTTTTTCGCGGACGTAATCGGCGGCGCGCGGATTGAAGCGGATGACGACTTCGTATTCGCCCTGACCGGAATGGACGCCGAAACTGTCGCGCAATCTTTTTTCCAGCGAAAATTTTTGCGGACGTTCAAAAGTTTTTCCCGTCGGCTTCACGGATTTGATCCGCGCGGGCGCGAAGGTGCGGATGTCCTTGCGCGCGTGGTCGTAGGCGAACAGATACCATTCGCCATTGATGTTCGCCAAGTGATACGGGTCAACGATGCGCGCTTCGGGCTTGGTCTGGCCGGGCTTGCGATACGTCAATTCAATTTGTTCGCGGCGCGCGGCGGCTTTGGCGAGCACGTCAAAAATTTTCAAATCAAGAATCTGCTCGGCGCGCGTGCGGAAGGAAATGGTCTGCTCAATGTCGGCAAGGTTGAGCGAAATCGTGTCGGGCAGCGCCTGCTCCATTTTTTTGATCGCGCTCAAAAGCGGTTTCTCGAAACTCGTGCCGCGATATTGCTGCAACGCTTTTTCGGCGACGACGAGCGCGAAAATTTCGCCCTCGGTAATCTGCATCGTCGGAAACGAACTGACTTCGCCGACGTAACGGTAGCCAATGCGGGCGCTGTCGTATTCAATCGGCAGGTTCAACCGGTCGCGCATGAACTCGATGTCGCGGTGAATCGTCTTGGTGGCGACTTCAATTTCGCGCGCGAGCGTCGAAGCGTTCGGAAATTTGCCGGACTGAAGCGATTGATGAATCCGCAACATTCGCTCCAAAGGCGGACGCGAATGCAAAGAAACGGAAAAATTCTGTATGTCGCGCTTCATTAGCGTCCACTTTGAAATTCTGATTCTTCACGTTCTTTTCTCAGATAATAAAGCGTATAATAGCCCGCTATAATAAGCTGAATGCCACAAGTTGGAAAAAGAATAGTAACGAAAGTTTTATTAATACCAATTAAATCCAAAATGATTGCTTGAGCATGTTCATCTTTGGTTATGTGAGCAAAAAGAACCTCAAAATTCCGAATAAACTTTAAGTAGAAAAAAATCGAAGTAAGAATAATTGCTATTCCAAGAAAAATCGAAACGACTGCCGCATTTCTGGCATTTTTGCGAGCCTTGAGCAGTTGCATAAAAGTTATAATTCTTTTACGAACCGACGGACATTTTCGCCAGCAACTCGTCGTTGGTCTTGTGCTTCTTGAGCGCGGCGGTGAGCGTCTCCATCGCCTCGATGGGATTCAAGTCCACCATCGTGCGGCGCAGTTTACGGATGGCTTCGAGATTTTTCGTTGCGAACAATTTTTCCTCCTTGCGCGTGCCGGACTTCGGAATGTCAATCGCCGGATACAAACGGCGGTCGGAAAGTTTGCGATCCAGGATCAACTCCATGTTGCCCGTGCCTTTGAACTCCTGAAAAATCAGTTCGTCCATGCGCGAACCCGTGTCCACGAGTGCGGTGGCGAGAATTGTCAGCGAGCCGCCATTCTCGATCTTGCGCGCGGAGGCGAACATTTTGCGCGGAATTTCCAAGGCGCGGGCGTCCACGCCGCCGGTCATCGTGCGGCCGCTGCCACCGTGAACGCTGTTGTAGGCGCGCGCGACGCGCGTGAGCGAATCGAGCAAAACAAAAACATCCTTGCCCGCCTCGACGATGCGGCGGCAACGCTCGATCATGAAGCGCGAAAGCCGGACGTGCGTTTCCAGATCCATATCGTTCGACGATGCGACGACTTCGGCCTTCACCGAGCGTTGGAAATCCGTGACTTCTTCCGGTCGTTCGTCAATCAGCAGCACCATCGCGTGAACTTCGGGATGATTCGTGGTGATGGCGTTGCAAATCTGCTTGAGGATGGTCGTCTTGCCCGTGCGCGGCGGCGCGACGATGATGCCGCGCGTGCCTTTGCCGATGGGCGTGACGAGGTCAATCACGCGCGTCTCGATCAAGTCCGGCGACGTTTCCAGTTGAAATTTTTCAATCGGATCAATGCTCGTGAGGTTCTCGAAGCGGACGACTTTCGTGTAGTCCTCGAACGACAGGTCGTTGACCTTCTCCACGGTCTTGAGCTGCGGGCTGGTGCCGCGATGCGGCGGCTGCGTGGTGCCGACGACATGGCTGCCCTCGCGCAAAAAATTGCGGCGGATGGTGTCGGGCGTGACAAAGATGTCGGTGGGCTTGGGATGAAAATGGTTGGCGGCGGTGCGCAGAAATCCGAAACCTTTCTCGGAAATTTCCAAGTGGCCGGAACCGGCATTGGAATTAGGAGTTGGTGTTTTATCACCCTTAATTTCTGGGCTGCTCATATTATATGTGTGCGCGAAGGCCGGAATATGTCCCGAAACCAATTTTGAATTTGTGAACTTGGGAAGTCGTCCCGCAAAAACGGGACTAACAAAACCTTCGACGGCCAGATAACTACGCGGAAACGCGCGTGAATGCAACAAGTATTTTTCCCACAAAATCACGCGTTCGGCGGAATCGTCGGCGGTCTGGCGTTTGCCCGCAACCAGCGAAGATAAGCCGCGCGGACAATGCGACGCAGTTGTTCGCGCGAAAGTCCGGGATGTTGCGCGTGCAGTTTTTCCAGTTCAGATTCAAACAATTCTTCGTGCCGCCGCGACTGTCGCGACTCATCAAAGAGTTGCAACAGCCTTTCCATTTCTGGCTTCATGCGGCGAACAAATCAGGAATCAATTTTCTGGCTTCCGCTTCCGGCATCGGGTTGTGAAGCATTTCCCAATCTGTCTTCAAGCCACGAATGACAAAAGCCACTTCATCGGCAAGTGACTTGTCCGGAAATTCAGGTTCATCCAGCGCCATTTGTTCCAGACGTAGAAGCCGGATCAGCCATTTGCAGACTTGATCGTGCTGTTTGAGTTCGACAGCACCCGGCTCGCGCAACAATAAATGTTCGCGCGTCCAGCCACGAAATGCTTTGGCTTTTGCAATCATTTCCCGTGTCTGCTCGGCAAGCACCCGCGTCACAGCGGGCAGCGTCGGCTGCTCGGAAAATTCAGCTATGGATTCTGCAACAGTCATTGGCATACATTAACATTTGATTCACCGGACGCAAGACGTTGCGTAATTTATCCACCCACCGCCGCGCGCGCTTCGGCGGCGAGCGGCGTGCTCAAGTAACGTTCGCCCGTGGACGGCGCGATGGCGACGATGAGCTTGCCTTTGTTTTCAGGACGCTTGGCGACCTGAATCGCCGCCCAGACATTTGCGCCCGTGGAAATGCCGACCAAAATTCCCTCTTCCTTCGCCAGCCGCCGCGCCATGTCAAATGAATCGTCGTTCGTCACTTCCACGCACTCGGTGATTTGCGGATTGCCGCTGGAATCTTTCAAATGCAAATTTTTCGGGATGAAGCCGCCGCCCAATCCTTGAATCTTGTGCGGACCGGGTTTCAACGGCTGGCCGGCGAGCGTCTGGGAAATCACCGGAGAATCTTTCGGCTCAACCGCGATGGCCGCAAACGACACTTTGCGCGGCTTGATGACTTCGACGCAGCCGGTGATCGTGCCACCCGTGCCGACGCCGGCGACGAGGATGTCAATTTTTCCATCGGTGTCCGCCCAAAGTTCTTCCGCCGTGGTTTTTTTGTGGATGTCCACGTTGGCCGGATTGTCAAATTGCTGTGCGGTCCACGCGTGCGGTGTTTCTTTTGCGATTTGTTCCGCGCGGGCAATCGCGCCTTTCATGCCTTCGGCGCCGGGCGTTAAAACCAATTTCGCGCCAAGCATCGCCAGCAACGTGCGGCGTTCGACCGACGCGGTTTCGGGCATCGTTAAAATCAGTTTGTAGCCTTTCGCCGCCGCGACGAACGCGAGCGCGATGCCGGTGTTGCCGCTGGTCGCCTCGATGATGACGGTGTCTTTTTTGATCAGGCCGCGTTTCTCGGCGTCCTCAATCATGGACATGCCGATGCGATCCTTGACGCTGCCGAGCGGATTAAAAAATTCGCACTTGAGGAGAATGGTGGCGTCAACGCCGGCGGTGACCTTGTTGAGTTTGACGAGCGGCGTGCGGCCGACGGTTTCTATGATGTTGTTGTAGATGCGTCCCATAAATTTTGTAATTAAATTGTGTCCGTCAAAATTGCGCCCAAAGAGTTGAACGGGCAAGCATTTTTTATCATTTAGGCCGAAGTTAATAAGGATTTTGCGTATCTTCCGAAGCTGCCGTTGGGGAATTATGCGTGTTCCGTTGATTGCGAAAAATATTGAAGGCGCTCGCCAATACATCTTTTAGGGTTTATTCTGTGGCTGTGAACGAAACGAATTTGCAGCCCAGTCTTTATGAACGTCTCGGCGGACGCGACGGATTGGCGCGCTTGTTGAATCATTTTTATTCCGATGTGCGGCAGCACGCGCTGATCGGTCCGATTTTCAACAGGCAAATTGACGACTGGCCGAAACACCTCGAAAAAATCGGTTCGTTCTGGGCGCGATTGAGCGGCGGCCCGTCCGGCTATTCCGGCCAGATGCCGATGAAACATTTGAATCTGGGCATCGAGGCGCGGCATTTTGGCGCGTGGCTGCAATTGTGGACTTTTAATTGTCGCAGTCATTTCAAGGAATCCGAGGCGGAAGAAATGATTTGCATGGCGCAGGAAATTGGCCGGCGGCTGAAAAGCATTCTGGGCGTGGAACCGTTGCGGGACAATTTTCTTGATTCCAACATCAATCTGTTGAAAAGTAATTTTCGCGTTCATGGAAAAGAAAATTAGACATGGATTTGCGCTGTAGAAACCTTTCTCATTTAACACCGCGTTTCAACGCGGTGAAGGCCGGAGATGAAAACAAAAAACCGTTTAAACGGTTTTTCTCCCCGTGCGCGTTTAACCCCTCGCTAAAGCAACGTGTTAATAATAACTTTTCTACAAAGCAATATGGATTCTGCGGACGATTTGATATAAATCATGCAACGGTTCTGTTCCCTCAAAATTGCGCGCGAATTTGAAAACCTGAACGGGTTGAACTTTTATGGTAGGTTGCGCCGTGAACCGCCATGCTCAAACTGACTTTTCAACTGCTTTGCCGGGGTTGAAATCCGAAGCGCAAAAATCCAATACGCTTGCGTCTTTTCCTCCCGGATATTTCGCGCTGACGATGGCCACGGGTATTGTTTCGCTCGCTGTTGATTATCACGGCTGGAAGACCGTCGCCCGGGTGCTCCTCGCATTGAACATTGTCGCCTACCTCACGCTGTGGACGTTGACTCTGATTCGATTCATTCGTTATCCCGCGCGATTGATTCACGATCTTACCCATCATTTTCACAGCGCGGCTTTTTTGACAATCGTCGCCGGGACGTGTGTGCTGGGATGTCAATTCGCCATTTTAACTCCCTGGATTTCGGTGGCGAAGGCATTGTGGTTTGCGGGCACCGCTTTCTGGATCGTGTTGAGTTATACATTTTTTGCCGTGATCACGATGCGCCATCCAAAACCGCCGTTGGAAGCCGGCATTAACGGCGTATGGCTGCTGGCAGTCGTCGCCACTGAATCTGTCAGCGCGCTCGGCATTGTGGTGGCGCCCTTTTTTGTCAGAACCGAATTAGCGCTTTTTTTTTCACTGACCGTGGGCATGGTCGGCGCGATGTTCTACCTATTTTTCATCACGTTGATTCTCTACCGCTGGATGTTTTTTCCGATGCGACCTGAGAAAATGACTCCGGACTACTGGATCAACATGGGAGCGACGGCCATCGCCACATTGTCGGGAGCGCTGCTGCTGTCCGCGACGGCTCGCTGGAATCTGCTTCAGAATTTGACGCCGTTTTTAATGGGCTGCACGCTCGCGTTCTGGGCGATGGCCACGTGGTGGATCCCGGTTCTGCTCATCGTCGGATTGTGGCGGCACGGCATCCACCGTGTGCCATTGAGTTATAGTCCCGATTACTGGTCGCTCGTTTTTCCGCTGGGAATGTATTCCGCAGCCACCTTCCTGCTCGTCAAGATCACGGGCCTCACATTTTTGAATTCTCTTGCCGCCATATTTGCTTACGCGGCGCTCATTGCGTGGAGCATCGTTTTTCTGGGAATGATCCGTAATCTGGCACGCAAGCTTTGGCGAATGGGCTTGTTCTCGAAATCGCCAGGCGCACTCACGAGGGCTGAAGGCATAAAAAGGTTATAAACTTTCGTCGCTACTGCGACAATTACCGCAACGGCGGCGGCATTTAGATTCTCATAAATCTTTTATCACGGATGATCAGAAATTAGTCGGGCGAACAAAGCCCGCTGATGAGCAACCAATATATCAATTTTTTATTCCCGGCAGGTTGTCGTTAAAAAACAATAAGTCCCCGCCCGACCTTTCGGTCAAACGGGGACAAATTGGGGATGGGAGTTCGCCAAACTCTCTTTCCCGGACTGACATTCGGCGCGCGCCTTTTTCAGGGGCTGTCAGTTTCCCGACGCCATTCTCCACGGCAAGCGGAGTCTTCGGCCTCGTGGCAGGGCCGTTCAGCGCCTTGCGGCTGCTGAATTTCGAGTGAGGCTTTTCAGCTCGCTTCGGCTGATGGTTGCGCCACCGGCCTGCAAACCAGGTCAAGACACGCCTGCGATTTTCTCTCGCGTCTTGACCATTTGCTTCGGGTCAGCCGCCGCTTTTGACGGCGCGTTCGCCCGAGGCACGGGTCTCGCCTCTTCACTCACAGATTGCCTTTTTCACAGTTCAGCGGTGTCGTTTTTAACATCGCCGACCCTTGGAAGTTTTCACGCGACTTGCCCAGCCGTCGTGACCTTCCCGCTGCGAACGCTCTCTTTGTCCGCCTTCCGGCGTTTTTCTTTTGGCGGATTCAATTTTATTTTTTGAATTCCGCCAGAGTCAGTCGCACCGTGCTGATGCGCAGTAGCAACCAAATACCATTTCGGTAACTGCGATTCATCCAGGCTCGAAACCTGCCTGAACTACTTGACTCGGTCTGGAACGGTTTCTCATCGTCCCTCGCCGCCTGATTCCATTTTCGCGTTCTGGCCCGCGCGAACGTGCCAGAGGAACCGGTGAATTTTGCCTCTCGTTCGAATCTTGCGATCCGTTTTCCGAGGAGCCGGGCCAACAGCCTGACCCGACTTTTCCCCAGTCACCTGGGATTATCCTGAAAACAAACAACTTCAATTTTACTTGCCGCTGTCCGCTTTGTTCTTTCAATGAACTGGAAACATCCTAGCAAATTTTTCAGTTCCTTCAACGAATTGATATGCACACCTTGTTCACTGAAAAGGCGGCGCGAATAATCTTTGAAAATTGAAAATCAGCCCGCCAATAAATGCGATCATCATTTCACCAACAGGAATTATCCACCGTTTTTCAGAGCAAAAACAACTGCGGTGAACAAGTTCTGTTTTCACTTTGCCAAAAAAAATAAAAAAGACCGCCCGAAAAGCGGACGGTCTTTTCAATTTCCCGAAACGCAGGTCAACCCGCTTTTTTTGGCGCGGGTCTTTTGGCTTTGGCGCGGATGGTTTTGCGTTTGAGGTAAGCCTTGCGGCGTTTTTTGTGTTCAGCTTTGTTGTGTTGTTTGCCCATAAGTGTCTTTACTTTGTTCGCAGGTTGCGGTTTTGTGGAAGCACTATGAAAGTTTGCGCGCGGCAATTCAACATCTATTTGGCGCTGGCAATGGCCGCCGCCCTCTTCTGCGGCTGCGAAACCGGCCATCATCGCAGCCAAGCCGATAAAAAGGCCGATAAAAAAATCAGCGCGTTGCGCATCCATCTCGATGCCAGTTCCACCGACGCTGCGCTGACCCAAACCATTTCGGTGCTGCGCGCCGATCCCGTGGCCGTCACCATTTTGAAAGACCCGATTTTGACGGAGGCGAACATCGTGGCCGCCCGTATCATCCAATCGGAAGGCGGTTTTGCCGTGGAAATTCAATTCGATGAAAGCGGCATGTTGATCCTCGAGCAATATACCGCCGCCAATCCCGGACGCCATCTCGTCATCTTCGGCCAATGGGGCGATAAACTGGCCAATGGCCGCTGGCTCGCCGCGCCGCTCATCACCCGTCGCATCGCCGACGGCCGCCTGGCTTTCACGCCCGACGCCTCCCGCGAGGAAATGGACGAACTCGTGCTCGGCCTCAACAACGTCGCCAAACAAAATAGAAAAAAATCCTAAAATGATTCATTCCCTCGTGCGCCTGCCCGGATTATTTTTCGCCGCGTTGATTTTATTTTCCAGTGCCAGTGCGCGCTGCCAGTCGCCGTTTCAATTTCCCACGGCCAACCATTTTTTATATGAGCGCGGCGATGAATTGAAATTTTTTGCGGCCACCGCGCCGGACAAATCCTGGACCAGCGGCAGTTTCGGCTGCGTGCGCGACAACGGCACGCGAATGCACGAAGGTCTCGACATCCGCCATTTGCAAACCAACCAGCGCGGCGAGCCGACCGATCCCGTCATGGCCACCGCCGACGGTGCCGTGGTTTATTTCAACGCCAAACCTTCGCTCTCAAATTATGGAAATTACCTCGTCATCCGCCACGTCATTCAGGGAATTGAAATTTATTCGCTCTACGCCCATTTGAGCGCGATCCGCCCCGGCCTGAAAATCGGCGAATCCGTCAAGGCCGGCGAAGTCATCGCCACCATGGGGCGCACTTCCAATGCCGAAACCATTTTGAAAGAACGCGCGCACGTTCATTTTGAATTGAATGTTCTGGTCAACGATAATTTTGCGTCCTGGTTCAAAAAAAATTCTCCCGGCGAACGCAACGATCACGGCGAATGGAACGGCCAAAACTTGAATGGCCTCGATCCGCGCCAGATTTTGCTCGACGAGCACAACCCGCTTAAAAAATTCAGCCTGCTGGATTTTCTGCGCAGCCAGACGGAACTTTGCCGCGTGCTGGTTCGCGCGAAAAATTTTCCGTATTTGAAACGATACCCGATGCTCGTCCTGAAAAATCCGGTGGCGGAAAAAGAAGGCATCGCCGGCTACGAAATTGCCTTGAACTACAACGGCGTCGCGTTCGCGCTCTTGCCGCGCGCGGAATCTGAAATCAAAGGCCGCGCGAAGTTTCAATTGCTCTCCGTCAATGAACCGGAAGCAAGGGCCAATCCCTGCCGCAAACTCCTCGTCAAACGCGGCGCGCACTGGCAATTGACCGACACCGGAATCCGCGAATTGGAATTACTGACTTATTGATTTTTACACCGCCACCTTCGCTTTGATGGCCGGATGCGGCTCGTAATTTACAATTTCAAAATCCTCGAACTTGAAGTCGTGAATATTTTTTATCGCCGGATTTAATTTCATCTGCGGCAACGGACGCGGTTCGCGCGTGAGTTGCAATTTCGCCTGTTCAACGTGATTCGCGTAAAGGTGCAAGTCGCCGAACGTGTGAATAAATTCGCCCGGCTTCAAATCGCAAACCTGCGCGACCATCAGCGTCAGCAGCGCGTAGCTGGCGATGTTGAACGGCACGCCCAGAAAAATATCCGCGCTGCGCTGGTAAAGCTGGCAGCTCAATTCGCCGTCGCTGACGTAAAATTGAAACAGCGCGTGGCACGGCGGCAACGCCATCCTTTGAAGCTCGCCCGGATTCCACGCGCTGACGATGTGCCGCCGGCTGTCGGGATTCTTTTTGATCTGCGCGATCACGTCGTCAATCTGATTGAGGCTGCGACCGTCGGCAGTTTTCCAATCGCACCATTGCGCGCCGTAAATGCGACCGAGATTTCCGTCCGCGTCCGCCCATTCGTCCCAAATCGTCACGCCATTTTCGTTCAGCCATTTGACGTTTGTCTCGCCGCGCAAAAACCAGAGCAGTTCGTAAATGATGGATTTGGTATGAACTTTTTTGGTCGTGAGCAACGGAAAATTTTTCTGCAACGGACAGCGGATTTGCGCGCCGAAAACGGAAAATGTGCCCGTGCCCGTGCGGTCGGATTTGAATTTTCCATTTTCCAAAACGTGCCGCAGCAAATCGAGGTATTGCATCATCGCGGAGAAAATTTAACTGCGATACGCGCGCGGGAAAAGGAATTTAGCCGGCCTTTCGCGGCCTTTTTTGTTTCGCAAGAGGGTGCCAATCATTATTCTCAACTTATGCGCGCCGTTTCAGTCCAACTCGAAAATCGCAGTTACGCCATTAAAATCGGCGCGGGCTTGTTCGCTCAACTCGGCGCCGAATGCGCAGCGCAAAAATTTGGCAGCCGCTGCGCCATCATCACCGACACCAATGTCGGCAAACGCTTTGCCAAACCCGTCTATGAGTCGCTGGTCAAAGCCGGCTTTGAGCCGGTCTTCATCACCGTCGCGGCGGGCGAAACCTCCAAGAATCTTAAGTCCGTCCACCTGTGTTACGACCAGCTCGCCGCGCACCGGCTGGAAAGGAAGTCCTTCATCGTTGCGCTCGGCGGCGGCGTCGTCGGCGACCTGGCCGGATTTGTTGCGGCCACTTATTTGCGCGGCATTGACTTTGTGCAGGCGCCCACGACGCTGCTCGCGCAAGTGGACAGCGCCGTCGGCGGCAAAACCGGCGTCAATTTGCGCGCGGGAAAAAATCTCGTCGGAGCGTTTTACCAGCCGCGACTGGTGTTGTGCGATCTGAAAACTTTGGCGACGCTGCCCGAACGCGAGTTCCGCGCCGGCCTCGCCGAAGTCATCAAATACGGAATTGTTTTCGACGCCAAACTCTTCGCGCAAATCGAACGCGCTCTGCCAAAAATCCTCAAGCGCGACGAAAAAATCCTTGCGCAGGTCATCGCGCGCTGTTGCGAGATCAAGGCGGACGTGGTCGGCCAGGATGAAAAAGAGAACGGCCTGCGCGCGATCCTCAATTTCGGCCACACCCTCGGCCACGCGCTGGAAAATAGTTTTGGCTACGGAAAATTTCTGCACGGCGAGGCGATTTCCATCGGCCAGGTCGCGGCGGCCAAGCTTTCGCAAACAATTCTCGGTTTGCCGGAACGCGACGTTGAACGCATCGAAAGTTTATTTCAGCGCGCCGGTTTGCCGACGCAGATCCAATTAAATTCCTGGCAGCGCCAAAAACTTTTTGCCGCTATGACGCTGGACAAAAAGGTCAGCGACGGCGAAATCAAATTTGTTTTGGCGGAAAAAATTGGGCGCGTCGTTTGGGGACAAAAAGTGCCGCAGGTTTTAATCGAAGACGTTTTAGCCACAGATGGGCGCAGATGAAACCCAGATGCAGAATTGTTTTTATCTGTGTTCCATCTGTGTTAATCTGTGGCTGAAATGATTTTGGTTTTGGACAACTACGATTCCTTCACCTACAACCTCGTGCAATATCTCGGCGAGTTGGGCGCGGACATGGTCGTCAAGCGCAATGACGAAATCTCACTCGAAGAAATTCGCGCGCTCAAGCCGGAACGCATTTTGGTTTCGCCCGGTCCCTGTTCGCCGCGCGAATCCGGCTTGTCCAACGACGTGATCAAAACGTTTGCGAACGAAGGCGTTCCCGTGTTCGGCGTTTGCCTCGGCCACCAGTGCATCGGGCACACTTTCGGCGCGGACGTGGTGGTCAACTATCGCATGATGCACGGCAAAACCTCACCCATCCAACACAACGGCCAGGATTTATTTCTCGGCGTGCCCAGTCCCTTTTTCGCCACGCGCTATCATTCGCTCGTCATCAAGCGCGACACGCTGCCCGACGTGCTCGAGATCACCGCCGAGACTGACGAAGGCGAGATCATGGGCGTGCGCCACAAAACGCTGCCGGTCTGGGGCGTGCAATTTCATCCCGAAAGCATCCTGACGGAACATGGCCGGACGATGCTGCGCAATTTTCTCAAGTTGAAATAGCGGCGCGGCCCGCTATCATCCCTCGCTCATGCAAATCGTCTTGCTCAAATCCAAACTTCATCGCGCCACCGTCACCGCCGGCGACGTGAATTACGAAGGCAGCCTCACCATTGCCGGCGACCTCATGGACCGCGTCGGCCTGCGCGCCTATGAAAAAATCCTGTGCAGCAACATGGCCAACGGCGAGCGCTTCGAGACCTACGCCATTCGCGGCGCGGACGGTTCCGGCGCCATTATCTTGAACGGCGCGGCGGCGCATTTGGGCAAACCCGGCGACCGGCTCACCATCATGAACTTTGGAATCTTCACCGAGGCCGAGGCGAAGAACTGGCAACCGCGCGTGCTCGTGCTCGGCCCGGGAAATGCCATTGTGCCCCGGCGCGAAAAGGCGGCGGAGCAGTTGCCGGAATAATTTCCCGTAGCAGCCGGCGTAAGCCGTCTCAATTAGTTAGAGCGAACTGACGTTCGCGGCTACCCCGTAGCAGCCGACGTGAGTCGGCTCTAATTTAGAATGAGCGAACTCACGTTCGCTGCTACGGAATCTAATTTTAGAATGAGCGCCGTAGCCGCCGACGTAAGTCGGCTCTAACTTCAGAGTGAGCGAACGGACGTTCGCGGCTACCAACGTTTAGAAATGTTTCGCGACGGCGTTCCAGTCCACCACGTTCCACACGGCCTTCAAATAATCCGCGCGCTTGTTTTGATATTTCAGATAATACGCATGTTCCCACACGTCCACGCCAAAAATTGGCTTGCCTTCCGCGCCCGCCACGGTCTTGCCCATGAGCGGATTATCCTGGTTGGCGGTTGAGACGATCTCCAACTTGCCGTTGTGCGCCACGAGCCACGCCCAGCCGCTGCCAAAACGGCCCGCGCCCGCCGCTTCAAATTTCGTTTTGAACTCCTCGAAACTGCCGAACGCGGCGTTGATCGCCTCCGCGAGCTTGCCCGTGGGCGGGCCGCCCGCTTTGGGCGCGAGAATCTTCCAGAAGAAAGAATGATTCCAATGGCCGCCGCCGTTGTTGCGCATCGCGCCGCGAAGGTTCTCCGGCACGGACGCAATATTTTTCACCAAATCATCAATGGACTTGTTCTCCAAGTCCGCGTGGCCCGCGACGGCTTTGTTCAGATTGGCGACGTAGGCCGCATGATGTTTGCCGTGATGGATCTCCATCGTGGCCTTGTCAAGGTGCGGTTCGAGCGCGTCGGGCGGATACGGGAGGGGGGGAAGTTCATATGCCATAATAATCCTTTTTGTGTTGTTCGTTAAACCGGAAGGCAAGGTGCCGCACAATCGCGGGAAAATCAAGCCTGCGTTTGCGGCGTCAAAAACTCCGGGGCGTCCGCAAATTAAACTTGCGCTCGCCGCCGGTGTTCCCCAACCTAAATCCGTAGCCGCCCGGCGTGAGTCGGCTCTAATTTAGAATGAGCGAACTGACGTTCGCTGCTACTCCGTAGCCGCCGACGTGAGTCGGCTCTGACTAAACCTGAACTAAAAATGAACCGGCGACGCGCCCGTCGCCTCCGACCCATCAGATTATGAAAACAAACCTCACCGCCGCCGCCCTCCTTTCTGCCTTCTGCCTTCTCCCTTCTGCCTTCGCCCAGGGCGTGCTCACGCCGCCCGGCCCGCCCGCGCCCACCATGAAATCCCTCGACCAGATCGAGGCGCGCATCGCCATCACCAACACCAGCACGCTGGCGAAAATTTCTCTGCCCGGCTCCTACTATCTCACCCACAACCTCACCGTCACCGGCGGCGACGCCATCCACATCAACACCAACGGCGTGACCCTGGATTTGAACGGCTTCACCATTAGTTCCACCGCCCCCGGCGCCGCCGGTTATGCCATTTCGCTTGGCAACAGCGTGAGCGACATCACCATTGCCAATGGCCATATTCGCGGCGGCGTGACCAATAACGGCGCCGGCGCCTACACCGGCAACGGCTTTGCCTATGGCATTTATTACACCAGCGGCGAGCCGGCCAACGTGTTCGTTTCCCATGTCTCCGTCTCCGGCTGCCTGTATCACGGCATCTTCCTGAATAATGCCACCGCCACCACCGTGGAAGCCTGCGCCGTGCAGACCGTGGGCAGCTACGGCATTTTTGCCTCCACCATCAAGGACAGTTCCGCGCTGGACTGCGGCAGCGTGGCCATGGACGGCGAGGAAGTTTCCAATTGTCACGGCCAAAGTTCCGGCGACACCGGCATTCTCGCCAACACCGCCCAAAACTGTTATGGCGAAAGCGATGGCGGCGGCATCGGCCTGGAGGCCACCACCGCGCTGAATTGCGAAGGTTTGAGCGCCACCGAGGAAGGCCTCAACGCCACCACGGCGCAAAATTGCTACGGCGTCAGCGGCGGCGCCGGCTTCGGCATTGTTGCGTCCATCGTCAATAATTCCTACGGCTTTAGCGAAACCGGCTACGGCGTGTATGCCAGTGACATTGCCAATGCCAGCTACGGCTACAGCAACGGCGGCACGGGCCTCTACGCCTTCATCGGCAACGCCTGCTCCGGCACCACCGAAAACGTCACGCACAAGTATAATATGCCGTAAGCCGGTTAATTTAAGCGTGGCCGCCAAAGTAGGGCGGGCGTCTCGCCTGCCCGCATCGGCGCAGCCGATGCCGTCGGGTTTTACACTCGCGCTGCAGCGCTCGCCGGGCAGGCGGGACGCCCGCCCTACTTTGTTCCCCGCCCTGCCGCCTGAAGTAAAACACGGCTACAGTTTTATTGAAACGCTCTAACCGCAAGCACCCCCGTGAAGGAGGGGACGACGTAAGGAGTCTCCAATTAATTCCCCCTGCCCGCCCGGTCAGAGCCTCGTCACCTCGTCTCCTACCCATTTACGTAGGAGACGACGTAAGGAGTCTCCAATTATTTTTCATCTGTGTTCATCTGGGTTCATCTGTGGCTGAATGGATTTGAGCCTCGTGACCCCGGCTCCTGCGGGGCGGCGGGAGAAACCACGGATTACGCGGATTAAGGCGGGGGACTGCCGCAATTAACCCGGCTGTTCCGTGGTTAATTTTTCGTTGCCGCCGGACCATTCCAACTATCGGCTGGACGATTAAACTCTACGGCTGGCTCATTTATCCCTACGGCTGGCTCATTTATCCATATGGCTGGCTCATTTATCCATATGGCTGGCTCAATTATCCATATGGCTGGATCAATTATCCATACGGCTGGCTCAATTATCCATATGGCTGACTCAATTATCCATATGGCTGGATCAATTATCCATATGACTGGCTCGATTATCCATACGGTTATTTGGATTAACCACAAGGTTTTTCCATTCAACCGCAAGGTTTTTTGGTTCAACCGTGAGGTTTTTTGGTTCAACCGCACGGTTTTTTGGTTCGACCGTGAGGATAAATCACTCCGAGTCGCCACTATTTCATTGCAAAACGCCATAAAACCATCCTGCCACCCCTTAAAAGCCTCAAAATACGCCGATGATGGAGGCACGGCTGCCACGGATCAAAATGAGTCTCCTCCCGTCGTCTCCTCCCTGCCCCCATCCGTAGGAGACGAGGTGACGAGGCTCTGATTATGAGTGGAAGGAAGATTAAATGGAGACTAATGAAGATTAAAATGAGCCTCCTCACGTCGCCTCCTACCCACATGTGTAGGAGACGAGACGGCGGGTCGCTGATTAAACGGGTATGGAAGATTAACCTTGGCGCCTTGAGGCCAACGGCCTGATCCAGCGTAGCCGGGGGCAACGCCCCCGGAATGAGTATCCCCATTCGATTCGCCCTGAAAGGGCAGTCCAAACTTTCTCCAGCCTTTTGGCTTGCCCTGACAGGGCGAAGGAGAATCAATTCACCAGACCGGGGGCGTTGCCCCCGGCTACGATGGAACAGCCTTGCAGGCTGTTTATTTTTGGCAGGTTCCTTGACCTGTTGCCATCGCAGGGTGGGCCAATCGTCACATTGAATTGCCCTACCCCCATCTGTAGGAGACGAGGTGACGAGTCTCTGATTAAAAGCGCCTTGAAGATCAAAGTGAGACTCCTCACGTCGTCTCCTACTCCCATCTGTAGGAGACGAGGGGACGCGGCGCTGATCAAATAAAAAGAGAGTGACTTTTCCCCGGCCCTCTGCTAGCCTCAAGCCATGAAAGCAAAAACCCCCCTCGCGGCGGCGGCGTTGGCGCTGCTCATCGCCCTGAACTTCTCCACCGCCTGCGCGCAAGGCGTGCTCACCCCGCCCGGCCCGCCCGCGCCCCACCATGAAATCACTCGACCAGATTGAAGCGCGCACGCCCATCACCAACACGGCCAGCCTCGTGATACTCGCGCAACCCGGCTCGTATTATCTGACGCATAATCTCACCGTCACCGGCGGCGACGGCATTGATATTTTTACCAGCGGCGTGACGCTGGATTTGAACGGCTTCACCATTGCCTCTACCGCCGCGACCGCGACGGGCAATGGTATTTCGCTCAACGGCAGCTTGAGCGACATCACCATCGCCAACGGCCATATCCGGGGCGGCGTGACGAACAATGGCAGCGGCGTCTATGGCGGCAGCGGTTTTGCCTACGGCATTTATTATCTCTACGGTCCGGCAGTGAATGTGCTGATCTCCCGCGTCTCGGTCTCCGGCTGCCAGATTGCCGGCATTTACTTGAGCACCGGCAGCTCGACGGTGGTGGATTCCTGCACGGTGCGGACGGTGGGCAGCTATGGCATCGTGGCTTCCACCATCAAAAATTGTTGGGCGATGGATTGCGGCTACGCGGGCATCTATGGCGACCAGGTTGCCGATGCTCACGGGCAAGGTTCCGGCAGCGGCTATGGCATTTACGCCAGCGCCACCGCGCAGAATTGTGACGGCTCCAGTAGCAGCTCCGGCTTCGGCCTTTACGCCGCCGTCACCGCGCAGAACTGTTATGGCTCCGGCGGCACCGGCACCGGCCTTTACGCCAGCGTGACGCTGAACTGTTACGGCTCCAGCACCAGCGGGGATGGCCTGGAGGCCACGACCGCGCAGAATTGTATCGGTTACAGCAGCGGCGGCGGCTACGGCCTTTATGCCATCTACATCGCCAGCGACTGCTACGGCTACAGCAATTCGGGCATGGGGCTGTCTGCGTTCATCGCCAATATCTGTCATGGAGACTCCTCCACCGGCGCGTTTTTGAGCACCACGCATGGCGTGAATTCCTATTGAACCAAATATGCAGGAGACGAGGTGACGAGTCTCTGATTAAATGAAATGAAAACTAAACTCATCCTCCTCGTGGCGAGCGCGCTGCTGCTCACCCTCAACTCCGGCTTCGCGCAAGGCGTCCTCACCCCGCCCGGCCCGCCCGCGCCCACCATGAAATCCCTCGACCAGATCGAAGCGCGCACGCCCATCACCAATACAACTACTCTCGTGACGATCACGCAATCCGGCTCGTATTATCTGACGCACAACCTCACCGTCGTCAGCGGCAATGGCATTGACATCAACGCCAGCGGCGTGACGCTGGATTTGAACGGCTTCACTATCAGTTCCACCTCCGCCGGCGCGACGGGTTATGGCATTTTGATCAACAGCGGCTTGAGCGACCTCGCCATCGCCAACGGCCATATTCGCGGCAGCGTGACCAATAACGGCAGCGGCGTCTATGACGGCGGCGGGTTTGACTTTGGCATTTATTATTCCGGCAATCTGCCAGTGAACGTGCTGGTGTCCCGCGTCTCGGTCTCCGGCTGCCAGGGCTACGGCATTTTTCTGGGAGGCGGCAATTCGACGCTGGTGGAATCCTGCGTGGTGCAGACGATAGGCCTTGCGGGAATCAATGCTGCCATCGTGAAAAGCTGCTCGGCGATGGATTGCGGGAACGGTGGCATTGATGCCCTTCAGGTTTCCGATTCTCGCGGGCAATGTTCCGGCGGCGGCGACGCCATTTACGCCAACTACCTCGCGCAGAATTGTTACGGCCAAAGCAGCACCGGCTTCGGCCTTTACGCCGGCACCGCGCTGAATTGTATCGGTTACAGCTACGGCGCGGGCGACGGCCTTTATGCTTCCGCCACCGCCAGCGGCTGCTATGGCTACAGCAGCAGCGGCACGGGACTGTCTGCGTTCATCGCCAATGTCTGTCATGGAGAAACGTCCAGCGGCACGGCTTTGAGCACGACCCATAACGTGAATTCCTATTGAACCGTGAAAGTAAACGTCTTCATCGCCCTTTTTGTTTCTGCCTTCTGCCTTCTGCCTTCTGCCTTCGCCTTCGAGGGTCGCCTCACGGCGGCGCTCACGCGCGGCGGGCAGGTCACGCCGCTGCTTTACACGGCGGGCACTAATTTCCTGCGCGTGGAAGTCACGGCCTCGGACCGCCCCAATCCGGTGGACCTCGTGGATTTGCAGTCCGGGGAGATGACGCTGCTCTTCCCGAACAACCGCAGCTTCGTGCGCTTCACCCCGGCGCTGGAGAATGCGTCCGAAACTTCACCCCCTTTCCCCATGATGCCGGCCCTGCCCGCGTCGCCAGGCATCGGCCCCACGAATCTCCCCGGAAGGCCCGCCCTACCCCAAAGGCCGACGGCCAGCGGAATGCCCGCGATGCCCATGATGCCCCCGCCGATGATGGAGAAAATGGAACTCACGGCCACGGGCGCCCAAACGAACCTGCTCGGTTATGCCTGCGCGCAATATGAACTCAAACAGCGCGGCGAGACGATGGAGCTTTGGGCGACGGCCCAGTTGTTTCCGTTCCAGCCGTATGTGCAGAACCAACCGCATCGTTTCGGCCCGCGCAGGATCGAGGAGCAATGGGGCGGATTGCTGGCGGAGAAAGGATTGTTTCCGCTGCTCGCGGTCTTGAAGTTTGACCACGGCGCGGAGCGTTATCGCTTCGCAGTCACGGCCATCACGCCGGAAAAACTCAAGCCCGAGGACGCGGCGAAATTATTCCAGCCGCCGCCGGAGTATCAGGAACTCCAGCCGCTGCCCTTTTGATATTATGTAGGAGACGAGGTCACGAGTCTCTGACTAAAAAATGATTAAATGGAGACTCCTTACGTCGTCTCCTACAAATTAAATATGAAAACGAAAATCCTCATAGCCGCAATTGTTTCATCATGCATCATGCATCATTCATCATTCGCCGCGACGACGATTGATTCCGCGAACCGTTATGCCTACGGCGCAAACCTCGGCTGGATCAATGGCGCGGGCGACACCAACCACGGCGCGGTCATCGGCGAATACGTTTGCAGCGGGTATATTTATTCCGCCAACGTCGGCTGGATTTCTCTCGGCAACGGCACGCCTGCCGACGGCATTTATTATCAGAACAATTCCGCCGCTGATTTCGGCGTCAACCAGGACGGCGTCGGCAATTTGCGCGGCTACGCCTACGGCGCCAACATCGGCTGGCTCAATTTTGAGAGCACCGGCGCGCCCAAAGTGGATTTGGCCAGCGGCAACTTAAGCGGCTACGTCTGGAGCGCGAATTGCGGCTGGATTTCCTTGAGCAACGCCGTCGCCTACGTGCAAACGGACACGATCCAAAAAGGCGCGCTCGCGCCGGACGGTTTGCCCATCGCGTGGCTGCTGCAAAATTTCGGCACGACCAACGTGAACGCCGGCGCCGATCCCGACCACGATGGCATGAATAATTTGCAGGAGTATCTCGCCGGAACCGACCCAAATAACGGCGGCGATTTTTTACGGATCACCAATGTCGCGCGCGCCAGCGTCAGCACCTTGCTGCAATGGACGGCCAAACCCGCGCGCTTTTATTCGGTGCAAAGCCGCACCGCGCTCAACTCCGGCTCATGGGATGGTTTTTATTCGACGGCGCTGGGAGCCGGCGCGCTCACATTCAATGACACGAACACCAATGATTTCTTCCGCGTCGAGGCTTACCGGCCATTGACGCCGTAGAAAAGTCAACCGTCCGCCAAGTCCGCAAAATTTTTCAGCAATTGCAGGCCGACGCGCTGGCTTTTTTCCGGATGAAATTGCGTGGCGAAGACATTGTCGCGCCAAACCGACGACGCAAAGGTGTCGCCGTAATCCGTGCGCGTGGCGACGATGCTTTCGTCTTCGGGCTGCGGGAAAAAACTGTGGACGAAATAAACGTAACTGCCGCTGGCGATGCCGCGATAGAGCGGACATTCGGGTTGAACAATTTCAAGTTGGTTCCAGCCGATCTGCGGAATTTTTAGTCCGCTCTTTTCCGCGAAGCGAACAACTTTGCCTTGAAAAATTCCCAGTCCGGCAACGCAGGAATTAAATTCCTCGCTGCGTTCAAACAGCGCCTGATAACCGACGCAGATTCCGAGAAATGGTTTTCCGCTTTGGATAAAATCGCGCGCGGCTGCGAGCAATTCCTGTTTGCGCAGCGCGTTGATGCAATCGTCGAACGCGCCGACGCCGGGCAAAACCATCGCCGCCGCCTCGCCGATCTCGCGCGGCGTTTGCGCGACGCGCACTTGCGCGCCGACTTTGAGCAGCGATTTGTGGACGCTGCGCAAATTGCCGGAACCGTAATCAAGCAAAGCAATCACGAGGACAAGGTAGCGTGGATGATCGCAGATGAAACGTAGATTTTTTCCGGCAAATAAACTTTTGCGGGAAATTATTCCGTGTTATTTCATCGCGCAAATGGATCAGCCAACGGCAACTGCTTCCCGTAATTTTTTCGCGCGCCTCTGGCCGTGGCTAGTCGTGTTGGGCATTCTTTTATTTGTCGGATTTATTCGCGTGCGTTTGCTGGACATGCCGCTGGAACGTGACGAAGGCGAATACGCTTACGCCGGCCAATTGATTTTGCAAGGGATTCCGCCTTACGAATTGGCTTACAACATGAAATTGCCCGGAACGTATTATGCCTACGCCGCCGGCATGGCCTTGTTCGGGCAAACGCCTTCGGGAATCCACCTGACGCTGCTTGTGGTGAATGCGTTGACCATCATTTTTGTTTTTTTGCTGGGCCGAAAGCTATTTGGCGTGACCACTGGTTTGGTCGCCGGCGCGAGTTATGCCCTGATGTCCGTCAGCACGGCCGTTTTGGGAATGGCAACGCACGCGACGCAATTCGTGGTTCTGTTTGCGGTGCCGGGAACATTGCTGATGTGGCGCGCGTTGGAATCCGGGAAGCGCCGCGCAATTTTTTTCAGCGGGCTGCTTTACGGACTGGCGTTTGTGATGATCCAGCAGGGAATTTTCTTTGGCATCTTTGGTGTTTTGGTTTTGCTCTGGCGCGCGCGAGCCGAAGCCTCAACCGCTTCAGCTTCTTTGAAGCAAATTTTTATATTCCTGCTCGGAGCCGGTTTGCCCTTTGGCGCGCTCTGCCTTTACCTCGCCGGCATGGGAATTTTCCCGCAATTCTGGTTTTGGACATTTTCCTATGCGCGCGCTTATGCGATGAACACTTCTCCCGGCGAAGGACTCGGATATTTGCTGGATTACCTCCGCGATCAATTTGCTTTCTTCGTCGGATTTTGGATCCTGGCCGCCGCCGGCCTTTTGGCCGCGTTGCGCCATCCGGCGAATCGAAAGCAAATCAGTTTTGCGGTGTTGTTTCTTTTCTTTTCAATTTTGGGAACAATCCCCGGCCTTAATTTCCGGCCCCATTATTTTGTGCTGGCACTTCCGGCCTTTACATTGGTTATAGGAATAGCGATTCAATTTTTACAAAGCAGCTTTTCACGACGGATGAAAATCATTCCAGTCATTTTGTTCGTCGCCGTGATAGCATGGGGTGTTTATCTGCAACGCGGGGCTTTTTTTGAATTGCCGCCGCCGGTGCTTAACCAAGTCATCTACAAATCCAATCCCTTTGTCGAAAGCGTGACCGCCGCAAAATATATTCGCGAACATTCGCCGCCGGACGCGCGCATCGCCGTCATCGGCTCCGAGCCGCAGATTTATTTTTATGCCCGCCGCCATTCCGCGACCGGCTATATTTACACCTATCCGCTCATGGAAAACCAGCCTTACGCCCCGATGATGCAACGCCAGATGATCCGCGAAATCGAATCATCCAAACCCGAATTTCTGGTCATGGTCGTGAATCGCTATTCCTGGATGCTCAATAAATTTTCCGATGTTGAAATTCTGGACTGGGCGCAAAAATATGCCGCCACTAATTATGACCGCATTGGCATTTTGGAATTTCCCTTGGGCAAACCTGAAATTCAACTTTGGGGCGACGACGCAAAAAATTATCGCGGAACCCTGAAACAACACCTCGACATTTACCAACGCAAGCCGGACGCCCGCTAAAAAACTTTCGCGACCAGTTCCCGCTCCGTTTTCAAACGCAACTGCCCGCACGCGGCGTCAATGTCGCCGCCCTTTTCGCGGCGCAACGTGGCGATGACATTTTGATCTTCCAGCGCGGCCAAAAAATTTTCGCAAACTTCTTCACCCGGCCGTTCCCATGCCAAACCTTCAACCTGATTGTAAGGAATCAAATTCACTTTGGCGTGCAATCTTCTGGCGAGCGAGGCCAGCGGCCTGGTTTGCTCCAGCGAATCGTTCACGCCCGCGATCAAAATATATTCCAGCGTGATCATCCGGCCTTTTTCGTGCTGATATTCTTCGCACGCATTGACCAATTCCTTGAGCGGATATTTTTTATTGACCGGCATGATGCGGTTACGAACGTCGTCGGTCGCGCCGTGAAGCGAAATCGCCAGGCGAAATTGCAACGGCTCCAGTGCCAGCCGGCGAATTTGCGGCGCCAGCCCGCTCGTTGAAATCGTAATTTTCCTTGCGCCGATGCCGCCGCCCCACGGCGCATTCAAAATTTTCAACGCCTCGATCAAATTTTCATAATTCGCCAGCGGCTCGCCCATGCCCATGACCACGATGTTGTTCACAGTTGCAGGTTGCAGGTTGAAGGTTGCAGGTTGATTTGCGCTTAACTTGCAACCTTCAACTTTCAACTTGCAACTCTCGCGTTCCACCGCGAGAACTTGTTCGACGATTTCATGCACGCCGAGATTGCGTTTCCAACCTTCCAATCCGCTCGCGCAAAATTTGCAGCCGTAAGCGCAGCCGACTTGCGTGGAAATGCACAGCGTGTGCCGGTCGCTCGCATCGCCGTAAAGCGCGGGATTGGCCGGAATCAAAACACTTTCGATGAATTGGCCGTCGGCAAGTTTCCAGAGAAATTTTTGCGTCGTGTCACCCGAACCTTGTTTGCGCGCGAGTTCCAAAATTTGCAGGGAAAATTTTTCGCGCAATTTTTCGCGCAATTTTTTCGGCAGGTTCGTCATCGCGTCCCAGCTCGTGACGCGATGCGCATAAAGCCATCCGAGCAATTGCGTGACGCGAAAATCCGGCTCGTTCCAACTTTTGAATTGGACTTCAATTTCTTCGCGCGTCAGCGATTTGATGTCAGTCGGCACTGGCATACCTTAAACGTCAGATGCGGCAAAACCAAGCGGCTTTGAATCCGTGCGCAAAAAATTGGGCAACTTAATGCTCATCATGCCGCCGATACCATTTTCCTTTTGTCTTTTAATTCCAGGCACACGCTATGTTATTGTCCTGCGAACGATTGGAAGATAAAAATTTGCGCGTGAAATATTTCAAAGCCATGGCTGCGATGTCGCTGAACCGCGTGATCGGCGCGGGCGGAAAAATTCCGTGGCATTTGCCGGACGATTTCAAGTGGTTCAAAAAAATGACGATGGGCAACGTCGTCGTGATGGGACGAAAAACATTTGAAAGTCTCGGCAAGCCGTTGCCGAATCGGAAAAATCTGGTGCTGACGCGGCATCCGCAAAGCTTGATCCGCCAGCACCCGGAAATTTTCGGCCAATATCATGAGTGGCGCGGCGGAAAATTTTTGAAGCGCGCGTATCAATTTCATTTCACCAGGCTCGGCGGAAAAAACGAAACGGAAATTTATATTTTCAATTCGCTGGAGAAGCTGGAGCCGGAAGAATTTCCGAACGACATTTTCATTTGCGGCGGCGAGCAAATTTACGGGCAGACGTTGCCGCGCTGCTCGGATTTATTTTTGACGCTGGTGAAGCGCGAGATTGAAAACGGCGACGCCTTTTTCCCGCCATTTGAAAATAAATTTGAACTGGCCGAGACAATTAGCGACGAGCCGGAATTCAAGATTTTGCATTATCGGCATAAATCGTTGTCGAAATAGTTGGAGGAGACGAGGTGACGAGTCTCAAATTTAATTTCAGACAGTTAGAGACTCCTTACGTCGTCTCCTGCATTGAAATAAAAAAGGCGAACTGTTGCCAGTTCGCCTTTGAAATTTTTGGAGAAAATTATTCCGTTTTGACAGCTTCGTCGGCGGCGTCGAAAGCGTGTTGCAGGGCGACCAAATCTTCGCCGGGCTTCAATGAATCCAGCAATTTTTGTTCTTCCTTCAATTGCTCGTCGCTGTAGCTGGCGGCTTTGATCGAAAGACCAATGCGCCGTTCGCCTTTGTCAATTTTCACGACGCGGGCGGAAACGTCCTGGCCGACTTTGAGCACGTTCTTGATTTTATCCACGCGGTCTTCGCTGATTTGCGAGATGTGAACGAGGCCGTCAATCTCATGTTGCAAACCGACGAACGCGCCGAAGCTGGCGAGTTTGGTGACTTTGCCTTGCACGAGGTCGCCTACTTTATAAAGCGTCTCGATATTCGCCCACGGATCGCCGCCAAGTTGTTTCATGCCGAGCGCGATGCGCTGGTTCGGGCGATCCACTTCAAGCACGGTCGCTTCGATTTCATCGCCCTTTTTCATCACCTCGCTTGGGTGATTGATCTTGCGCGTCCACGACATATCGGAGACGTGAATCATGCCGTCAATGCCTTCTTCCAATTCCACAAACGCGCCGTAGCTGGTGAGGTTGCGCACTTTGCCTTTGACCTTCGTGCCAACGGTGTATTTTGCCGCCGCGCCGTCCCACGGATTGCTTTCAAGCTGGCGGATACCGAGGGAAATTTTCTGTTCCTCGCGATTGATGCCCAGAACCACCGCTTCAATTTCCTGATCCTGTTTCAAAACGTCACTCGGTTTGGCAACGCGCTTCGTCCAGGAAAGTTCCGTGACGTGGATCAGACCTTCCACGCCGGGTTCGAGTTGCACAAACGCGCCGTAAGGCACGAGGCTGACGACTTTGCCTTTGACCTTCGCGCCGACGGGAAATTTGCTTTCGATATTGTCCCACGGATTCGCCAGTTTCTGTTTCAGGCCGAGACTGACGCGCTCTTTTTCCTTGTTCACATCGAGCACCACCACGTCAATTTCCTGGCCGACCTTCAAAATTTCCGACGGATGACCGATGCGCCCCCAACTCATGTCGGTGATGTGCAGCAAACCGTCAATGCCGTTCAAATCAATGAACGCGCCGAAATCCGTGATATTTTTTACGGTGCCTTTGCGAATGTCGCCGGGCGTCATTTCGCCGAGCAATTTGCCGCGCTTCTCGTTGCGCTCGGCTTCGATCAATTCGCGGCGCGAAAGCACGATGTTCTGCCGTTCCTGATTGATTTTGACGACTTTGAACTGATAGGAATTGCCGACGAACGACGCCAGATTTTTTGGCGTCGTCACGTCAATCTGCGACGCCGGCAAAAATGCCTCGACGCCGACGTTGACCACCAGGCCGCCTTTGACAATGGATTTGACCTTGCCGGTGATAATGCCGCCCTCGTTGCAAATCGTGAGAATCTTGTCCCAATTTTTTTTGAACTCCGCCTTCTCGTGCGAAAGAACGACGGTGCCTTCCTTGTTTTCAAGTTTTTCCAGAAGCACGTCAATCACATCGCCGACTTTCACCGACTTGAGATCAATAAATTCGTTTCCGGGAATGACCCCTTCGCTTTTATAGCCGATGTCCACCAGGACTTCGTTCTTGCGAAGTTCGATGACGGTTCCTTTGACAATTTCGCCCTGGGCAAAACGCGGTGCGTTCTGCTTCATGGCTTCTTCCATTGTGAGCATAATTTAACTGGGTTGAACTGCGGGAGACTCGTTGGAGTTGCAGGTTTCAGATTGAATGTTGCTGGTTAAAACCTGCAACTTGTCACCTGCAACCTTCAACCTTCAACCACTCGAAGACTCCATTGCCTAACTACCACGCTGCGAACGGCAACGGAGGTTAAATGTTAGGTTGTTCGTTGACTTTTTTTTCTCAGCCTCAATGAACATCCGCACACACGGCGTTCAGGCAGGATGGAAAATAGAGGAAACGCGGAGAATGGCAAGAATGAATTTATTTACAGCATTAATAAAAAAGGCGAACGGAAAAATCCGTTCGCCTTTTTTGCAATTTTTTCGGAATCAATACCGATAATGTTCCGCCTTGTAAGGTCCTTCAACCGGCACGCCGAGATATTCGGCTTGCGCTTTGGTGAGCTTGGTCAGTTTCACGCCGATTTTTTCGAGATGCAAGCGCGCGACTTCTTCGTCCAATTTTTTTGGCAAACGATAAACGCCGATTTTATTTGTGTCGCGATTTTTCCACAAATCCAATTGCGCGAGGACTTGGTTCGTAAATGAATTCGACATCACGAAGCTCGGATGGCCGGTGGCGCAGCCGAGATTTACCAAACGTCCTTCGGCGAGCATGTAAATGCTGTTGCCGGCGGGCAAAGTATATTTGTCCACTTGCGGTTTGATGTTCAATTTTTTCACGCCCTTCGCGTTATTCAATTTGTCCACTTGAATCTCATTGTCGAAATGGCCGATGTTGCAAACGATGGCCTGATCTTTCATTTTCAAAATGTGTTCAAGCGTGATGACGTCGCGATTGCCGGTCGTCGTAACGTAAAGATCAGCCGTGCCAAGCGTTTCTTCAATCGTCGTGACCTCGAAACCTTCCATCGCCGCTTGCAACGCGTTGATCGGATCAATCTCGGTGACGATGACGCGCGCGCCAAATCCGCGCAACGAATGCGCCGAGCCTTTGCCAACGTCGCCGTAACCGCAGACACAGGCAACTTTGCCGGCGACCATCACATCAGTCGCGCGCTTGATGCCGTCGGCGAGTGATTCTCTACAACCGTAGAGATTGTCGAACTTGGATTTTGTCACCGAGTCATTGACGTTGATCGCGGGAACCAGAAGTTTTCCCTGCTCCAACATTTGATAGAGCCGGTGAACGCCCGTCGTCGTTTCTTCGGAAACGCCTTTCCACTCTTTGACGACTTCGTGCCAGAAACCGGGACGTTCTTTCGCGACGCGTTTCAATAAATTTTTGATGACGGTGACTTCGTGATTGTCGCTTGGAGAGTTCACCCAATTATCGCCGTTTTCCAATTCATAGCCTTTGTGGATCAAAAGTGTCGCATCGCCGCCGTCGTCCACGATGAGTTGCGGACCTTTGTTGCCCGGATGCGTGAGCGCGCGCAACGTCAAATCCCAATATTCTTCGAGCGTTTCGCCTTTGTGCGCAAAAACCGGAATGCCGGCGGCGGCAATCGCGGCGGCGGCGTGGTCTTGCGTCGAAAAAATATTGCAGCTCGCCCAGCGCACGGACGCACCGAGTTCAACGAGTGTCTCAATAAGGATCGCCGTCTCAATGGTCATGTGCAATGAGCCGGTGATGCGCACGCCCTTGAGCGGTTTGCTCACGCCATATTTTTTGCGGATGGACATGAGTCCCGGCATTTCGTGCTCGGAGACCTGAATGGTCTTGCGTCCCCATTCGGCGAGCGACAAATCGCGCACGGCGAAATCATGTTTGGAATTTCCGTTGGATTTCGCGCCGCCGTTTTTCGGCAGAGCTAAAACGCCCGTCGGTTTTGCGCGGCGTGATTCTGAAAGTTTGATGGTTGCCATAAATTTTTTAGTTGAATTCAAATGATTAAATCGCCTTGAGCAACGCTTCGATTTTGTTCGTCGCTTCCCAAGTGAGGTCTTTGTCGTTCTTGCCGAAGTGTCCGTAGTTTGTCGTCTTGCTGTAAATCGGACGGCGCAGATCAAGTTGATCAATAATGTCCGATGGCTGGAAGCTGAACACTTTGTTCACGGCGTTGATGATTTTCTCGTCGTCAACCGTCGAAGTGCCGAACGTGTCCACATGCACGCTCACCGGATCAGGATAACCAATCGCATAGGCAAATTGAATTTCACATTTTTCCGCGAGTTTCGCGGCCACGATATTTTTCGCGACCCAACGTCCCATGTAAGCCGCGCTGCGATCCACCTTCGTCGGGTCTTTGCCGGAAAATGCGCCACCACCGTGACGGCCCATGCCGCCGTAGCTGTCCACGATGATTTTTCTGCCGGTCAAACCCGTGTCGCCCTGCGGTCCGCCGATAACAAACCGTCCGGTCGGATTGATGAGAAATTCCGTTTTCGCCGTGAGCATTTTTGCTGGCAAAACTTTTTTGATGATCTGCTCGATGCAAAATTTTTCGATCTCCGCATGTGTCACTTCGCGCCCGTTGATTTTGTCCGCGTGCTGCGTGGAAATGACGACGTTGGAAATTGAAACCGGCTTGCCGTTTTCATAAACGACCGAGACCTGCGACTTCGCGTCCGGACGCAGCCACGGCACTTTGCCGCTCTTGCGGATTTTCGTCAGTTCGCTGCCCAAACGATGCGCGAACATGATCGGCGCCGGCATGAGTTCTGGCGTTTCATTGCTCGCGTAACCGAACATCAAACCTTGGTCGCCTGCGCCCTGCTTCGCGGTTTTTTTACCCTTGGCTTTTTTTGCGTCCACGCCTTGCGCAATGTCCGGCGACTGCTGCGTCACGATGACGTTCACAAAAACTTTGTCCGCGTGAAACACGTCGTCGTCGTTGACGTAGCCGATTTCACGGATGGCGTCGCGCGCGATTTTGACGAAATCCAATTTCGCCTTCGTCGTGATTTCGCCGCCGATGATGGCGATGTTGGACTTCACATACGTTTCGCAGGCGACGCGGCTAAACTTGTCCTGCGCGAAACAGGCGTCCAGCACGGCGTCGGAAATGGTGTCCGCGACTTTGTCCGGGTGGCCTTCGCCGACGGATTCGGAAGAAAAAATATAACGATTGCTCATTTGGATTTTATTTTTGCGCCAACAACATATTGACGTATCAAGATAAGATGATATATCTTTTTCAAAGCACGTCAAATAATAATTTACAGAAGAGAGCGAAGAATCCTCATCATGCATCCGCTGTTCAAAAAAGCAGATCAGTTGAGCCACGACGCAATCGGCGCGGCCCTTGAAGTGCATCGGCTCAAAGGCGCCGGTCTGATCGAAAGCATTTATGAAAAATGCCTGATGCGGGAACTGGTTCTTCGGAACATTGCGTGTGTCAATCAGCAGCTCGTCCAGATCGAATATAAAGGAATGACCTTTGAAGAACCTTTGCGTTTTGATGTGCTGGTGGAAAATTGCCTTTTGTTGGAACTCAAGGCGGTTCAGGAAATATTGCCCATCCACAAAGCCCAATTGTTGAGTTACATGAAATTGCTCAACATTCCGATCGGGTTGATTTTTAATTTTCACGAATTGAAGCTGGCTGACGGTCTTGTTCGGATGATTCTTCCCGGAGCAAACCAATGAACAGTTTTTTACAGAAGAGAACAAAGGAAACGAAGGATCAGAAAGGCGTTGTAAAACTAAATTCCTTCGTTCCCTTCGTTCTCTTCTGTAAAATTTATTAAGTATGTCCGCCACGCTTAAATCTTTGCGCGCCTTGTCCGACGCCACGCGGCTGCGCATTGTCGCGCTGCTCGAACGCGATGAACTTTCTGTCGCCGAACTTCAGGAAATCACGCGGCTCGGGCAATCGCGCATTTCCACGCATCTGGGTTTGTTGCAGGATTCTCAACTCGTGCAATCGCGGCGCGAAGGCAAACGCACGTTTTATAAATTGAACGAAAATGCCGGCGCGACGACGCGGGAATTTATTCAACTCGCCATTCGCGGCGCGAAAGAATTGCCGGAAAATTCCGGCGACCAAATCAATTTGAAACGCGTCCTCGCGCGGCGCAAAGAACAGGCGCAAGTTTTCTTCAATCAAATCGCCGGACGTTTTGATCGCGTTTATGGGCCGGGCCGTTCGTGGCAGGCGTTCGGCCATTTGCTTTTAAGAATTTTGCCGCCGCTCATCGTCGCCGATTTGGGTGCGGGCGAAGGCTTGTTGAGCGAACTGCTCGCGCGCCGCGCGAAAAAAGTCATCGCCGTGGACAACTCGGAAAAAATCGTCGCGTTCGGCGCGGCCAAGGCGAAAAAGAACGGACTGAAAAACCTGGAGTTCCGGCTCGGCAATCTGCAAAACCCGCCGATTGACGCGAACAGCGTTGACCTCGCGATTTTAAGCCAGGCCTTGCACCACGCCGAAATTCCCGCTGACGCGATTGCCGCCGCATATAAAATTTTGAAGCCGCACGGACAGATTTTAATTCTAGATTTGCTGAAACACAATTTTGAGAAAGCGCATGAACTTTACGGAGACCGCTGGCCCGGTTTCGCGGAAAGTGATTTGCATCACTGGCTGGAAAACGCCGGATTCAAAAAAATCGAGGTGAGCATTGTGGCTGCGGAAGAACAGCCGCCGCATTTTCAAACGATGCTTGCGGGCGGAGAAAAATAATCATGTTCAACCTGGTTGCGTTCTCAACGCTATTTCTTTTTAAGTTTTAATCGCCCTGGTTTTATTATGGCATCGCAAAGCTGTTCCGTTCAAAATAGGTTTGTGAGATATATGATTCTTTGGCCTGAAAAATCGCTGAAGCCAACTGTAGTTAACTCTGGCAGTTCGGCTATTGCGACGAAAGTCTTTAGGGACGGCAGGTTCAATTTCTATGTCAGGCGCGATTCACATGGATAATTTTGAAACAGCCAGGGAGTTCTTTTTTGAAGGCTTGCGTCTTCTGGAAGCAAACGATTTTCAAGCAGCTGAAAGGCAGTTTGAACAATCCTTAAAGCTCATTCCCGACAGAGTTTCGACTCTGAATAATCTTTCGGCCATTAAAATTAAACTTAAAAAATTCGTGGAAGCCGAGGAGTTCGCGCGCAAGGCGATCACATTGGAAGATCAATCACCGGAAGCATGGTCCAATCTCGGACTTGCCCTGACAGGGATGGGTCGTCAGGAGGAAGCTTTGCAGGCTTGTGACGAGGCGATCCGTCATAATTCCTCTTACGCGAAGGGATGGCTGGTGAAGGCAATGGCGTTGCTTGAACTTAAAAGATATGATGAAGCTTTGCTGGCTTGTGACGAAGCACTTAAGTTGGAACCTGGTAAATACGAGATTTTATATAACAAAAGCCGGATATTGAAAGAACTCGACCGGCCAGACGAGGCGGAAAAAATTTATTGGAAGTCCTTCCACATGAGGGTTGCTTCATCGCCGGCGTTCCTGGCTGAACGGCGCGCGACGCAAAAAGCCAATGCCCTCGTCCTAAATCCGCCCCTGGATGCTGGCGTTTTGTCAAAGCCATTTGAAACTATGCATCGTTTTTGCAAAAACTTTCCCGGTCAAATCGTTAATTATTTTAGTGAGGATTTTCATTTCACTTGCGTCTTCGCTGAGGCAGCGAAGCCTTTAGACCGAAAGCAATTTCCGCCGCCGGATTTTGTGATCAACAACCATGCGAATGGCGAGCGCGTTCTTTCCGAAGGCAACTTATCGGGCTTGATTACGCTGGTTGATAGCTTCGGCGTTCCGGTGGTCAATCATCCAACCAAGATCATTCAGTCCACCAGAGATATGTCGGTAAAATTGCTGGATGATCTTTCCGGCGTCCTGATACCGAAGACCACGCGCTTTTCTTCCATTGGAAAAACCCGCGACGAAGTGATCCGTGAAATCGAGGAGCAATATGATTATCCTCTCATCACGCGGACATTGGCGGCTCAAATGGGCAAAGGAATGAACAAGGTGGATTCGCGCGATGCTCTCGTCGGAGTCCTTTCTTCCGGCTTCGCCGAAAAGTTTTTTGTGACCGAATTCGTGGATTGCCGGCGTGGAAAAAATGAATTTTTCCGCAAAATCCGGGCAGCCATCGTCCAAAACGAAATCGTTCTGGTTCGCGTTGATTATGATACTTTCTGGAATGTGCATGGCCGAAAAAATATAAAGCGCGTGCCCTTTTATCTGGAAAATTCGTATTTACTCGACGAGGAAAAGCGAATATGCAAAGACCCGGAAGCGGCGCTGGGCCGCCCCGCCTTGCAGTCGCTGCACGCGATTCGCGACCGAATTCCGCTGGATGTGTTCGGCGTGGATTTTGACGTTAATGCTGATGGGCAAGTGGTTTTTTACGAGGCCAACGCCACCATGAATTTATTTTCCACCGCCCGAAAAGAAGTGCCAAATCCGAAAGCAGCGGAGGATCATTTGAAACAGGCCTTCCAAAGTTACCTCACCTCTCTGGCGATTCGTCAGTAACGAAAAACCGCCTTGCGCCAATTTTTCGTTCGACACTTCGTTCTCAACTTCTGACACTCAATCATGCCGTTGCCGGATTATCACATGCACACGCCGCTTTGCCGCCATGCCGTTGGCGAGCCGGTGGATTATGCCCGCCGCGCCGTCGAAATCGGCCTGACCGAAATCGGCTTCTCCGATCATTCGCCGATGCGCTGGGATGATTTTGACAATTGGCGGATGCGTTTCGACCAGCTTGACGAATACGTCGGGAAAGTCCGGCGCGCGCAAAAGGATTTTCCGCAATTGCAAATCCGCCTCGCGCTCGAAGTGGATTATTTTCCGAACGGCGAGGATTGGATTCACGAACTGGCCGCGCGGCAGCCGTGGGATTATTTCATCGGCTCGGTGCATTACGTTTCCGATTCATGGGCAATTGACGATCCGCAAAAAGCCGTCGAATGGAAAAATCGCGACGCCTTTGAAGTCTGGCAAATCTATTTTGAGCGGCTCACCATGGCAGCGGAATCAAAACTGTTTGAAATCATCGGCCATGTGGATTTGCCAAAAAAATTCGGCCATAAACCGAGCCAAAATTGTGCGCCGCTTTATGAAAAGTTTCTGGACGCCGCCAAAAAAAATGATTGCGCGATTGAACTCAACACCGCCGGTTTGCGCAAAGATTGCAAAGAAATTTATCCGAGCCGGGAAATTCTCCAGCTTGCGTTCCAAAAAAGTGTGCCGATCACTTTTGGTTCGGACGCGCACGCGCCGGACGAAGTGGGAATGAATTTTGCCGAGGCGATTTCGCTGGCGCGTTCGGTCGGTTATCAGGAAGGTTGCCGGTTCGCCCAGCGCAAACGCGAATTATTCAAGTTTTGACTTTTACTCCCCACTAAAATGTTCACCGCAAAATTGACGAAGCATCAACTTTTCGCGGCGATTTGTCTGGGGCTGGCGCTGGTCACGTTCGCAGTTTATTGGCCGATGACGCATCACGACTTCGTGAGCTTTGATGATCAGGCTTACATCACTTCAAATCAGCATGTCTTGTCCGGCCTGACTTGGACGAATGTGGTTTGGGCTTTCAAAAGCACGGAAGCGGCGAACTGGCATCCGTTGACTTGGATTTCCCACATGGCCGATTGCCAGATTTACGGGGTGAAGGCGGGCGGCCATCATTTCACGAATCTGCTTTTTCATGTCGCCAACACGCTGCTCCTGTTTTGGCTGCTGGAAAGAACGACCGGCGCCCTGTGGCGCAGCGCCTTTGTGGCGGCGTTTTTCGCGTGGCATCCGTTGCATGTGGAATCGGTCGCGTGGGCGGCGGAACGCAAAGATGTGTTAAGCACATTTTTTTGGATGTTGACGTTGCTGGCTTACGCGCGTTTTGTCCAGAAACTGAAAGCCGTAAATCAAAATTTACCGGCAAATTCCTCCAGCTTCCGGTTTTTGACCTCCCGTTTTTATTGGCTGGCGTTGTTCTTTTTTGCGTGCGGCCTGATGTCCAAGCCCATGGTTGTCACGCTGCCCTTCGTTTTATTGTTGTTGGATTTCTGGCCGTTGAACCGTTTTGGCCTGAATTTTTATGCAGGGGGAAAAACTATTCCCGGCGGAAAAATTTTCAATGGAAATCTGGCGCGCAAAACAATTATTTTGATCTGCGAAAAAATTCCTTTTTTCGCATTATCACTCGCCGGTTGCCTGATGACGTTGCGCGTTCAAAAAGAAGCGATGGCTCCGGTCTCGGCTTTCTCGCGCATGGAAAGTGTTTTGCTGACCTATGCGCGCTATATTTCCAAAACGTTTTGGCCGATGGATCTCGCGATTGTTTATCCTTATCATTATAGCTGGCCGACGGTATTTGTGATTGGCACGGCGTTGCTGTTGTTGATTTGGTCGGGCTTGTTTGTTTTCTACGCGCAACGCAACCCTTATTTGATGGTGGGTTGGTTTTGGTTTTTGGGAACGCTGGTGCCGACGATTGGCATCATCCAGGTAGGCGCCCAATCCATGGCCGACCGTTACATGTATATTCCGAGCATCGGTCTTTTTATTGTTATAGTTTGGGGCGCGAACGACCTTTTCAACCTGTGGCCGAAAAAGCGAAATTTTTTACCCTTGATCGGCGGCGTTGCGCTCGCCGGTTGTTTGATGGTCACCTCCATTCAACTCACTTATTGGCAGAACAGTTTCAGCTTGTTTTTGCACGCCATCGAGGTGACCAAGGGTAATTATGTCGCCGAAAACTGCCTCGGCAAAGCTTTTGAAAGTATCGGTGAAAATAACCGCGCGCTGGTGCTCTACGAAGACGCGGTGAAAATCCAGCCGCGATTCCCGGAATCGCAATTCAATCTGGCCATGTCCCTGCTGGCCTTCGGCAAAATTCACGAGGCCTTTGATCATTTGCGCATGGCCGCCGAACTGGAGCCGAAGGACGCGGACATTCAATATGATCTGGCGGTTTATTTTTCCCAGCATGGCGGGTTCGCGGATGCCGCGCGGGGATTCCGGACCGCACTCACGCTGCGGCCAGATTTTTTTGAAGCGCAGACCAGATTTGGAATGCTGCTGACGCGGGAGAAAAAAATTGGGGAAGCCATTCCTCATTTTGCGGAAGCCGTGCGGTTGAAACCGGCTGACGCAGATGCGCGATTTAATTTGGGGCTGGCGCTGCTGGACAATCATCAGCCCGCAAAAGCGGAAATTCAATTTAACGCAGAACTTGGAATCACGCCTTACGAAACAAAAGTTCATTTCCGCCTCGCCCAAGCGTTAGCGCAGCAAAATAAATTGGCTGATGCCGTCGCCCATTACCGCGAAGCCTTGCGCTTCACGCCGGATTTTCCCGAGGCGAACCTTGCATTGAACCAGATTCTTGCCGCGCATCCTGAATTGGCGAAGCCTCCTGCGCTCGACAGCGCAAAATAATTCTGAAAAACTCCCCGTTCATGAAACAATCCATCGTGACTTTGGACATGGAAGGCGTCCTGACGCCCGAAATCTGGATCGCCGTCGCCGAAAAAACAAAAATTCCCGGATTGCGCCGCACCACGCGCGACGAACCGGATTATGATAAGCTCATGCGCGGACGCCTGGAAATTCTGGCGAAACACGATTTGAAACTGTCCGGCATTCAAAACGTCATCGGCTCTTTGAAGCCATTGCCCGGCGCGAAAGAATTTTTGGACGAATTGCGGACGCTCGCGCCTGTTCTGATTTTGTCCGACACCTTTGAGCAATTTGCGCAACCGCTCCTCAAGCAACTGAACTGGCCGACGCTTTTTTGCCACCAACTGATTATCGAAAACGACCGCATCACGAATTACAAATTGCGCACCGCCGATCAAAAGAGAAAAACCGTCGCCGCGCTCAAGCTGTTAAATTATCACGTCATTGCCGCCGGCGATTCTTTCAACGACACCGGCATGTTGCTCGAAGCGAACGTGGGTTTTCTGATTCACGCGCCGGAAAATGTAAAAAAAGAATTTCCGCAATTCCCAGCCGTCGCGTCGCACGCGGAATTATTGAAATTGATAAAAAACGCCCTGGTTCAACGTTGAAATGAAAGACGAACTGCAATCGGCCGTAGAAACGCTCGGCCTGGAAAAATTCCGCCGCCATATCTTTCTCTGCGCCGACGCGACGGAACCAAAATGTTGTCCGCGCGAAACGAGCGTGGCTTCCTGGGAATTTTTGAAACGGCGACTGAAAGAATTAAACCTCGGCGGCGCGCAACCGCTGGTTTATCGCACCAAGGCGAATTGTCTGCGCGTCTGCGTTCGCGGGCCGGTGGCGGTCGTTTATCCCGAAGGCGTTTGGTATCGCGATTGCACGCCGGAAATTCTGGAGCGCATCATCCAGGAACATTTGATTGGCGGAAAAATTGTGGAAGAATTTTCGTTCGCCAAAAATCCGCTGAAATGATTTGCACGATTTTCTCTCGACGCGCGTCACCTTTTTCTGTAAATTACGTCTTACTCCCCAAAAGGGAATGAAAAGGGATGAATCATGGCGAGGCTTCTGATCAAGACGGAAGGTTTGGCAAATCGGACGCTTGAATTGCGCCTCGGCGTCAACCGGATTGGCCGCGATCCCGATTGCGATTTTTTCATCAGTCATTCCACCGTTTCCAGCAATCATTGCGAACTCGTCGTGTCCAGTGACGGCGTATTTTTGCGCGATTGCGATTCGACCAACGGCACTTTCATCAACGGCGATATTGTGCGCGAAGCGTGGCTGATGCCCGGCCAGGAAGTGAAATTGGGCGACGTGGAATTATTTGTTGAAAACACGGAAATCAACATCGCGATTCCGCAATTTGAACGCGCCGAGCCTGCGCCGCCGCCGCCGGTTGTTCTGCCTGACGGCGCGATTTCCTGCCCGCGCCATGCCCAGGCGCACGCAACTTATAAATGCACCCATTGCGGCGAACTCATGTGCAATGCCTGCATCCACATCATGCGGCGCAAAGGCGGCTCGCCGCTGTTCCTTTGCCGGCTATGCAGCCATAAATGCGAGCCGCTGCAAATCTTGACGCCGAAAAAGAAAATTTTTCGTAATCTTTTGGACACCGTCAAACTCAAATTCAATCACGCCTTGGGCCGGGAAAATTTGCCGAAATAAAAAATTTCAAACGGCGTCAGCTTTTCAAAAATCGCCGCGCCATTTTCTCCAACGCCGAAATCCAAAGCGGATGCTCATTCATACAGGGGATTTGCGCGAACTCTTTTCCGCCCGCCGCTAAAAAAGTTTCGCGTCCGCGCAGATTGATCTCTTCCAATGTCTCCAAACAATCCGAAACGAACGCCGGACAAATCACCAGAAGTTTTTTGATGCCGCGCTTCGGAAATTCCGCCAGTTCCAAATCCGTGTAAGGCTTCAACCACGGATCGCGCCCCAGCCGCGATTGAAATGAAACGGAAAATTTTTCCGCTGGCACGCCCGCCAATTTTACAAAGGCCGCGACCGTTTTGAAACATTGCGCGCGATAACATGTCGCGTGCGCCGGACTGGGAACTTCGCAGCAATTTTCCACTTTCAAACAATGGCAGCCGGTCGGGTCGGACTTGCGCAAATGCCGTTCGGGAACACCGTGAAAACTGAACAGCAAATGATCGTAGCCGCTTTCCAAATGATCTTTCGCGGCGGCGACCAGCGCGGAAATGTAGTCCGGCGAATCGAAATAAGGCGGCTGCACTTCAATTTTCATTTCCGGCGCGAGTTGTCTCGCGACTTTTTTCACGCGCTCCACCGCCGATTCGTAACTCGACATCGCGTAATGCGGAAATAGCGGAATTAAAAATAATTCGTTCACTTTCGCATCGCGCAATTTTTCAATCGCGCTTTCAATGGAAGGATTTTGATAACGCATCGCCAGTTCGACGGGAATTGAAACGCGCTCCTGCAATTTTTTTTGCACGTTGCGGCTCGTGACGACCAGGGGCGAACCTTCGCGTATCCAAATTTTTTCATAAGCGTGCGCCGATTCCTGCGGGCGCGATGGCAGAATCGCAAAATTCACGACGCAAAAACGAACCGGCCACGGCGCGTCCAGCACGCGCCGGTCCATCAAAAATTCGCGCAAATAGCCGCGCACATCACCAACAGATGTTGAATCCGGCGAACCAAGATTGACCAATAGAATGCCTTTGCTCATGCCTGCAAAAATTAAAACACGATTTGGGGAAAACGAAAACGAAGATTTACAAATTCACTGTTCCGAGTCCATTTTATGTGGGTGGAATTGAACCCATCAGAAATTCGCAGAGTCGTTCGCGCCGCTCTCGCCGAAGACATCGGCAACGGCGATGCAACGACTCTGGCGACTGTTCCGCAAAACGCAAAATCCGTCGCGCTCATGCGCGCGCGCGAACCGCTCGTCGTCGCCGGAATCGAATTTGCAGAAATGGCATTTCGCGAATTGTCTCGCAAAATCAAAATTGAAAAGTTTGCGCGCGATGGCGGAAAAATTTCCGCTGGAAAAATTTTGCTGAAAATTTCCGGTTCGACACGCGCGATTTTAAGCGCCGAGCGCGTCGCGCTGAATTTTGTCCAGCGACTTTCCGGCGTTGCGACTTTGACTTCGCAATTTGTCGAAGCGATCCGTGGCACAAACGCCAAAATTCTCGACACGCGCAAAATGACTCCGGGCTGGCGGCGTTTTGAAAAATACGCCGTCGTTTGTGGCGACGGAAAAAATCATCGTCTCGGTTTGTTCGATTTGATTTTGATCAAAGACAATCATCTCGCCGCGCTGAAAAACGAAAAGCCAAACGCGATTGCCGCCGCCATTTTTCGCGCGCGGAAAAAATTTCCAAAGCTGAAAATCGAAGTGGAAGCAGACACGTTGGCACAAGTCGCGCAAGCCGCCGACGCCGGCGCGGAAATTATTTTGCTCGATAATATGAATTTGAAACAACTGCGCGCGGCGGTAAAAATCATCAATGGCCGCGCGCAAACCGAAGCCAGTGGCGGCGTGAATTTGCAAACGGTTCGGGCGATCGCGCAAACCGGCGTGGATTTTATTTCTGTCGGCGCGCTGACGCATTCCGCGCGCGCCGTGGACATTGGCTTGGATTTCATAAACAAATGAAGAATGAAGAAGGCAGAATGAAGAAATTTTTACAGTCGCATCTTCGGATTTTTTCTGCATTCTGCATTCACACTTCTGCATTTAGTTAAATGACCACTGACGCAAAAATTCTTTTGGCGTTGCGCGAAAATCGGGACGGCATTTCCGGCGCGCAACTGGCCGAGGAATTAAAAATTAGCCGCGCGGCGATTTGGTCGCGCATTGACGATTTGCGCAAAATCGGTTTCGACATTTCGGCCAGTCCGCATTTCGGTTATCGAATTGTCGGCGAACCCGATGCGTTGCTGGCCGATGATTTGATCGCGCGTTTAGGCAAAACAAAAATCATTGGTCGCGACATCCGCGTTTTTGAACAAACGACTTCGACCAACGACGTGGTTGAAAAACTGGCGCGCGACGGCGTAAAAGAAGGCGTCGTCGTTTTTGCCGAATCGCAAACGCGCGGGCGCGGACGGCTCGGCAGAAAATGGATTTCGCCCGCGCGCAAAGGTTTGTGGTTTTCAATTTTATTGCGACCGGATTTGCGTCCGCAAGAAACGACGCAATTGACCATCGCCTCGGCAGTCGCGTTGCGCCGCGCAATTTTTTTGGAAACCAATTTGCAACCGCAAATCAAATGGCCGAATGACATTTTGATCGGCGGAAAAAAAGTCGCCGGCATTTTGACGGAATCCAGCGCGGAACCGGATCGCGTCAAACACGTCATTCTCGGAATCGGCCTGGACGTGAACCTGGACGCGAACGAATTTCCGGCGGAATTGAAAAAAATCGCAACGTCGCTCAAAATTGAATCGGGAAAAATGATTTCGCGCGCTGATTTGGCGGCCACAATTTTGCGCGAATTGAATAAAGATTACGCGCACATTTGCGACGGAAAATTTGAAACCGTCGCGGATGAATGGGAAGAATGCTGCGTAACGATTGGGAAAAATGTGACAGTGCAAATCGGCGACCGGAAAATTCGCGGGCGCGCCGAGGCGCTGGATGACGACGGGGCGCTGCTTTTGCGAACCGAGCACGGACGGCTGGAGCGCATCACGGGCGGCGATGTGACGCTGGAAAAATGAAAAATTAAAAATTAAAAATTAAAAAACGAGGCGATGACTGGATTTCATTTTGTATTTTTAATTTTTAATTTTTAATTGCGCCATGCTTTTACTTTTTGACATCGGCAACACGCACACGCACGTCGGGTTGGCGGACGAACGGCGCGTGCGAAAACAAATCAACGTTCCGACGCGCGAATGGTTTGGCGCAAACGCAATCGCGCGCGTGAAAAAATTGGTCGGCGCAAAAAAAATTTCCGGCGCGATTTTGTGCAGCGTGGTTCCGCGCGCGACGCCGCGCGTAAAAAATTTCGTCCGCGCGTTTTTGAAATTAAATGTTTTGGAACTTTCGCCAAAAACTTTGCGCGGCGTGGGAATTGATTATCCGAATCCGAAAACGATTGGTCCCGACCGTTTGGCGAACGCGGTGGCGGCGAAATTTCATTTTGGCGCGCCGGTCGTGGTTGTGGATTTTGGAACGGCGGTGACGTTTGACGTGGTGGATGCAAAAGGAAATTATATCGGCGGAATCATTGCGCCCGGACTGGCGGCGATGACGGATTATCTGCACGAAAAAACCGCGTTGCTGCCGAAAATAAAAATTCGCGAAATCAAAAACGTCGTCGGAAAAAATACGGAGCAGGCGATGCTCGTGGGCGCGGTGCACGGTTATCGCGGTTTGGTGCGGGAATTGATCGGCGAATTGAAACGCGAGTTGCGCGCAAAAAATTTGCCGGTCGTGGCAACAGGCGGTTACGCAAAATTGATCGCGGCGAAATTGCCGGAGATTGCAACAATCAATTCGTTGCTGACTTTGGAAGGTTTGCGTTTGACGTGGCTGGCGCAGCGGCTTTGAGAATTTCCGCGACGATTTGGCCGGACAAATCGCCGGACGTTGGAAAAATCATTTGCAAATGGCCGGAAGCATCAATGATCAGGGTGCGAAAATTATGATTGATCGTCACGCCATCGTTTTCATAGGTGACGCCGGAACGTTGCGCCAGTTCGGCAATTTTTTCCGGAGGGCCGGTCAAAAAACTCCAATGCGCGGGATCATAATGATAGCTTTGGCCATAAGCGCGGAGGGTTTCTGGCGAATCCGTTTGGGGATCAAACGTAATGGAAAGGAAATGCCAGTTAGTCGGCGCCTTATTCATCGCTTCCATTTTTTCCGACGCCTCCTGAAAATTTTTTGACAGGCGCGGGCAATAATCCGGCAACGGGCAGCGCGTGTAAAAAAAAGTGATCGCCAGCGCCTGCCCGTGAAAATCATTGAGGCGGACGGTTTGGCCGAGTTCGTTGGTGAAGGGAAAATCCAACAGCGCGGATTTGGAATTGTAAGTTTTTGAAACGGAATTTGCAGGCGCGGGCAATGAAATAAATCCGACCTTTTGGATTTGATCAATCCAACTTCCATTTTCTCGGACGTGAAGTTGAAAGGAAATCTGGTCGCCGCGCTGCAAATGGAGAAGTTCGTTTCGACTTTTGACTTTGAACGGCATGGTCATGGCGGCCATGAAATTGGAAATGGTTTCGTTCTGAATGACAACCGTTTCGGCCTGGGAATTGATGGCGGTGATGACGCCGCGCGCTGAAAATTCGCGCGGGGCGAATGAGCCGGACGGGGATTTCGTGGATTGCGCCGGAATCACCATCAGCGAAACGAATAGAAATATGACGGTCAAAACGCATGGCCGCATGGATTTTCCGGTCATGGATTTGGCAAAAGTTCAACGCGGTAGAAGGCCGGGTTATTGGTCGCGTTGGAATTTGTGAAGTTGATTGAAATCGCAGAAGCAATGTTCGTTTGAAGATTGTTCCAGTCGAATAAATTGCCCGAACTTTGAATGACATAACTTAAATTGGTGTTTGCCGTGTAATTGAAAATAAAACTTCCCGGCGGAGAAAACTGCGGTGCGCTCATCAAAATGGGTTCCGCAGTGACGATGTGCACGATGATGGAATTGGTGGCGGTCAATCCGCTATTGCCACTGGCGATGGCGAAAAAAGTGTAGTCGCCGGCGGCCAGATTATTGGCCGAAATAAAAAATGGAGGGGCGGCAAAGCGCGAAAGTTTCCATGATTTGTTTCCGCACGGGCGATTCAAAATCGCCGGCAACGGATTTGTGGTTGTTTGTCGTCAACCGTGCCGAGGTAAAAAACGCGCCGGACGCGAGCGCGCCGCGATTCAAAAAAATCAACGGCCTGACCACGGCGGTGTGGACGCAGGGCGGCAAACTTTATTTGCTGGGAATGATGGGCGGCGAAAACCGGGTGCGAAAATTTTTATAGTCATTCATTTTCGACGCTCATGTGTCCGGTGAGCCAGTTCCAATCCGTTCGGGCATCGGCAGAAATTGCGAGCGGCAAACCGGCGCGATCGGGCGCGGACGCGGGTGTCGTTTGCGAAAGCTGCCAGTGATGCAATTCGCTGTGGCCATCCGCAAAGGAAAAAGCGGCGGAATGGTTGTGATACGATGCGGGCAAGTCAGTCCATTGGAAGTCATACGCGCGATTCACGAAATAGCCGTCGTCAATGCTGTCGGGATGTTCGTCGAGAAAAACAAAAATTTCCGAAGGTTCCGGAATCTGCGTCAGCTTGAAAAATTGTTTGTAGCCGGGATTGTTCAGGTTCACGCCGTTGCTCGAAAGAATTCCGGCGTCGCCGATCATCGCGTTCATTGAATAACTGCGGAGGCGTGCATTCCAGCCGGCGGAAATTTGCGCCGGACTTAAAATTCGATCCGCCGGACAGTGAAAAATATTTACCGCGCCATTGATGTAAGCGCCGAGGCTGGCGCCGGTGATGGTGGCCGGATTTGTGTTGTCCGAATCCATGTTCCACGTCATCACATTGTTGACCCAATTTGCATTGGTCCGAAACGATGAGCCGGCCATGCCGAGATTGTAAGGCGATGCATCTTCATGATCTTCCGCATAAAGCCGCCAGCACAAGGCGAGCTGTCGCGTATTGTTCAGGCAAAAAATTCCTTCCGCCCGCATTCTGGCGCCAGAGAGCGCCGGTAAAATCAGCGCGGCGAGAATGGCAATGATCGCGATTACGACCAGCAGTTCAATCAAGGTAAAACCTGCAGATTTTAAAAATCTGAATCTTTGCCGTAACATTTCTTGCGGGATTTTCACCGGCCTGATTGTGAACCGTAAATTTCACCAGGTCATGAAAAAAATTTGCGCCATTAAACCAATTCCACAATTGCCCGCGCCAAAATTTTCGCGCAAAATCCAAAGTTCTATGTCGAGCAGCCGCAGACAATATCCGTTTCATTTGATCGAACCCAAATGGCAAAAAACTTGGGACGAATCGCAAAGCTTTCGCGCGTTCAACCCGGGCGAGGAAATTCCCGCGAACCATCCATTTGCCGTGCGCCACAAACTTTCCGGCAAAGTTTCCGCCGCGCAACTGCCGGAGAAATTTTACATCCTCGACATGTTTCCGTATCCGAGCGGCGCGGGCTTGCACGTCGGGCATCCCGAAGGTTACACGGCCACGGACATTCTCGCCCGCTACAAACGCGCGCAAGGTTTCAACGTCCTGCACCCGATGGGCTGGGACGCGTTCGGCCTGCCCGCCGAGCAATACGCCGTCAAGACCGGCCAGCATCCGCGCAAAACGACCGAGGAAAATATCGCGAATTTCAAACGCCAGATTCAATCACTCGGCTTCAGCTACGACTGGTCGCGCGAACTCGCCACGACCGACCCCGATTATTTCCAGTGGACGCAATGGATTTTCCTCAAGCTTTACAATTCGTGGTTTAATCCGAAAACGAATAAAGCTGAATCAATTGACATTTTAGAAGATGTTTTTTCTGAAACTCCAAAACGGAAATCTGAATGGGAGAAAAATTTAACGCTCCAAGTTTTTCATGCAAAATGGTTGCAGGAAAATTCGACGGGAAAAGTTCAGTATCGGCGAGACCGAATTAACGAATTGCGTCTGGCTTATGTCACTGAAGCTCCGGTTTGGTGGTGTGAAGCTCTTGGAACAGTTTTGGCCAACGAAGAAGTGATTGACGGCAAAAGTGAAGTCGGTGGATTTCCTGTTGTCCGAAAACCAATGCGCCAATGGATGCTTCGTATCACCGCTTATGCCGAAAGATTGCTTCAAGACCTCGATACGATTGACTGGACTGATTCGCTAAAGGCAATGCAGCAAAATTGGATTGGCCGCAGTGAAGGCGCTTTGGTTAATTTTGATGCGGAAGATCCGAAAGATCCGAACACGACACTTGCATTGCCTGTTTTTACAACGCGGCCAGACACATTGTTTGGCGCAACTTATTTGGTTCTCGCTCCTGAACACGCATTTGTAAAAGATTTAACCACAGATTCCCAACGTGCGGAAGTCGAAGCGTATTGTGCTCACGTTGCTAAAAAATCAGATTTGGAACGGACAGAATTAGTAAAAAACAAAACAGGCGTTTTCACCGGCAGCTACTCTATAAATCCTGTCACGAACCAGAAAATTCCTATTTGGATTGCTGATTATGTTTTGGCGAGTTACGGCACGGGCGCGATTATGGCCGTGCCCGCACACGATACGCGCGACTTCGAGTTTGCAAAAAAATTCAATCTACCAGTTATTCAAGTTGTCGAGCCGCGTGCGGGAAAAGATTGGCAACGTTTTACGGGCGACGGAATCGCAGTGAATTCCGAATTGTTGAATGGACTTTCTACCGCAGAGGCAAAACGCGTGATGATTAAACGGTTGGAAGACACGCTCGAAGGCAAACGCACCATCAATTACAAATTGCGCGACTGGCTGTTCAGCCGCCAACGTTACTGGGGCGAGCCGTTCCCGATTGTTTGGAAAAAAGACGCCGACGGAAATCTGTATCACGAAGCGTTGCCGGAAAGTGCGTTGCCGCTGTTGCCGCCGTCGCTCGAAGATTATAAGCCCACCGCCGACGGCCAGCCGCCGCTCGCCCGCGCGAAGGATTGGCTGAATCTGCCCGACGGCTCGGTGCGCGAAACGAACACGATGCCGCAATGGGCCGGCTCGTGCTGGTATTATCTGCGTTATCTCGACGCAAAAAATAATTCCGCGTTCGTCGGCAAAGACGCGGAAAATTATTGGATGGGCGGCGAGCGGAATCCGGGAAATTGTGTTTTGAAATCCAATCAGGAATGGAATGCGGAAGTGGAAAACTTGGTTCATCGCGCGTTTGTGGATGGCAAACGGCCGCCTTACGTCGTCGAGTTTGCGGCGGTTTCGGAAATTTTGGCCGAAAAAATTCAGGCGGCGGCGAACGAGAATGTTTCCGGCTTTCATCATTCACTGGATGTTTTTGCCGTGCGCCACATTTTTAACCAACATGGTAATGCCGCTTTTGAAAAAGCGCGCGGAAACATCGCCATCACGACTGAAGATTTGAAACAGTTGCCGGAAATTTTGGCCGCGCCGGATTCGGTGGAATTTTCCTCCAAACAACCGCGCGGTTTTAAACGGTTGATCATCAAAAAACGGATCAACGGTTTTATTTTTGTCGTGGAAGAAGTGCGGGGGAAAAATCGCCAACTGCAAATCGTCACCATTTACAAAACTGCGACGGCGAAAGATGTCACCACGAAAGCGCCCCTTTCAGACACGTCCGAAACGCTCCGTCACATTGAAACAAACTTTAAGGCAAAAACCGCCGACGTCAAGCTGCCGACGCCCGGCGTTGACGTTTACGTCGGCGGCACGGAGCACGCCGTGTTGCATCTGCTTTACGCGCGGTTCTGGCACAAGGTTTTATTCGACCTCGGCTACGTTTCCACGCCCGAACCTTTTTTCAAACTCGTCAATCAAGGAATTATTCTCGGCGAGGATGGACAGAAGATGTCCAAGTCGCGCGGCAACGTGGTGAATCCCGATGACGTGCTCGGCGAATACGGTTCGGACGCGTTCCGCCTTTACGAAATGTTCATGGGGCCGCTCGAAATGGTGAAGCCGTGGAACACCAAAGGCGTCGAGGGCGTTTATCGTTTTCTCGGTCGCGTCTGGCGCTTGTTCGTGGATGAAAAATCGGAAACAGAATTTGAGCAGGCGGAAACTACTGCCACAGAGGCACAGAGCCACAGAGATTTGTTGAATCTGATTAAATTAAATCCGGCCATCAAAGATGTCGCGGCGACTCCGGCGCAATTGAAAACGCTTCAAGCGTGCATCAAAAAAGTCACTGAAGATTTGGACGGTTTGCGTTTCAACACGGCCATTTCGGCGATGATGATTTTTGTGAACGACGCCATCACATGGGAAGCAAAACCGATTTCTGTGTTGCGCGAATTTTTGATTTTGCTCCAACCCTTCGCGCCGCATATCGCGGAAGAACTTTGGGACAAACTTAACTCATCACTCATCACTCATCACTCATCACTTGCGTATGCATCGTGGCCAAAATTTGATCCGGCGTTGCTTGTCGAAAGCGAAATCGAAATTCCCGTGCAAGTGAACGGCAAATTGCGCGACGTGATTAAAATTTCCGTGACCGCGACGCAATCCGATTTGGAAATCGCCGCGAAAACTTCCGAAAAAGTAAAACCATTTCTCGAAGGCAAAACGATCAAGAAAGTCATTATCGTGCCGAAGAAACTGGTGAATTTGATCGTCGCTTGAACGATTGAAACAGCAATTTCGCGCCGGCCAATAAATTTACTTGAACAAGTTGCCGATGGTTTTGGTGGCTTGGTTGAGCGTGCCCTGCCCGCGTTGTTTGATGAGTTGCGCGCCTTTGCCGCCGAGGTTGGTGGCGTTGGCGGCCACGGCTTTCACCGTGGCGGAAGTGATGGCGCTCAAAATGGCGCGGGTCATTTCCGTGGCGGTCAAACCATCGGCGCCTTTGCCCAGATTTGTCAAATGAATGGCCGGGATGGTCAGGGTCATTTCCCTGGAAACCACGGCGCCGAGATTTCCGGTGAGGCTGACGTGAACGAGGGCGTTGGTGATCAGAAAATCGTCCACTTCAATTTTCTTGGACGCCTTGGGCTGACCGGCGGAATTGGTCACGACGGGGCCGCCGGTTTGCGAGCTGCCGTTGACGTTGTCCATGATCTTGCTCAAATTATTTCCGCCCAAGCCGCCTTCAAAAGTGATCTCCGGCGCGGCCACATGAATGGAGTGAACGACAATTTTATCGGTCAGGAGTGAAAATGGATTGATGCCTATGCTGGCGTGGCCAATGCTGATGGCGTCGGGAGTTTTGTAACCTTCAGGATTGCCGACGACGAGGCCGTTGACTGTGGCGGAACCGGCGAGCAGGCTGATGTGGAGGTTGTCCAGCGTGACGGAAACTTTGGTGATTTGCGGGCCATAAATCTCCACTTCTCTTTTGACGATGCGATCCAGGTTGAGCGCGACGATGACGGCCGCAACGATCACCAGCACTAAAATGATGAAGATAACCGACCAGAATTTTTTTTTGCCTGTTGTCATGCGCAACTTTTACCGGCGGCGCGGGCTTTGCGCCAGCAAATTTTCAATGGCTTTTGTCATCCGCCAGCGCGTTGACGGCTTCGATAAAATCTTTGACTTGATACGGCTTGGCCAAAAAATGGTCGGGCTTGGCGGAAGCATCGGCATAAATCTGTTCATTCACCGTGCCGCTCAAGAGGATGATTTTTTGCGCGGGATTGATCTGCTTGGATTCGCGGACCAGATCCATGCCCGTCATTTCGCCCATCGCATAATCGGTCACGAGCACGGCGGGTTTGGCCGCCGCCAATTCCGTGAGCGCCAGTTTCGGATCGCGAAAAGTGCGCACGTCGTAGCCAAGCGGCTGAAGGATCGCCGCCGCCAGGTCAAGCAACATCGGCTCATCGTCCACGACAAAAATGGTCGCCGAATGCTCGCCGTCCGCTTTTTTTGGCTCGCTCATAACAGATTGGAGCTAAAATAAAACACCGTAATGCCTCCGCCGCAAGCCTGTTTGGAAATTATTTGCGATGGTAAAATGAATTTGCGGTTGCGTCCGGCAAAATTTCATCTATTTTATGGAGACGACAATCGTCGTCAGAGAAACGAGGAAGTTGAGGCCCATGAAAATCAAACCAACATCCGTGCCAGCCAAAAAAAAGACTTCCACCCGTGCCGCCAGGCCTGCGCCCCAAATTGCCGACGCCGGGGAATCCGCCGCTCCGCCGCCAAAAACCAAAACCCGCGCGAAAAAATCCTTGCTCGGCGGCATTGCCAGCGCCGCCATGAATTTGTTGAAGCCCAAGCGCGCCGAAAAATCCGAACCGCAAACCGAAGTGGATTCCACCACCCTCGTCCGCCGCACTTATATGCGTCGCAAAAAAAATGAAGTTCCTTCCATTTTGCTCGAAGGCGATCTGCCCGCGCCATCCGCCGCCAGCGGGCCGGGCGAAAAATTTTCTCTGGGCGCCACGCCACCGCCCCAACAATTTCCCACCGCCGAATCCGAACTGCCCGAATCTTACGGCACAAAAAAACTTTTTTTGACCGCGCGCGATCCGCACTGGCTTTACGCCAACTGGGATTTGACGCGCGAACAGCAATTGAAACTAAACGCGCAATCTTCCGACGGCCATCTGGTGCTGCGCATTTACGCGAATAAAATCGAAGGCCATCCGACTTACGAAATTCACGTCCACCCCGAATCGCGCCATTGGTTCACGCACGTCGAGCGCGCGGGAAATTCCTACGTCGCCGAACTCGGCTATTATTCCGCGCTCGGCAAATGGACGCGCATCTCGACTTCCGGCGGCACCATGACGCCGCCCGATGCAGCCTCGCCGGAGAATGACGCTGATTTCGCCACGATTCCTTTTGAATTTCCGTTCGCAAAATTATTGGAGATCGTCAAGGCCGCCGTTGGCGACACGCTGCCGCTCGCGCAGGCGATTGAAGAATTGCGACGCAACGGTCATCCCGATCTGCCGCGCATCACGGCCACGCCGATCTCAAGCTGGACGGCGCAGCAGGAGCGCGCGCTGGCCAAAGTCGTGGCCATTGACGCCGGGCGCCGCGTCTGGATGGGTTCGCTCGAAATCACCGAACTCATCCGCCGCCGCCTCGCGCAGGAAATTTCTTCGCTCGGCATTTCTTCCTTTGGCGTCTCCAGTTTTTCCAGTCCCTTCGGCGGCCTCGGCCGGCCAAAAGGTTTTTGGTTCAACGTCAACGCGGAGTTGATCATTTACGGCGCAACCGAGCCGAACGCCAAAGTCACGCTCGGCGGACACGAGATCAAATTGCGTTCCGACGGCTCGTTCAGTTTTCGTTTTGCGTTGCCGGACGGAAAATATGATCTGCCCGCCGTGGCCATTTCCGCTGATGGCGATGACGCGCGCGCGGCGGATTTGAAATTCAGCCGCGAGACGGAATATCTCGGCGATGTCGGCGCGCATCCGCAAGACCCGTCGCTTAAAACGCCATTGCCGGAAAATCTTTGATTTATGGACGCGCCCGAACGCGGAGCTTTGATGCTGGTTCGCTTCATCGCCGTCTCCCTCATCGCCATCAGCGTCGTGGAAATCGCCCTCTATTGGGTTTTAAGTTCCGCCCATCAAACGCCCATGCAAACTTTTCCCTGCGTGCTCAAATCAATTCCCGCCGTCGTCGGCATCGTGATTTTGATCAAGGCCAAAGCCGTCGCGAACTGGCTTTCCGACCTGCTGGACTGACGAATGCAAGGTTACCTCTCACTCATCCTGCACGCGCACCTGCCCTATGTGCGCCATCCCGAACACGAAAAATTTCTGGAAGAAAGCTGGCTCTTTGAAGCCATCACCGAAACCTACCTGCCGCTCCTCCAGATTTTTGAAAACTGGCAGCGCGACGGCATCTCCGCGCGGCTGACCCTTTCACTTTCGCCGACGCTTTGCACGATGCTGCTCGATCCGCTCTTGCGCACGCGCTACGAACGGCAGCTCAACAGCCTCATCGAACTGGGCGAGAAAGAAATCAATCGCACGCATTGGGATCGCGCCTTCCGCGAACTCGCCTGGATGTATCATCACAAATTTACTTTGGCGCGCGAAACCTGGCGCTACTACGAAGGCAATCTCGTTCACGCCTTCAAAAAATTTCAGGAAGAAGGCCGGTTGGAAATCATCACCACCGCCGCCACGCACGGACTTTTGCCATTGCTCGCCAGTCATCCGCCGTCCATTCGCGCGCAAATCCTGACCGCGCGCGACCATTATCACAGTTGCTTCGGGCGCGAACCCGTCGGCATCTGGCTGCCCGAATGCGCCTACGTTTCCGGCATCGAAACTTTTTTGCAGGAGGCGAACATCCGCTGGTTCGTGCTCGATTCGCACGGCGTTTTATATGCAAATCCGCGCCCGCGTTACGGCACCTTCGCGCCCATTTTTACCCCCAACGGCATCGCCGCTTTCGGACGCGACCACGATTCTTCCCGCCAAGTCTGGAGCCAACACGAAGGTTATCCTGGCGACGCCCGTTACCGCGATTTTTACCGCGACATCGGATTCGATCTGGATTTTGATTACGTCAAGCCGCATCTGCCCTCGCCGGAAAATCGCGGGTTCACCGGCATCAAGTATTACAAAATCACCGGCAGCGCGGCGCAAAAGGAAATTTACCAGCGCGACGTGGCGTTGAAAGCCGCAAGCGAACACGCCCAACATTTTCTCAACGAACGCCTCGCCCAAATCCAAAAACTCGCCGGACTTTTGGATCGCCCGCCGCTCATCGTTGCGCCTTACGACGCCGAACTCTTCGGCCATTGGTGGTATGAAGGCCCCGAATTTTTGGATTTCACCGCGCGCAAACTTTTCAACGATCAAAAAATTATTTCCCTCGTCACACCCTCCGACTATCTCGCGCACTATCCCACCAACCAAATTTCTACGCCCAGCGCCTCCACCTGGGGCGAGGAAGGTTATCTGCGCGCGTGGTTGAACGAAAAAAACGAATGGATTTATCCGCACCTACAAATCGCGCAGGAACGGATGACCGGCCTCGTCAAGAAGTTTTCAAAAAAAGCCACCGCCTTGCAGAAACGCGCGTTGCAACAGGCCGCGCGCGAACTGCTGCTCGCGCAGGCCAGCGATTGGCCGTTCATTTTGCGCGCCGGCACAAGTCCCGACTACGCCCGCCGCCGCGTCAAAGACCATCTCCTCCGCTTCATCGCCCTGCACGACCAGCTCACCGCCACCGGCGTGGATGAAAAATGGCTCGCTCAAATCGAAGCCGCCGACAACATTTTTCCCGACGTGAATTGGAACTATTGGGCGCCCGAAAAATAAATCTTGTCAATTTTCATTCCGGGAGTAAAACAAGACATCCGGCGGCATGGCGCGGCACGCCGGCATCATGGGAAAATTATGAATGGAAAAGGCGACGCAGTCCGGCAAAAATCGAGGCTCACTCTTTTGGCGATCTTCATGGGAACGGTGGCGTTGACCGCGCATTTGCATGCCCCGATCGTCCCGCCCATCCTTTCCATCAGCCAGCCATCGTCGAATACCGTCAACGTTACGGTGGTCGCTGGCTATCCCTATAATTATGCCCTCCAAATGTCCACCAACTTATCCAGCACCAACTGGGTCAACCTACGATCAAACTATACGGTTCCTACCCCCATCACCTTTACAAACCTGCCGGCCACCAACAGTTCCGAGTATTTTAGGATGATGAGTATCCCACCGTGAACAGCTAGGCTCATGCAATGAAAAGCTGGAATACCGTAGCAGCGGACGTGACTCGGCCCATTTTTCTCCAGCTTTTCAATTTTTGCAGAAATTTCCAACGCCATTGCATCAATATCCACCTAACCCATGAAACCCGCTTCCCGAATCCGCCCACTTAAACCCCATCCAGCGGACTCCTCACCCCCAACCCCGGCCTTGCCATCACATGCGTATAAATCTGCGTCGTGCTCACATCCTTGTGACCGAGTAAATCCTGCACCGTGCGGATGTCATACCCATTCTCCAGCAAATGCGTCGCGAACGAATGCCGCAACGTATGGCACGTCGCCCGCTTGCTCAATCCACTTCTTGCCACCGCTTTTTGGATCGCCTTTTGCACCGCGTTCTCATGCACATGATGCCGCCGCACCTTGTCCGATTCCGGGTCTTTGGACAATTGCCGCGCTGGAAACACCCATTGCCAGCCCCACGACCGCGCGGCTCCCTGAAACTTTTTTTCCAACGCTTCCGGCAACCACACCTCTCCGCGACCCGCCTTCAATTCCTCCTGATGCAACCGCTTCACCTCCGCCAGGTGCGTGCGCAACGGCTCGGCCACCGACACCGGCAACATCGTCACCCGGTCTTTATCGCCTTTGCCACCACGAACGATGATTTGCAATCGCGCAAAATCTATATCTTTGATGCGGAGTCGCAGACCTTCCAGCAATCGCAACCCGCAGCCGTAAAGCAATTGCCCGATCAACTGCATCGAACCCTCCAGATGCGTGAGCAACAACCGCGTTTCTTCCGGCGAGAGCACCACCGGCAACCGCTCCGGTCGCCGTGCCCGCGCAAATTCACCCAGCGACCCCAGCTTTTGCTCCAGCACATGATGATAAAGAAATGATAAAGCGTTCAACGCCTGATTCTGCGTCGAGGCTGAAACCCTGCCCGCATCGGCCAAATCTTCGAGAAATGCCACCACCGCCGGCTCGCGCAATTCCCGTGGATGCTGCCCGCCATGAAATTTAATGAACCGCCGGATCCAGCCCAGATACGCCTCCTCCGTGCGGCGCGAATAATGTCCCGCCCGCAATTTCTCATGCACCACGTCCGAAAGCATCCGGCGCGGTTTGGATTCTGGTTTAGCCAATGGCTGCATGAGCGTATTTTAAGAAAAAAGCATTGACAATGCCAGCTAAAACCCTAAAATCCAACCATGAAGCCAAAAGAAACTAGGCAGAACAACAGTTCTACCCACTTCTTCTTATCCACCTGTTAGGCGGATTGAGTGCATTGATGATTTGTTTGACCTCTGCGTCTGTTGGCGGGTCGAGACTTTCGCGGAGTTCCCAGCTTGCATCGCGTGCCGAGTGAAGCCGGTCATATAGTTCCTGCACCGCTAAGATGCTAGGCGTTCCGCCATTTTTGAGTTTTGGCAGATTTATATTTTTGATCAGGTCTAGCGCACGATTTATGTGGCCGTGGATATTTCGCACATCCTGTTTAGCTTTGATTTTTGGTTGTTTCATATTTTTGAGTTATGAGCCATCCGCCTAACAAATCGCTGGAGTGGACGTGATTACGCCTTGCGTTTCCAGCATCGTCAGCAGTTAGATTGTTTATTTGACTATTCACGGTTGTTTCCAATCACGCCACTCAGCTTTGGTCGTTCGGCGACTTAACCCATACCAAATATGAACATTCTTATTTTGGCGGATATTCAGGATGTCATGCACAGCCCGCATCCGGTTTTTGGAATCCCGCTTGGCGTGGGGTTGTTTATTCTAGCCATTTACAAATTATTCTCTTCAAACCAAGCACCGCCGCCCGCACCACCGAAGAATGATTTTCCAACTCAAAATATTCCAACTCGATACATTCCTCCAAAAAGATTAGACGATATTCCGAACACAAAACCAGACCATGAAGTTACAGAAAAATTACCAGTTAAAGAGTTATTATTGAAAGAACAATTATTGAGTGATTTAAGAAGACTTGCAGAAAAGGGAATATTGACGAAGGAAGAATATGAGGTTCAAAGAGACAAGGTTTTTAATATGCCTAACGATATTAGAGAACTTGAGAGGTCAAAAAGAAAAATCGTAGCCGTAGAGTTTGAAAGAGAAATGGAGCAGTCATTTAAGAAAACAAGGACAGACTAAATTATATCACGCTGAAATTAGTATGACCAAACAAGAAGAAGAAAATCTAAAATTGGAAGTTACGGGAAAACATAAAAAAGAGATAGACCAGTATAAGCAGGATAACGAAATACTTGAATATTGTTTTTTTGAAAAATGGCCGTCTGATTTTTCGGATTCCATCATTCTGATTCCATTTCGTGCGATTAAAAATTGGATGTTCTCCATCGTCCGACGAACGAGTAAACCCGGAATTATTTTTGTTCTTTTGATTGGAACGCTTGCATACGAATCCATTCACATTTACGAAATCCCAGAAGCTATCAAACCACAGATTATCCAAGAACTTACTAATGTTGGAAACTGGACACAGCAAGCAGCTAAAAACATAAATACTGATTTTATTTATAGATTTATTAAGATTGAGTCGCCACTTCCACATATTCCCGAAGCGGAATTTAAGCCAGAGCCACAATTTATTTATGCTCAAGTAAGTGGTTTTTCTAATTATGTTTCGGGTCAATTTCACCAATGGAAACTCCTATAAATTATCCATGAGATACATAAGACTACGATGGAAAATCGAAACATTTCACCAAAAGTTAGCGGTGGTTGTTTAGGAATTTTATCCAGTCGCCTAACAACGCGCTGGAGCCAACGGCGAGTGTCCCTTGGATTTTCAACATCGCATGAAACTTGAACATTTTGCTGGCTGTCGGGCGCGGGTTGTCGCTCGCCGTGGCTCAGCTTTGGGACGTTAGGCCACGAGACATTTTTGGGATTGAGTGAGTCAGTTTGGCTGGCGAATAGTTCGGATAGTTTGCAGAGTTGAGATGAGCAAGCATTTGGAAGTCAGTTCAGGTTTGGCTCGCGCTTTTTCATACGGCAGGCAAGTGCGGCAGCTTTTGATTGGCGGAGCATAGGATTTTATTTAGTCTTTCGAGATATGACATTTTCGTGGCCTAACAAGTCGCTGGAGACAACGGGCGTTGTCGCTTTCTTTTATGCGAGAAGTCGCAGGTTGGCGGATGCCGCCGTTCGCCCGTGTCTCAGCTTTCGTCGTTAGGCCACAGTGATTTTATGCGTCCGAAAGACAACAGATTCAGTATGGCCTGCTTGACCGCAGCTTTTTTGTTTATTGGTTCGGTTCACTTTATAGCTTCATTGATTGCCTTGAAGCATGGCACGACGGTTTCTTTTTGGGGATATAAAAAGATGCAGGTGAGTCCTTGGTTTACGTTGATTTTAGGCAGTGTTTTTCTGATAGTTGCGATTGTTATGATTTGGAAGGCATACAAAGATAGGGATAAGTATCCATTTTAGATATGAGTCTGTGGCCTAACACCGCGCTGGAGCCAACGGCGGCTGCTCCTTTATTTTGCATTTTGTTACAAATTCACGCTTGCGGTTTTTCGCGCCGTGGCTCAGCTTTGGATCGTTAGGCGTCCTGGAATATGGATACGAATATGCAAGAAGTTTGGGCCATCATAGTTTCCGCGATTATAGTGCTGGTCATTTGGGGTATTATTTCTTCCAAGCGCGATTCACGACGTTTGAAGCGAGCCGTCGAGGAGATACTGCCGGCCATGAAGCATCGTTTCGAGCCAAACCGCAGATACAATGTATTTTTAAGTCACGGCAAGATATTCGAGGGCGTTCGTTTTCTTGGCATCTCTACTATCTCGGACCTAGAGAGGGCATCGCATCTATTTCCTCTTCGTCAGTGGATTATTTTGCAGAAGGAGAGTGGCGAGCGTATTTTCGTCCAGCCTGATTCGATTCGGTATTATGAAGAGGTTGCCGGGACGCCTAACACCGCGCTGGAGCCAACGCCGACTGCTCCTTGAGTTTATGGATGGTTTTGATTTTACTTTGATTTTGGAGTTGTGTGAGCCAGCCGCCAGTCGGCGTGGCTCAGCTTTGGATCGTTAGGTGTCATAGCGACACGTTTATATTTTATGACTGAAAAACAACTACAAGGTATCATCCAAGATGGAGTTCCAATCTTGGCCGATGTTATTGACATACGTTTCATTGCAAGTGAAGGCGATTGTCAAAATTTATTGCGCCAAGGTGCCACTCTATTGTCTGTAGCAGCCGTTCCAGTGCCGCCCGACCAGTTTCCGTTTCGGTTCGTTCTGGGCTGGCGGCGCAGCGCAGGAGAGCCATCACCGTTATGGGCGCATTGGTATGATGCACTAGATACTTATTGATGTTTGGATATTTGGCATCAAACACCATGACACCTAACACCGCGCTGGAGCCAACGATGACTGCCCTTGGTTTTGTTGTATGATTCGGTTTATTTTTCATTTTGTTTCCTTTCGTTTGCTGGCTCACGGTCATCGTGGCTCAGCTTTGGATCGTTAGGCGACTCAGCCCCCAATCCTATTTATGTCCAATTATATTTGTCCTAAATGCGGAAAATTGGAAGAACATCAAGTATACGAGAAATATTTTAATTCTAAATCATCGGGACCATTTGTAGCAGGTCATTTAGGAGGCAATCCCAATCTTCCGTTGGTGGGAATGCAGCCATATTCGCAGTATTTAGCTCCGTGTTGTCTAGCTTGCGGAATAGAAGTTTCAAGGATTTTTACTGAAGAAGATAGGCGGCAATGGCAGCAAGATTGTGATGATAGGCAAAAATTGATAAATAGATTTTGGATGATAGTCGGCATTTTAGTTGGAATTGGCATTCTGATTTGGATAATCTCTGACATCCAGCAATAATTTAATTATGAGCAATCAAGCATACCGAGACGAAGGCAAGAAAATTGAGTATCTATTCTTTAATTTTGAACATCACCTAACAATAGATGCCATGATTGGACTGATAGCCGCTCATGGAAGACCAAGAAGAAGTCCGAATAAGAAAGATAAAATCAAACGAGGAAAGGTTGAGTTTGACATTAACTGGCCTGATATTTGGGAGCATCAGATTATTTATCGGCAACCGTCAGACCCAAAAACTCATTCCCCGGAGGAAATTCGGGCGTTGGAGGTAGCGGACATATTTTCCCGCATGATAGCCACTGATTGAGGTGATTGACTAGAAATTGAACACCATCTCGATTTACAGTGATACTTTTAGCACCATGAAATTTGAACATCAATTTATCACCCATTGGTTTTAAGAATGGATATTTATTCCATACGTCGTCGCCTAACAACACGCTGGAGCCAACGGCGGTCGCGGCTTGGTTTTGTTTTTCGAGAGCCGGTTTTCCGCCGTGGCTCAGCTTTGGGACGTTAGGCCACAAGGTTGCGTTGAGATAGATTAGTTTTTGCTCGCGCAGATTTCATGTTGCGACAAGTGCGGCAGCTTATGATTTGCGGGCATTTGGTTTTATCAGACCTTTTTAGTTATGAAGATTTTGTGGCCTAACACGTTGCTGGAGCCAACGCCGAGAACGCCTTGCGTTTGCCGGGAAGTCGCGGGTTGGCGGATGTCACAGTTCCGGCGTGGCTCAGCTTTGGATCGTTAGGCCACAAGGTTGCGTTGAGATTTTTGTTAGTTGGTTTCGTGGAGTAAGATTGAATCAGTTTGATTTTGAGATGAGTCAGTCATATTTAGTTAGATTGATTTTTGCTCGCGCAGATTTCATGTCGCGGCAAGTGCGGCAGCTTTTGATTTGCGGGCATTTAGTTTTATCAGGTTATTTTGAGTTATGAAGATTTTGTTGCCTA
>DATCEV010000038.1:0-40903 GCA_036509895.1 Verrucomicrobiia bacterium
GGCTGCCAGCGCCTGGAGCCGCATCAATAATTGGCACGACCGCGCCTGTTTGACTGTTATTGCCGCCACCACCACCGCCACCGCCGCCACCGCCGCCGCCGCCGCCTCTTCCGCCACTGCCTGAACTATTGGCCGAACCAAAACTTTCCGCGCCCACGCTTTCCAAGCCGGAATAAAAAGTATTTGGATCCACTTTGAAGTGACGGCTCACAAGTTGAGGAGATTCCGGACCCTTTGCCGAAAAAACCACGGCATAATCTTGAACCGTATATTTAATGGGATGGTCGGCCACCTGCACGATTGCATCCAGCACATCCGCCAAACGAACATCATTCAGCGCAGGATTAATTTTAATGACCACAGAATTCACATCAAAAGATTCGCCGCCCCCACCACCGCCGGCGGCTATGGGTAATCCCGTGGCCGGGTCAACGGCGGTCGCACCGCCCGCGCCGGGTGTGGCCGAAGCCGTCGCTCCTGCGGAAACATCCGCATTCGGATTAATCAAAAAGTTGATGCCCTTCTTTTCAGGGTCGCGCAGTTTGGTTTGCTCGCTCAAATTGCGAACCACCTCGCTCAAAGGCAATCCGTCATAAAGCACCGTGTCCAGATGAATGCGATCCAGTTTGCTCACAATCGCCTGCCGGCCTTCGCCGGTATAAATCAAATCATTTTGAGCGTAAGGATTTGGCGTGGGCAATCCGGTGGCCGGCGTTGGTTTCGTCCAGGCTTGCTGGACTTCCACCATGTGCTGGTTGTTGGCGATGACGTGCGCATGGTCCGCCCGCGCATATTGAGACTGCTTGATCAGGTTCAGATAGTAAAGTGCGCCTTTATTATCCGGGTCTAATTTAAGCGCGGCATTCAACTTCACTTCGGCTTCCTCAAATTTTCCCATTTCATAAAGCAATTTTCCATCCTGCGCCAAAGTGCCTGCGTCCACTTTTTCATTCGTCACGGCAGGAACTTGCTCCAACGTCTGCGCATCCGGCACATGGCCGCGCATGGCCGCAATCATCTGATCGTTCTGTTTTTTGAACGCGAGCGCGGCGGCATTTTGCGGTTCAATTTTCAACACCCGGCCCACTTCCGTATCCGCCTCATGCAAATCATTCCGGCTTTGCGCCCGGCGCGCAAGTTCAAGGCGGACGGCCACCAGCCCCGAAATGGTCTGCGCCGTTTCGGCGTCAATGCCCGAACCGATCTGCTGCATGAGCGTGTAAGCTTCCTCGTAAAGTTTTGCCGCGCCCGGCAAATCTCCGCGCGCCACATCGCTTTTTGCATCGGCCAATTTTTGGCGCAGCTCAATGGTGTAGGCCTGGCGCATGACGGCTTCATTGACGGCCACGTCGGTGGCGCTGGTTGGTTGAGCCGGCGAAGGCGCGGTGGCGGCCAGCAGAAAAATCAGAACGAGCGGGATGAAAACTACTTTTGTCATGGTATGATTTAGGTTCGTGAACGCTGCAAAAAATTTTAAGCAATTAAGGCGCTAATTTCAATGCTGTTTTTTTCTGGTTTGATTGCGCCGATACTATCACTTCATTTGGGTCAATGGCAACTATTAAGTAATCTTCGCCGCCAAATGAAAGCATCGAGCCGACGCGCCGTCCGGGAAAATTTCTCTTTTCAGGATCATATTTCAAATCTGCGGAATACGCATCCACCCGTTCAAACGGTTTGCCGGGCGCAATCGTAACGGTTTCCCCGGTGTCCGCCAGTTTCAAAATCAGTTGCGCGGGATTCTCTTGCGGCCCTTTGACCTGCAACAAGGTGAACGCGTCTTTTTTGGGATCGTCCAATGAAGCGTAGCGCTCCTGTTTGCGGCGCATCGCCGGATAAGGTTCCGCCTGCCGTTCGATGCCGATGACGTAACGCGGGGCGATGCCGTTGGTTTCCACCGAATCAAGCGACAAAATAAAATAGAGCGGCGTGATTTTAGTGACCACGCAACCCTGCACCACTTCGCTGCTGGTCTTGACCTTGAACATTCCGCCTTCGGGAGTTTTTTTCCATTCCATCGAATTGAACAATTTATTGGTCGTCGTAAAATCAAAGGCCGGCGGTGAATCCAACCGCGCCGTCGCATTGGTCATCCGCGCCAGCTCCAAATCCGGCAAAGGCTTCGCCGAAGTGCTGATGATGGTTGTGGCTATTTGATCCGTTTCTTCATGATCCTGGGCAATAATAAAGGGCAGCACGATCAGAAAGCCGACCAGCCCCAGGAGGACGGCAACCAAAATAATCTTCTCGTAATGTTTTTTTACAAAATCCATGGTTCTACTCTTTTAACAAAGGCTGCACGATTTCAATTTCCAAAGTGATGCGCAAAAGTTGTTCGTCCAAAACCGGCTGCATTCCGCCCCTGAGCGGCATCGTCTGCCGCATTTCCGGCGGCGGCTGATTTCCCGGCGGCGAACCCGGCGCGGAACTTGAGCTGGCGGGTTGGACATTGATTCCCTGCACCACAAATCCGTGCGGAGAAGCAGCCAACCCGGAAAGCACGGCGGCCAGTTCACCGCTGAACGAACGAAACGTAACCACATACGGCGTCACGATTGCCAAATTATTCGTCACCGCATGGTCGTCAATATAATCCGCCTGCGGCCCCGCCGTGTCGTCGTCCGAGACGCGCACGCGCTGCACGCTGTCCAGCGAATTGACCCGCGCCGCAAAAAAAACTTCGGCAATGGTTTTCACGCCGCCTAATTGCCCGGCCAAAGGAACCAGGCTGCCGGGCGCAAATTTCACCAGCGAGCGCTGCGCCTCAAAAGAAAAGGCATATTGGGGCGGCAACTGCACGCTGGCCTTTTCCGCTTCATGCTGCAATTGATCAATCGTCCGCCGCAACTCCGCCGCAAAAGTTTCGCTCGTGACGTTCGTCGTGGGAATCGGCGGAATCGGCAGAAAATATTTTCCGGTCCGGCTGATCCAGTCGCGCAATTGTTTTTCCTGATCCCGCGCGGTCTGGATATTATTGACCTTTTTATTTCCCGGCGAAGGTTTGCGTTCCGCCAAACTTTTGAGCGTGCTATACGTTTCATTCAACTTGGCCTTCGCCGTCGCATTATGATTCAATCCCTGAAAATCATAGAACGCAGCCGCGCCCAGCAACGCCACGGCAATGATGCCGCCGATGAAAAAAATTAAATTTCGCTTGATCCAGGCCATATTATAATTTCAACGGGTTCTGCAAGGTGAGGGTCACGCCAAAAGTGAACGTGCCGTTGGAATCGTCCGGCGTGATGTTTCCCGTCAACTGCGTCGCCTTGGGATCGAACAATGGAACGGCTTTCAATTCCGATTCCACGGCGTAGGCGATCTCACTGTTCGCCGAAGGATCCACACTCGTCAAGTTCACGGCGCGGCAAATCACACTGATCGTTTGCCCGGGATTTGTCGTTGAACTGTCGGGCGAGTTATTGGCCATGGGCATTCCGCCCGGCGCGGCGTTGGCCAGATTGCCCATCGTGGTGAACTGCTCGATCCAAATACCGGCTTCCACGCCCGGCTTCTCGGCGGATAATTTTTTCTTCACCTCATCTTCCGAGCGGATGAGCGCCGCGCGCACTTGCACCAACACATCGGCCCAATAATATCGCTCTTCCATCCAAACGGCGACTTGATCCGCCTCTTTTTGCGTGGCCTGCAATTTGGAATAAACGCGGTTGAATTGATCCGACTTCGCCGTGCGCGCCGTCACTTCCGGCTCCAGTTTTTGAATTTCCGTCTCTTTCGATTCCGCAAGTTTTTCAAATAAAAATCCCACCGCGCCCGCCACCAGCACCAGGCTGATGACCGTGAAAATAAAATAGGGTTTTTTCTGGTTGAACGCCTGCCAGCGCAGCGTGCTCTCCGGCATCAAATTCATTTCCACCGGACAATTGGCGAGGTTGCGCAAACCCAGCCCGACGATTTCGCCCAGCGAATGCGCCACGCGAGAAAGTTCTTCCAAATTCACCGCCGGATCAATCTGCACGTTGCGGAACGGATTGAAATATTCGACGGGCACATTTAATTTTTCCTGAAAAAATTGCGCCGTGTAAGGCATGATGGACGCGCCGCCGGACAAAAATAATCGTTGCGGCGCCGCGCCGCCCTGCTGCCCGCGATAAAACTGGATCGTCTGGTTGACCTGGATGTGCAGTCGCGTCATGAATTGCCGCGCGATTTTTGAGATCGCCGCCTGATGCGCATTTTCCGGCTCTTCATACGCGCCGCCCAAACTCACGAAGCCCTCGGCGATTTTTATTTTTTCCGCGTCGTCAAATTTCAATTTCGCCTCGTTGGCAAAATCCTGCGTGATGGCGTTGGCGCCCAGATTGATGCTGCGCGAAAAAACTTTTCCCTTTTCAAAAAACAGCAGGTTGCTCGTCTTGGCGCCGATGTCCAGCAGCATGGTGCAATCTTCCAATTCGCCATAATTATAGCGGAACGCATTGCACAGCGCCGCCGGCGAAGCGTCGCATAAATTGAGCCGCAATTTGAATTCCTCCGTGGCGCGGAACAAGCCTTCCACGACATCCGTTTTGATCGCGACCAATAATACTTCCAGTTCGCCGCCGGGCGCCGAGCCGGTGATTTGATAATCCCACACGACTTCCGCCAGCGGAAACGGCACGTTTTGTTGCGCCTCGTATTGGATGATTTGCGTGACCTTCGTCGCATCCACCGGCGGCAGTTTGACAAATTTGGAAAAGACGTGATAGCCCGCCGCGCAGACGTTGACGTTTTTTGACTTGATGTTTTTTTCCGCGAGCGCTTCGCGCAACGCCTTCGTGATGGCGGCTTCGCGCGTGGCGTCCGCCGATCCTTCCGCGCCCAGGGGTTTGATGGCAAACGTCTTGAGGCACAAACCGCCCGCTTCGGTGATTTCAAACTCCGCCACCTTGAGGCTTCCGGCCCCAAAATCCACGGTCAAAAATGATTTTGAATTCAGCATTGTCAGTTGTGTCGCCCGCCCTTTGCAAAAATTTGCCTGAAGTTTTTACAACCCGGCACGGCGGACTCTGGTAACTACGGCAAATTTTCAAACGGGTCAAACAGAAATCTCGCAAAAATGAAAATAGTTTTTCGCAGAAATAAAAAAGCCGGAACAATTTCCTGCTCCGGCTGCGTGAATGAACGTTGCAGGTGCGGCTGATTTTACGGCGCAGGGGCTGGCGCGGGCGGAGTTGGCGAACTGGCGCTGTGTCCGCCACGATCAACAATCACTCGTGCCGCCAGATAACCCGCGTAAAATTCAGGATTCGATTTCTTGAACATGACCATCTGCTTGTCCAGACGATTGCGCAAAATGCTCGTGACGCTTTTAATGGTCGCAGGCAGCGTCGTGGTTTGACCGACGCGTCCGGCAACCGCCAAGCAAAAAACCACCTAAAATTTAAGGACGATTCACCAAATACTTTTGCGCCTGTTCATACGTCGGAGAATTGGTGAACATCGAAAAGCAATCTTCATTTTTTATTTTTTGGATTTCCTGAATGTAATTGGAAAGAACCATCCGGCCCTTAAACTGAAATTTGCTGAAATTGTTGGTTGTGCCACGATCAATAACCTTCAGACAGTCAAGAAATGCTTGGGCTTTTTGTTGCGAAGCATTGTATTCCCATATCGCCGATGCCCTGTTCACTAATTTCATTCCCACAAAATATACGATTGTCCCGCCTAGCAGCAGGCCGAGCAAAAATGAGACCGCATACCATTTCTTTGTTTTCATTTCGACTTATCAGTTTCGAAATCTTTGCCGATGGGCATGAATCCTTTTGTGTAAGAAATCAGATGAGAGTCAATGCCAGAAACTTCAATGATCACAATCGGAAGCGTTGCTATTCCTGCGTCTCGATCGGTTTTTTTAACGTCTTTGCGATACCAAGTGATTTCGTAATAAGGTAATTCTCCTCCACGATTATCACCTCCTCCGGACCAATACGATTGATGCAATTCCGCCGGATGAAAGTTTTTCTCCTTGTGGCCTTGCAGCTTGAAAAACTTCTCTGCTACCTCAAGAGCGCTGGTTTTGCTCAATTTGTTCCGCAGGTTTAGTGCTTTTACCGCATCAATTTTTTCTTTTGGCGCACCTTCTAATGCGTAATATGTTTTAGTATAATCATTGAAGTCCCACACTTCTGCATTTTGTCCATCGGAATTAAAATAGAACCAATAACCATTTTTTAGCGCAAGAGTAGCCGTGCATCCGGGACGGCCATCAGTGAAAAATTGAATCTGGCATTTTTTAATGTTGTTCGTTCCGAAATCTATTGGCTGAAGTCCGTTTCGTTTAACGAATTCCTGCGCCAGAGGAATCATTTTTTCTTGGAAAAAAATCTCTGTTTTTTCTTTTCCAACCGCTCTGCCGACAAAAAATATCAGCAGAGCGATTGAACAAAATAGTGTTACGTTTGCTTTCATTTAGTCGTTCCATTTTAATAATTTGCTACCATAAAGCGCTATTGTTGCGCCATCTCCTGCAGATGGATGCTGGTTAAACGCTTGAATAACTGCCGCTTCTACTCCTGAATTTGGGTTACCGAGCCATGTATTCCAAAATGCCAATGACCAATTCAATGATTCAGTATCCAAAATGGATAAAGATATTGTGCCGTTCCAGCCCATGAACGCGCGCTTGTGTTTATGATTGTCGTCGTAGGTTGAACTCGCAACGGCTTTTGGAATCCCGAACGCCTCTGGAAAACTGCCCACACCCGTCATGCAGCCGTCGAGAAACACAAAATCAAAGGGCTTGTGCGTAATGATTTTTTGAGAACTGTTCCCTACTTGTGGCAAATAATAATTGCCCAAAAGAGGTTTCAAATCGCTCACTTTTATTCCGTCATTGGGAGTTCCTTCCCGATAGCCAATCGCATTGCCATCTATCGCACCGTGCCCCCAGAAGTAAAATTCCCGCGTGTTCGGACTGCTTGAAGCCAGCGCGTCTTTAACTTGGCCAAAATCACCGTTATGCTGCATCAGCAACACTGAACCCTCATAAGTTTCGCGGTCCCCGCCTATGTCGCCTTGGGCACTGGTGACCAAGGTTCTAATGTTATCGAATAAATTTGCGACAACTCCATTATAAACAAGTCCAGCGGTTCCGTTAAGATTTTGTCGGGTCAGAACAATTTCGCCACTATTCCAAGCCGCTTCGCGCCAAACTGTCGTGCTGGTTGAACCACTGCTGCCACCGCCCGAACCGGCATCCATCGGCGTCGTCCCCGTGTTTGCAGTTTGATGTTGGGCAAGGAACATATCTTGCGCGGACATTTTTACCAGAGTCGTCGCGTAAGGATTATTGGCCGGCACGGGCGGCAGCGGAGGATAGATCAATTTCTCTTGCGGCGTAAGCTGGTTATAAATTGCCAGAATTTCAAGATACGCCGTCAGCGGATTCGGCGCGGGCTTTTGAACTGTGTATTCCGGCACACCATGGGGATTCGTCGTGGAAGAGACCGATGTCGCCCCCGAAGTGCTGGCAAGACTCGAAGCCGTCATCATCATGCTGTCTCCCGAACCGCTTGAAGTAACAACCACCGTGATGGTATAGGCTGATTCATCTGGCAAGGTCGCGCCGTCATTGTCATTGCCGTCCCAATTCGTGTTAATGTTACCGTCGGAAGTTGAACCAGAAAACGTGCGGACAATTGTGCCGTTCGTATCGGCCACAAAAACCGCCCAGTCAGCCGGAAAAATATCCGACTCCACATCAATTGGCACAAACGACTGGAAAAGCGAATCAGCATCCAGCCAGCGAACCGGATTTTCAAAATCCAAAGTTATCGGGTCTGACGTGGTCGTTCCATTTCCTGAATCATTGGCACTCACATACAAAGTATGAAGCCCGTTTGTGAAGTGGGTCGTATCCAAACTAAAGGCGATGCCACCGGAATCAATAAATCCGATGAGTGCATCGTCCAAATAAAGATTGACGCCCTGTATTTGCGTTCCGATTTGTGCGCCAACTCCAACCGTAATTACTCCACTGACTGTTTCTTCATTTGTGGGAGAAAAAATTTGGACTCCGCTATTCGTTGGAATTTCAACATTGAAAAAATCTATCGGCGTGACTGCTATAGATGCTCCGACTGATACGGTCACATCTTCCGAAAACGCATCTTCCAATGGTGTCCAAAGTGAAAGCGGCGTTGTGAGATCGGATGTGGACAAAACGCGATAAGTTGTTCCGACTTGATTTGTCCAGTTAATTTGGACCGTTGTTGTAGAATCTTGTGAGATGGCCAAGTATGGAGGCGACTGTGCAAATATGTTTGTGGTGAGAGCCAATACAAGCGCGCCCGCCATGATTGTTTTCGGAATGGTTTTCATGATTTTAGTTTTCTTTTTGGCCGGTTGTTTCCTCCAGAAAACCTGAAAGGCGCACACCCGCGCGCCTCCCGGGGGCAGCCGACCAAGGCGCCCTACAACGAAACGCACAAGGTGGGCGCCCACTTGGGCGTGCCTTGGCATTCGTTGTATGGAATTCCTCCGTGACAGAGGAAGCTGGTCGGCTTTTCCAGGAGTTTGAGTAGCAGCCAACGCTACGCAAATTGGTTTGTTAAAAGAACTGACAAAGGTTTTAGCCGATTGCGAAAGAAAGGCAAGTTGCGATTTGAAATAAAAAAACCGGACGGTTTTCACCGTTCGCGCCATTCGCGGATTAGTGATACGCAATTTTTATTTTATTGCGCCAAAAAACATTGCGCCGCGCCGCCAACTTTGGCTTCATCCCGCCGTGCCGGAAAATCCGCAGCCCGTCCAATCTGACTCCAGCCGCCGCCGCCTGAAAATTCTTTATTCAGGCCGCGTGCAAGGCGTCGGCTTCCGCTACACCGCCAAAAAAGTCGCCGCCGGATTTGAAATCACCGGCACGGTGAGTAATTTGTCGGATGGCCGCGTCGAATTGATCGCCGAAGGTGCGCGCGAGGAACTCGAATCTTTTCGCGCCGCCCTTCGCGATGAAGGTCTTGCTGGCTTTATCCGCGATGAAAAGGTAACTTGGTCTGACGTGCAAAATGAATTTCGCAATTTTGAAATCGCCCGCGCAACGCAATGAAATACGCCATCATCGCCGACATCCACGGAAATCTTGAAGCGTTTCAAGTTGTTTTGGACGACATCAAAGCTCAAAACGCCACGCACATCGTCTGCCTCGGCGATGTCGTCGGCTACAATGCGAATCCAAAAGAATGTCTGAAAATCGTCCGCGACCGGAACATCCCCTGCGTCAAAGGCAATCACGATGAATACTGCTCCACCGATGATGCGCTGGAAGGATTTAATCCGCACGCCGCCGATGCCGTTCACTGGACGCGTCAGCAATTGAACAATGAGGAAAAACAATGGCTGCGCGATTTGAAATACACGCGCATGGCCGCCAACTTCACGCTCGTCCACGCCACGCTCGACGCGCCGCAACGCTGGGGTTATGTCTTTGACAAACTCGCCGCCGCCGCCAGTTTTCCCTATCAAAACACCGCCGTCTGTTTTTTTGGCCACACACATGTGCCCGTCGCCTTCATGCGCGACACCGCCGTTCGCGGCGGCACTTATTCCAAATTCAAGGTGGACCCCGCCAAAAAATATTTCGTCAACGTCGGCGCCGTCGGCCAGCCGCGCGACAACAATCCCAAATCCGCCTACGTCCTATATGATATGGACGCCGCGACCATCGAACTGCGCCGCCTGGATTATGACATCGCCACGACGCAGAAAAAAATCCGCGCCGCCGGCCTGCCCGAACGCCTCGCCGAACGGCTCGAGTTTGGAAGGTAGAAGGAAGAATGCAGAATGCAGAAACAGATTTGGGCGAGCGCACAAAACAATTTGCGCGCCGGATTATCCGCCTCTACGTCGCGTTGCCAAAACAAACGCTGCCCCAAGTTCTCGGCAAACAAGTGTTGCGATCAGGAACTTCCATCGGCGCAAATTATCGTGAGGCTCGGCGCGGACGTTCCAAAGCGGAATTTATTTGCAAAATCGGTGATTTCTTGAAGGAAGCTGATGAAACCGCTTATTGGCTGGAACTTTTGGCCGAAGAAAACATCGTTCCCCAGGCACGGCTTGAATCATTGCTCAAGGAGATCAACGAACTCATCGCCATCCTTGTAACCATTTCCAAACGCTCGCGCGGCGACTGATTTTTTCTGCATTCAGCATTCCGCATTCTTCCTTCTGCTTGAAAATACTAATCCTCAAACCCAGTTCGCTCGGCGACGTGATCCAAGCGCTGCCGGTCTTGCGCCTGCTGAAACTCCATTTCCCTGCCGCCGAAATTTTTTGGTGGATAGATTCCCACCTCGCGCCGCTGCTCGAAGGCGATCCCGATCTGGCCGGCATCGTCCGCTTTGAAAGAAAACGCTGGGCCGCGCCGCAACATTGGCTGGAAATGTTTCGCAGTATTCAATGGCTGCGCGCGGAAAATTTCGATCTCGTGATTGACTTGCAATGCCTCGCGCGCAGCGGCGCGTTCGCGTGGCTCGCGCGCGGAAAATTTCTCATCGGCCTTGATGAAATCCGCGAAGGCGCGCGCGGATTTTACGACCAAATTGTGCCGCGAAAAAATTTCCACACGCACGCCGTGGACTGGTATTTGTCCGTGCTGCCGCAACTCGGCGTGCCTGTCCATAAAAATTTTCAATGGCTGCCGGAGCGTCCTGAGATTGCCGCCGAAGTAAAACGAAAATGGTTTGGCGAAGGACAAAATGAAAAGAACGCCGGGCAAAAAAAAATTCAACCTTCAACCTTCAACCTTCAACCTTCAACCAAATGGATTTTGCTTCAGCCCGGCGCGCGCTGGGATAACAAATGCTGGCCGGTCGAAAATTTTGCCCGGCTCGTTTCCCTCCTCGCGCAAAAATTTCCCGACGCCCGCTTTGCGATTCTTGGCGATGCCCACGACCAACCCTTCGGCGCGATCATTTCGCGCGCCGCGCCCGAACGTTGTTTGAATTTGTGCGGCGCGACTTCGCTGCCCGAAATGATCGAGTGCATTCGCCTGTGCGATTTGATGATCACCAACGACACCGGTCCGATGCACGTCGCCGCCGCGCTCGGCAAACCGCTCGTCGCGCTGTTCGGCCCCACCGAGCCGCGCCGCACCGGACCTTACGGCCAGCTCGAAAATGTTTTGCGAATTCAACTCCCCTGCTCGCCGTGCATGAAATCTTTTTGCACCTGGAAAAATCCGAACGAATGCCTGACCGCCATTTCTCCAACAACAGTTTTTGAATTCGCGCAGAAAAAGTTAGACCCGAATTGCACGAATTTTCACTAATTCAATTTGTGTTAATTCGTGTAATCCGTGTCTAAAAGTTTCGTGTCTTTTGCAACTTACGCAGTTAATTTCGTGGCGTGCCCACGACAAATCCAACCGCGCCGGAATCCACTCACGAGGTTTTGCCTGCACCGCGTCCGGTTTTTGTCACCACCCATTGGTCGCTCGTTCTGTCCGCGCGCGACCAACAATCGCCTCAATCCGCCGACGCGCTGGAAAAATTGTGCCGCGCCTACTGGTATCCGCTTTATGCCTACGTCCGCCGCAGCGGCCAATCGAAGGAAAACGCGGAAGATTTGACGCAGGCATTTTTTGCGCGGCTGCTGGCGAAAAATTTTCTCGACGCGGCAGAACCGGAACGCGGACGTTTCCGCAGTTTTTTGCTCGTCGCGCTGAAGCGATTTCTCGCGAACGAATGGGATCGCGTTCGCGCGCAAAAACGCGGCGGCGAAAAAATCCGCGTCCCGCTCGACACGGAAATGGCCGAGCGAAAATTTCAGACCGAATTCGCCGGCGCGGAAATTTCGCCCGACCACGCCTACGAACGCCGCTGGGCGCTGACGTTGCTGGAACAAACCATGTCGCGATTGCGCGCGGAATTTCAGCGCGCCGGAAAAATTTCGGAATTCGACCGGCTTAAAATTTTTCTCACGGCGGATAAAAAGGAAATTCCCTACGCAAACATCGCCGCCGGATTGCAAATGAGCGAAAGCACATTGCGCGTGGCCGTCCATCGGTTACGCAAGCGTTACCGCGAATTGTTCCGCGAAGAAATCGCGCACACACTGGCCGCTGGCGAAAGCGTGGACGAAGAATTGCGGCATTTGCTTGCGGTTTTGAGCGGATGAAATTGCCGCAAAGAGGCGCAAAGCTCGCAAAAATAAAAAAGCATTTTGTGCTTTTTGCGTCTTTTCGCGGCTAATTTTCTTTGTAACAAGGCGTGATAATTTCTTAAGTAACCGTTGATGAGTGAAATTTCAAAATGCAACCGTTGCGGCGCGACGCTGCCGTCAGACGCGCCGGAAGGTCTTTGCCCGCGCTGCCTCCTGGCAATGAATCTGGCAACGCAAACGGAAGTCGCGGGCGAAACCGGGCCGCACGGGACGAAAATTGTTAAACCGCCGCTGCCAGTGGAAGAAGTCGCCAAATTGTTTCCGCAATTGGAAATTCTCGAATGCCTCGGTCGCGGTGGCATGGGCGCGGTCTATAAAGCGCGCCAGTCGCGATTGGATCGCGTCGTCGCGTTGAAAATTCTTTCGCCGGAAAAACAAGGCGAACCGAAATTCGCCGAGCGATTTGAACGCGAAGCGCGCGCGCTGGCCAAATTGCATCATCCGAACATCGTCACGGTTTATGATTTTGGCGAAACACAGGGAAATTTTTATCTGCTGATGGAATTTGTGGACGGCCTGACGCTGCGGCAATTGTTTCAGGCGCGAAAACTCTCGCCCGCCGAGGCGCTCGGCATCGTCCCCAAAATTTGCGAGGCGCTGCAATACGCGCACGAGCAGGGCATCGTCCACCGCGACATCAAGCCGGAAAATATTTTGCTCGCTAAAAACGGCTGCGTGAAAATCGCCGACTTCGGCATCGCCAAAATTCTGGGCAGCGACGGTGGCCGCGCCAATCTCACGGAAGAACAAGCCATCGGCACGCCGCATTACATGTCGCCGGAACAGATCGAGAAACCGCAGACGGTGGATCATCGCGCGGACATTTATTCGCTGGGCGTCGTGTTTTACGAAATGCTCACGGGCGAATTGCCGCTGGGCAAATTCGCCGCGCCATCGTCCAAAGTTCAAATTGATGTGCGACTGGATGAAGTCGTTTTGCGTGCGTTGGAAAAAGAGCCGGCGCGGCGTTACCAGCACGCGAGCGAAGTCAAAACGCAAATTGAAACGATTGTGGATAATCCAGCCATCACACACGACTTGTCATCCAACGCAAAAGTGCGTCCGAGTTGGTGGCCAGCTTCCCCATTGTCATCGTCCGAAGTGCGCGACATCACTGCGCATTTTACGAAAACAGAAAGAAGTGAATTTTCTTTAAATAGTTTGTTGTGTGGTTTCTGGGTAACAATGGCGACGTTAGGAAATTTTTTGTTGGTGAAATTTTATCCAAGTCCCGGCAATTGGATTTTGCCATTGCTCATAATAATGATCTTCATTGTGAGCTTTCCGCCGATGATAAGAATGCAAAAGCGATTTCTCTGCTCAACGGCGTGGGCTAAAAAACAAAACTATACCGCCGACAAAATTAAATTATTTTCGTTCTCATGGTCGAATTTCCCGCGCGTATGGATTTTTGCAGCCACTGCTGCCCTTCTAATTTTTGCGCAGAATAAAATGTTTTTGCATCTCTCCGGCACATCAGAATTGACGGTCGCTTTGAAAGAAGATGCGGTGAGGACAAAAGAACTTTCAGCGCAATTGGCTGCCCGAAAGAAATCCGATTACATCGGCCAATCTTACTTTCCCGAAGGCGATTCGATTGAAATCACTTCCGTCGAGCGAACGGAAAATCAAATGACGGTCAAAGGCCGTTACAAACTTGTCAGCCATGACAGCGCAACGCTCGCGCTTTATGTCACGACAAAAAATGACATTGCTGTTCCAACCGATTCAAAACAACAGATTAACATTTCCAAAGGCGGCGGGGATTTTGAATTGACGGATTCGCATTTGGTTCCCGGATTGCCGCACGTTTCGATGTATGCTGACGGACATTCATTCGCCGCGCTTTATTTTGGAAACAAACAGGAAGCGGCTGAAGAACGCGAAGCCAATTGGATTACAAACTCTTCGTCAACTTCCGCAAAAACTTCGACACTTGCGCTGAATGACCAACCTCCCGTCGTCGTGGAAACATTTCCCGTTTCCGGCGCGCGCGAGGTTGCGCCGGGCGAAACGGAAATTCGCGTGCGCTTCAGCAAGGAAATGACTGACGGTTCATGGAGTTGGTCAACGGCGTGGGAAAATTCCACGCCCGCATTTATCGGCCAGCCGCATTACGAACCGGATGCGCGGACGTGCATCGTTAAAGCCAGATTGGAGCCGGATAAAACTTACGCCTTTTGGCTGAACTCGGAAAATTTCCACAATTTCAAAGACGCGGATGGCCGTCCGGCGGTTCCCTATTTGCTGATTTTCCACACCAAACCAAATTAAAAAACAAAATCAAGGCTATGAAAACAAAAACATTGATCGCAACGCTCCTCGCCGCGCTGGGCGGTTTTGCCGGGCAGATTTGTCACGCGCAGGACATTGATGCCATCGCCCCGGTCGTCGTCAAAACTGTGCCGGAAGCGGGCACAAAAGATGTGCCGCCCGGCGAATACGAAATCAAAGTCACGTTCAGCAAGGACATGACGGATCAATCGTGGAGCTGGTCGAGCGCGTGGAAAGATTCCGACCCGGAGTCCATCGGCAAACCCGCTTACGCAAGCGACCATCGCACCTGCGTCTTAAAAGTGAAGCTGGCACCCGGCAAAACTTACGGCTACTGGATCAACAGCCAGAACTTTCACGGTTTCAAAGACACGCAAGGTCATCCGGCCGTGCCCTATCTGCTCGTCTTTCAGACGAAAGGAAATTAATCTTTCCATCGTCACGCTTGACTTGCGGCGCAGACCTCCCGATTTTTCTCTTCCATGAAATTCGCCGTCTCGCTTTGCCTGTCCTTCGCCTTCGCAAAAATTCTTGGCGCGCAGGAAATTTCCCTCGCGCCGACCCATCGCCTCGAACTGTTCAACGGCACAAATTTTTCCGGCTTCACTTTTTGCATGAAGCACGACGCCGACCCGCTGCAAACGTGGAGCGTGAGCCACGGCGTCATTCATTGCACCGGCCAACCCGCCGGCTATCTGCGCACGCAAAAAAGTTTTCAAAATTACGCGCTCACCGTTGAATGGCGTTTTGTGAAAATCGCGCCCCAGGCCGACAACACCGGCGTGCTCGTCCACCTGCAATTGCCCGACCAGGTCTGGCCGAAGTGCATTCAAGTTCAAGGCAAGCACGCTCATCAGGGCGATTTATTTTTGATGGGCGGCGCGGAAAGCCAGGAGCACCGGGGCATGGACGCGAATACGCCGGTGCCCTTGCGCGGCGCATCCGCCGAAAACCCCGTCGGCGAGTGGAATTCCAGCGTGACGATTTGTTCCAACAACGTCGTCCGCGCCTACATCAACGGCCGACTCATGAACACCCTTTCCGAATGCACCGTCACCCACGGCTTCATCGGCATCCAAAGCGAAGGCGCAGAAATCGAGCTCCGCAAAATGTCTTTGGAGCCACTGGAATATTAACGACTCAAAGGGTTCACAGCAAACCAGCCAGTTCTTCCTTGCTCATTCCAGATTGATTGAGGATGTCGCTCAAAGTTCCCGGACGAATTTCACGGTGCAGCGGCACGACGGTTCGCCAATAACTTTTCCCGCTGCGTCTTTCCAGCGAGACGTGGCTGCCTTTTTGGCGCAACACCACAAACCCCACGCGTTGCAAGGCGCGCACAAGTTGCCGCCCGGAAACTGCTGGCAAATGCCGGCTCATGCCGCGACTTCCAGGCTGGTGAGATAAACTTCCTTCTGCTTCGGCGATTTTTCATCGCCCCACGTTTCAAGATATAATTCCACCGCTGCCAGGAGATTCGCCTTGGCCGCTGCCAAAGTTTTTCCCTGCGTCGTCACCGGGAAATCCAGACAGCGAGCAATAAACCACTCGCCGTCACTTTGAAACACCGCATGAATTGTGCGCATGCAAGAAATTAACCGCTCAACCCGCCTTTAGCAACCCTTGCTGCTTCGCCCACGCCTTCGCCTCGTCCGCCGTTTTCAATTCATCCGCCAACTGCTTCTCGCGGATCTCCGCCAGCAACGCCCCCAGCGCCTTCCCCGGTTTCAGCCCCAGCGCGATCAAATCCCTGCCGCTCACCAACGGCGGGCGCAGCGCCGGCTGGTTTTTCAACGCCGCCGCCTGCTCCACTAGAAAATCGTAGTGGGACAAATCCCCGTGCGCGCCGAGGCAATCCAGTCTATGCAACTCCAATTCCAGCGCAAACGTCTCGCGCAGCAGCAACCGCCGCAACGTCGCCTTGCGCATCTGCTCCACATCCTTGAACTGCATGTGCTGCCGCACGCACGCCACGATCTCCTCGATCTCCTTGCGCGGAAACCGCAAGCGCTCCAGAATTTTTTCCGCCAACGCCGCGCCCACTTTCTCGTGCCCGTAAAAATGAATCGCGCCGGTTTGCAAATCTTTCTCCGCCGTGGCCGGTTTGGCGATGTCGTGGAATAATACCGCCCACGGCAGCAGCGCGTGGGCATCCGGCGGCAATTTCTCCAGCATCAGGCGGATATGGTTGAACACGCTGCCTTCCGGGTGAAATTCCGGCGATTGCTCGCACGCAATGGTGGCGACGAGTTCCGGCAGGATGAAGCCCAGCAAGCCGCTCTCCAGCAGCAAAACCAGGCCGCGCGCCGCCGGAGAATAATATGCGAGGTGGCCCGCCCTCACCCCAACCCTCTCCCCCAGGAGAGGGAGTCTGCCTTTCCCGCGCTGCGCAGAATCTGACGGCTCCAGATTTACGTTCGCGTCCGCCACGTTCCCCCTCTCCCCGGGGGAGAGGGCCGGGGTGAGGGCGGGCGTTCCCTCCCATCGCGGCGGCACAAATAATTTCAACAACTCATCCCGCACCCGTTCCGCGCTGATCAATCTTATTTTTGGCGCGAGTTTTTGGATCGCCGCGAACGTCGCCGGCTCGATCTCGAAACCGAGTTGCGCCGCCAACCGCACGGCGCGCAACATCCGCAGATGGTCCTCGGCAAAGCGCTCTTCGGGTTTCCCAATCGTGCGGATGAGGCGCGCGCGCAAGTCCGCTTCCCCGCCCACCCAATCGTGGATTTTTTGCGTGAGCGGATCGTAGAAAAGTCCGTTGATGGTGAAATCCCGCCGCGCCGCGTCCGCCTGCGCGTTGGCGAAGCGGATGGTTTCCGGCCGGCGCCCGTCCTGATAATCCGCCTCCGCGCGGAACGTGGCGACCTGAAATTGCTGTCCGCCCTCGATGACGATCATCACGCCGAACTTCCTGCCGACGGGAATGGTTTTGGCGAAAAGTTTTTCCACCTCCTCCGGCTTCGCGTCCGTGGCGAGGTCAAAATCATCCGGCGCGCGGCCGAGCAAAAAATCGCGCACGCAGCCGCCCACCCAGAACGCGGCGAACCCCGCCGCCTGCAAACGGGCGGCAATGTCCGTGGCGATCTCGCGCGGCGCGGCAGGCACGGAAAAATTTTAGCGCAAGGACGCCCCGAGGCAAAGGCGCAAATGAATCTGCCCGGCGAATCAGAGACTCCTTACGTCGTCTCCTACATAAATGGGTAGGAGACGAGGTGACGAGGCTCTGACTGAACGGGACGGGGGGATTAGATAGAGACTCCTTACGTCGTCTCCTACATGAATTGGTAGGAGACGAGGTCACGAGGCTCTGACTGAACGGGATGGGGAGATTAGATAGAGACTCCTCACGTCGTCTCCTGCATAAATGGGTAGGAGACGAGGTCACGAGGCTCTGACTGAACGTGACGGGGGGATTAGATAGAGACTCCTTACGTCGTCTCCTACGTGGCCAAGCAGGACGCGCCGGCGAGAGCGGGCGCGCGTTTTCCATATTATATAGCAGTTCAAAGCAACTGCGGCCCCTTCAGGCCAACGGCCTGAACCATCGTAGCCGGGGGCAGCGCCCCCGGAATAAAGATCCCCCAGGCGTGCGCCCTGAAAGGGCCGTCCAAATCCTGACCCGCTTTTGGTTTGCCCTGACAGGGCGAAGGAGAATCAATCCACCAGACCGGGGGCGTTGCCCCCGGCTACGATGGCACAGCCTTGCAGGCTGTTTATTTTTAGATAGGGCCACCCGGTTGCCTCGCCGCTGGCACACTGTGCGCCAGGGTGATTGTGAGTTTGCCATAGGTCATTGCCATCTCATTCCGCCGCATGGCGGAAGGATAAAAACTTATGGTTGACAGATTAAACCGCATGGCTTAATTCATCAGCCACATGGCCGAACCAATAAACCATATGGCTGGACAATTTAGCCACATGGCTGAACAAATAAACCATACGGCTGACTCATTTATCCATACGGCTGACTCATTTATCCATACGGCTGGCTAGTCCAGCCATATGGCTAAATCGTCCAGCCACACCGAATTTTACAATAAACACGCCGAAATTCTCCTAAAATACGCCGGTTAAACCATTCAATTCACCACCAATTCATCCCTCTACGCCATGAAATCTGATTATATTCCGCAAAATGATGACGCCTTTAACGTGAAACTACAGTTGTTTAAGAATGCCATCGGTGCCTATGCCGCCGTCATTGGCGCGAGCACGGCGCAAATAACCGCGCAGGCGGCGGATGCCGCTTACTTTGAATATATTATTCTGTGCGCGAACATCATGAGCAAAAGCGCGTTGCAATGGACGGGCTGGAAAGGCCTCGCGCGCGTGGGCGGCGCGCTCCCGGCCAGCGGGGCGCCGGTGGTGCCCCCGAACTTTCCCGTGCCGGTGCCCGCCGTGGCACCGGGGATCGAGGCGCGTTTCCGCGCGCTCGCCAAGCTCATCAAGGCCAATCCCGGCTACAATGAAGGCATCGGCCTGGCGTTGGGCATTGAATCCGCGCAGCAGGCGGTCCCGGATTTGACGACGGTGCAGCCGGTGCTCGGCGCGGGGATCTCCGGCAATCATGTGCGGGTGAAATGGGGCTGGGGCGGCTACGGCGCGTTCCTCGACCTGTGCGAGCTCCAGGTGGATCGCGGGGAGGGCAACGGTTTCGGGCCGCTGGCCTTCGACCTGACGCCGGGTTACACGGATAAGCAGGCTTTCCCCGCCGCGCCGGTGGTGTGGACGTATCGCGCCATTTACCACGTGGGCGAGAGTCAAGTGGGCCTGTGGAGTCTGCCGGTGAGCCTCACGGTGCCGGGGTGAAGCTCATCCGCCGATAAAGGAAAACAGGAAGACGCCAAGGCGCGAAAATGATTCCATGACGAGGAATCAAACGGGCGAAATCAATCGGGCGAATTCGCCGGGAGTGACTAGGGCAACCCCTTCAAATCGTTTCAACACCAGCAGGTCTTTGTCTCCGGTGACGAGATAGGCGCACGCGGCCTGGGCGGCGGCGGCCAAAATGAGGTCATCATCGGGGTCGCGGCATATTTGCGGCGAGGGATGGGGGGTCTCAACCGAAACGGTTTGGCGGCGGACGAAGGCGGTGAGCAACCGGGCGTGCCGGGGATGGAAGCCGAATTTAAGCCGCAGTTTTTCCTCGATCTCGGCGAGGATTGCGGGCGAAGCGCAGAGGGTGGAGGGGTGGCGCGCGTGGCGCCACATCCGGCGGCAGTGGCCGTCCGTGGTCAAAATGGCCAGCCAGACATTGCTATCGAGCAGAATGCGCACGGGGCAAGTCGAGGATTTCTTCTTCGCTCAGACGATTTTTGCGCGGCAGCCGGTCAAAGGCGGCCAGCAGCCGGTCTAATTCGCTCGCGTCGGAAAATAAATAATCGAATAGCCGCGCGGCCTCGGCGGCGGGCAGGCGGCGGATCGCCTCGATCATTTCGGAGGTTGCCATGTTGAAAACATATTTCATTCCCGGCCCCCGGCAAGCGCAAAATCTGCCCAACCATGACCGCGAGGTGAACCGGCTCATTCTAAATTGAAAGGGGGCGGACTCGGGTCCGCTGCTACGAAGGCGGGTGGGCGGAGGAAAAATGATTTAGCCGCAGAGGAACAGAGGGACACAGATGGAAAATAGTTTAGAGACTCCTCACGTCGTTTCCGGCTTCAATCCGTAGCCGCCGACGTGAGTCGGCTCTGATTTTAGAGTGAGCGAACTGACGTTCGCTGCTACGCGGTAGCCGCCAACGTAAGCTGGCTCTGATCAAACGGGCCGGGGTGAAAATAAGTCATTAAAGTGCTTGCTTTCTCGCAGGGCGTCTGGTCTAAATCAGGGCCGTTCCTCTCAAAAATAACCTTTATGAAACTGATCAGACTCTTCATCCTGGCGGGGGGTGTCCTGGCAATGGCGCTGATTGCGCCGCCCGTGCGCGCAACCGTGGCGTTTTCTATCTCGCCCGCCGCCGTCAGTAACACTTACAACGGACCGATCACTTTGCAGGTGACGGGATTGACCAATGCGGAGACGGTGGTGGTGCAAAAATTTCTGGACGCGAACACCAACGGCGTCATTGATGGCGGCGACTTGTTGTGGCAGCAATATAATCTGACGGACGGCGCGAGTTTCGTGATCGGCGGCGTGACGAACAATAATGTGCCGGGCGATACGGACGGCACGGCCAACGGCACGATCACGGCCCGGCTGAATTTCCAGAGTGATTTCTTGCAGACGTTCGACGGCAATTATCTGGTCAAGCTGTCGAGCCCGGGCGGCCATTTCGCGCCGCTGACGAATGCTTTCACCGTCAGCAATTTCCCCTACGCGCAGAAGTTCACGGGCACGGTGGCGAGCAATGGCGTGGCCGTTCCCAATGCCCTGGTCATTTTGCTTCCCGCCGGCGCGAACGGCAATCCGGTGGGCGGCGCGGTGGCCAATAATTCCGGCATTTACACGCTGCCCGCGCCGACGGGAACTTATTTGCTGACGGCGGCCAAAAGTAATTTTGTGGCCGTCTTTCAGACCGGGCCGTCGTTCACGTTGACCCATGGCGCGACGTTGAGCGCCAACTTGAACCTCATGGCGGCGACGCAAACCATTTCCGGCCAAATGGTGGACGCCAATAATTCCAGCCTCGGGTTGCCGGGACTTTTAGTGCCGGTGCAAACGCGGGATAATAGCCTGCTGGCGCTTGGCATCACGGACCCCAATGGCAATTTCACCGCAGGCGTGACGGCCAATCAATGGAAAATCGGCGGCGACAGCGCGTCGCTCGCTGGCCACGGCTACGTGGGCTTGAATGGTAAAACGACGGTGGATACCACGACCGGCAGTGTGGCGGGCGTGACCCTTGCTTTGCCCCAGGGCACGGCGTGTTTTTATGGCACGGTCAAAGATAATTTGGGAAACCCGTTGCCGGGAGCGGTAGCCGTCTATGGCGAGGACAGTGATCAAGATAATAATGGCAACGGCATGTATCAATCGGACGGCTACGCCGATACGAACGGGAATTACGTCACCGTGGTAGTGGGCGGTCTGGGCGGCAGCGACCTGTGGCAGGCGGGGATTGACAACCAGAGCAGTTGGCCCAATTACATCTTCTCACAATCAGCGCTGCAACAGAATGGCGGCACGAACCTGACGGTCGGGAACGCGGTGCGCCAGGATTTCATCGCCCTCCTGGCGACGAATCAAATCACCGGCAATGTTTCGTTCAACGGCGCGCCCGTCAGCGGCGTGGCGGTGAATGCGAATGCGATGATCGGCGGCGCGAGTTATCAGGCGCAAGCGCAGACCGACAGCAGCGGCAATTATTCCATGAACGTCGCCAACAGCGAGGATTGGAGCGTCAGTCTCAATTGCAACGGCGGCGACAGCAGCTTGGACGGCATCCTGGGCAGCGGCAATTATCAGTGCCCGGACAACCTGGACGTGAGCATCAACAATAACAACGCGGCGGGCGAGGATTTTGTCGTCCAGCCGGCCGGCGGCGGTTCCGGCTCGTTGGGCATCACGACGGCGTCCCTGGCCAATGCCACCGTCGGCGTCGCCTACACGAATCAACTGCAAGCTTCCGGCGGCACGACGCCCTACACCTGGACCCTCGCCAACGGTTCGCCACCCCTGCCTTCCGCGCTCACCCTTTCGACCAATGGCCTCCTTTCCGGCGTGCCGGCGGCCGGCGGGACGAACCCTTTCAGCGTGCGCCTGACCGATTATAATTTACTCACCGTCACCCAGTCGTTCACGCTCATCGTCAATCCCAAGCCCGTTCTGGGTTCGCCCGCCTGGGCGGCCAATCAATTTCAAATGCGGCTCACCGGCGCGGCCCATCAAGGTTACACGGTTCAAATGTCCACCAATTTGAGTTCCGCCCACTGGCTGTCGCTTTTCAGCACCAACAGCGCGACGACCAATTCGTTCATTCTGATTGATCCCAACGCCACCAACGCGCAGCGCTTCTACCGCATTTTAATCGGGCCGTGAGGTCGCGCGGGCGGCGCGCCAGCGGGTGTGGGGAGTCTGCCCGTGAGCCTCACGGCGCCGGGGTGAACCCTTTAACCACAGATGAACACAGAGGGACACGGATGAAAACCAATTAGAGACTCCTTACGTCGTCTCCTACTCCCCGTAGGAGACGAGGTGACGAGGCTCTGACTATTTTTCATCTGTGTTCATCTGTGTGTATCTGTGGCTAAAGGGATTTGAGACTCCTCACGTCGTCCCCTACGGGGGTCATTCGTTGCCCCAGATGGCCTTGAGATGGGCGATGCCGCGTCGGACTTCGGCCACGGAAAGCTGGGGGCTTAATTCAAAGACTTTGACGTGCGCGGGCTTGACGAAGGGTTTGAGGGCGGCGAAATCAATCATGCCGGCGCCGGGCGCGGCGTGGTCGCCGGTGGGAAAGATAACGTCGTGGACGTGAAAGCCGGCGAGGCGAGGCGCGAGGGATTGGAGAAATTCGGCGTGGCGAATGAAGCCGAAGTTTTCCTTGATCTGCGCGTGGCCGGTGTCGTGCCAGTAGGCGAGGTGCGGGCTGGCCAGGTCGCGGAAGAAATCTTCAAAGTCGGATTCGAGGGGGATTTCTTCGAGGGCCTGGCGGTTTTCGCAGCCGAGGGTGAGGCCGCGCTGCGCGGCGGCGGGCAGGAGGTGGCGCAGGGTTTCTTTGGTGTGCGCAAAGAATTTTTCCTTTTTGGCGGCGCGAACTTTCAAGACTTCGGCGCGGAGTTTTTCGTAACGGGAAGTTTCTTTTTCGCCGCGTTGGAGCATTTGGCCGAGCTTGCCGGTGTAATCTTTGAGTTCGATGCGGCCGAGGTGCAGCACGACGATTTGCGCTTTGACGCGAGAGGCGAATTCAAAGGTCTTGAGGGTGTGCTTGAGGGCGAGTTCGCGGTCGCGCGCGCTGGCGGCGGAAAATTCGTAGAGGTTGGGCGCGGCTTTGGCGACGCCGAGGGGCAACGGGCAGAAGTTGTGGAGGCTGGAGATTTTGATCTCGCCGGCGTCCACGGCGGCGAGGATCCCCGGCACGAGGCTGAGGCGGATGCCGTGGCTCAATTCGGCGTGGTCAAAGCCGAGGTCGCGGAGCTCGCGGAGCATGGCGCGGCCATCGGTGTGGCGATGGGAATTCCAGCAGGTGGAAAAGGAATACATGGCGTTGGATCGTTCAAGGGTTGCGCGGTGGAAGTATAAATCGTTGAACCGCCAAAAACCATCCGGCGGTTCAACGAATGAATCCGGCAGCGGGTCACAAGTCCGCGTAGCGCGCGGTCAGCATGGCGGAGAAACGCGCGACTTTTTGCTTGCGGCGGCGTTTTTCGCTGGGCTTCTCAAAGGTGCGATGGCTGCGCACGATTTTCAACGTGCCTTCGCGATCAACTTTTTTCTTAAGCCGGCGCAGCGCGCGATCCACAGGTTCGCCTTTTTTTAGTTTAATTTCTGTCAAAGGGACTCACTTCCTTTCACGGGCGAGACGGTTCCGCACGCGCGGCTGCTCGCAAAATAATTGAGCGCGGAGCATAATTTCTTCCACGCGGATGTCAAGGCGCAAAATAGCGCAGCGCGCGCGGCGCTTGCATTCAGGGGAACGGGAATTATTCTCTGCCCATGAAAGCACGGAACGGCAGCCAAAAATCCGCCGGCGAGGGGGCATTGAAAAAGCGCATCGCGGAACTCATCGAGTTCAAAGGCGGCGGCCACAACGAGAACGAAGTCGCCGACATCATCGAGAACGCGCTGAAACTGCTGACCGACGTGCAGGATACCGGCGATGTGCGCATCATCAAGACGGCGCTGCGGGAATTGCGTTACGCCTTCAGATTATTTGCGCCTTACCTCGGCAAACGCAAAGTCACCATCTTCGGCTCCGCGCGCACGTCGCCGGACAAACTCGAATATCAGCAGGCCGTCGAGTTCGGGCGCAAAATCGTCGAGGCTGGTTTCATGGTCATCACCGGCGCGGGCAGCGGCATCATGCAGGCCGGCCACGAAGGCGCCGGGCCGGAAAATAGTTTTGGCGTCAACATCCGCCTGCCGTGGGAGCAATCCGCCAATCCAATCATCGCCGAGGACAAAAAACTGGTGACGTTCAAATACTTTTTCACGCGCAAACTGATTTTCATCCGCCACTCGGACGCGATTGTTTTATTCCCCGGCGGCTTCGGCACGTTCGACGAAGGCTTCGAGGCGCTCACGCTCATGCAGACCGGCAAGAGCCAGCTTATGCCGCTCGTGCTCGTGGACAGACCCGGCGGCGCGTATTGGAAGACTTTTGACCTCAACATCCGCGAGCAACTTTTAAGCGCGCACTTGATTTCGCCCGCTGACTTGAACCTTTATCAAATCACCGATTCTGCCGGGGGCGCGGTAAAAATCATCGCGCGCTTCTATCGAAATTTTCACTCGACGCGCTTTGTGAAGGATTTATTCGTCATGCGCCTGAAGAATGCGCCGAACGAATCCGCCCTCGCCGCGATGAACGAGGATTTTGCCGACATCATCGTGGAAGGAAAAATTCAAATCATCAAACCGACGCCGGAAGAAGTCGAACACAACGAGCATCTGCAATTGAAACGCATCGCCTTCGTTTTTAACCGCCGGGATTATGGACGCCTGCGGCAATTGATTGATGTGTTAAACGGGTTGTGAACGCATTTAGAATCAATAAGCCTTGAGGCGGTAAAAACGGGTGGTGGCCGAAGCGGGATCGGTGATCGTTTCCAGCGCATCATTTCCTCCGGTGAGGCCGCCCAGACTTGACCAGTTGAGGTCGGTCAGCGCGTTCTTATATTGGAGTTGGTAAGAATGCCAGGATTCAGTAGGGAAAGAAATAATGACATTTGTTCCGGCATTATCAAACTCTGCGTTGGTATTAAAGGTAGGATTAAGCCAGAGGGAATTGGCCGTTGTCTGCCCATAATCAGGACCGACCGTGCTGCCGGTGCCATTGATGATATGGGTCATTTCACCGACGCCTTCTCCGGTAATATAAATGTTTATCATGTCATGCACATTGACTTGCTGGGAATTGGTTGGAGTTTCTATGGTATTAAAGCAACTCGCGGTTGAGTTTATAAACACACCATAGACGCCAAGCCCGTAAGCTTGATGGCTGGTGACTGAATCCGCTACTTTATAAGACGCATAACCCTTCACGCCACCGTGCGACCATGCGCTTTGAGAGGGCGCGTCATAAGGCAATTCGGATTGGTAAAAATAAACACGTCCCCAATTGCCATTCCATAATGTCTGATATTGTTCATGATGCTCCACGAACAAGCCATACATGGTTACACTATCGCCGTTGACTACCAGCCCGCTCTGAGAAGCATTCCGGGTCCAGCCTACGCCGGCGCCATGGTCTGCTCGCCACAACCACAGGTTATCTCCGATGACATCATTGGCGTTAATCGTCACGCAATTGGTCGTAGTCCCGGCAAATTCTCCCCCGACCCGGCTGCAAATATCATAGAGACATATAGGATCTGCCGAATGATTCACCGAACTCTTCGTCGTCCCAACTTCCAACAACGATGGCGAAGCAGTCGTTCCGGCATCGAAAATAATGTCCGACACCTTCACGCCATCAACATCGGAAATTATCATGGCGGGATTTCTATTCGTGGGAATCAATGTCGGGTATCCGAGTCCCAGAACAATTGTGTCTGGTCGCGTTACCAGAATGCTATTAGTTAAGCGGTAGATTCCTGGAGTCAAAATTAAGTTCTGTCCGGCGCTTAACGCAGCGTTGATGGTTGCGGCATTATCCGTTCCCGAATGCGCCAGATAGAATTGACTAATAGGAATTGAAGTTCCGGAAGTCGGTCCCGATGCCCACGTAGTTCCTATGGTATTAGTTTGCAGAGCGGGCACCATGACAATGTAGTTACTATTATTGTCCACCGACAAATAAGGTTCCTCCGGGATCAAGGGCGTTTTGGCGATGACCGTATAAGGAGTGCCGGGCCACGTTCCCGCAGGTGCATTTGAAACTCCGACAAATACCATGTTCCAGACGGCTCCTGACCAGTTGCCCCAAATGTCATTTCGCGACAGCCACTGTTGCTGCGATCCCGAACTGACCGAGGAATCAACTTTGGAATCAGCCATAAAACCGCCACTGGTATAACCTCCCGCCGACAATGCCAGCGAACCTTCAATATGAACGCGGCGAAGTGATGTGCCCTGTGAAACGGCCCAAATAATAGTAGAATTGTTATTGGTTGGAACCAGCGCCAAATTTTCCACAGACATCCAGAAGTTTTCAGTGGCGTTTCCAGAATTAAATCCATAAGACTCCAACATACCACTGATAGTTACATCGTCCGGCGATTGCCCCAAACCAAGCACCTGCATATAATAACCCATATTGATGTCAATGTTAGTATAGTTTCCAGGCTGAAAGAAAATGGCGTATCGGTTCGCATCAAATTGACTTGAGTCCACATTCGACTGTAGCGCGAATATATTGTTCAGCGTGCTTTGAATCGTTGCCGTCGGAGTCGAAGGTGTAAAAATGATGACGTTCGGGCCAAAATCCGGGGTTTGGGAATTGGAATTTAGACAGAACAAAGCCATGCTTAAAGCGAGGACTTTTACGATACGACGAATCATAGAATAACAGATGCGATTCATAAAAATACTAAATCCAATAGGTTTCTCCGAATACTGACGGCAACGAAATTGATGATGTTAATTTCGAGGCGTCCTTAAAAATATCACAAGAAGATTCATGGTCAAGGGGGGAATGTTGGATTTACTTTTATTTTATTAAGACAATTGGAGGCCGCGTGAATTTGGCCGGAAATGACGCGGCACTCGACACATTGCCTGCTGATGTTTAGCTTTTCGAGCATGAATTTTCTGGTCACCGGCGGCGCGGGCTTCATCGGCTCGCACGTTTGCGAACGGCTGTTGCGCGATGGCCATTGCGTTTGGGCGCTTGATGATTTGAACGATTTTTACAATCCAAAAATCAAACAAGCCAACCTTCGCGAAATCCAGTCGCTCGCCAAGCCGTTTGAATTTTTTCACGGCGATATTTGCGACCCGACCGCGCTCGACGAAATTTTTTCTTCTGCAAAATTCGATCAAGTCATTCATCTGGCCGCGCGCGCCGGCGTTCGCCCCAGTTTGGAGCAACCGGCGCTTTATCAACGCGTGAATGTCGAAGGCACGGTCAACGTCCTCGAAGCGGCGCAAAAATCCGGCGTCGAAAAAATTATCATCGCCTCGTCATCGTCGGTTTATGGCGTCAATTCCAAAGTGCCATTTTCAGAAAGCGATCCGATTTTTTCCGCCATCTCGCCTTATGCCGCGAGCAAGTTGGCGTGCGAAGCGCTCGGCCACGTTTATCATCACGTTCATAAAATGGACGTGACCATGCTGCGGTTTTTTACAGTTTATGGTCCGCGCCAGCGGCCCGATCTGGCGATTCATAAATTTGCGAGGCTCATCGCGGACGGCAAACCCATTCCAGTTTTTGGCGACGGCAGCACGGCGCGCGATTACACTTTCGTTTCAGACACGATTGACGGAATTATTGCCGCGACAAAAAAAGAATTTGGTTTTGAAATTTTCAATCTGGGCGAATCGGAAACGATTTCTTTGAGCCGCATGATCGAATTGCTCGAAGCCGCGCTCGGCAAAAAAGCGATCCTTGATCGCCAGCCGAAGCAGCCGGGCGATGTGCCGATCACCTTTGCCGATATTTCCAAAGCGCGCGAGAAACTGAATTACCATCCAAAAATAAAATTTGCGGACGGCATCAAATTGTTTGCAGATTGGTTTCAAAGCAGCCACAGTTCATTGTCATGAATTCCGCCAAAATCAATCGTCCAACATTGACCGGGGCGCTGGACATCTGGAATCAATTGCTCGTCGAACACGATTTTTCCACCGATTGCCTCTGGATTTTTCAGGAAAATTTGTGCGTCGAAAAATCGCGCGCCGAGCAGGGCGGTTTTCTTTTTGGGTTCCAGACGAAATTTACGCCGCCGCCGGACGACGCGCTCGAAATCGCCTTTGATCAATTTTCCGAAACGCATTCCCGGATAGTTTTTTACCGGCTCGGCGATTGCCTGGGAAAATCCATTGGCATTTTATTATGCGATTCGTGGTTCGACGGCAAAGGCGAGGCCGAAGGTTATTTGCGCCGCGACGAATGGAACATGTCTTTTCACACCGGCCTCGACGATAAGATTGAAGAAGTCACCGATTTGAGCCGCTGGCTGCGCCGCGTCAAACGCGACCGCTCCTTTCACGATCTGGATTTTTGCATGTCGCTGGCGACGATTGACGAGATAAAAATTTATGGCCGCCCGCTCGTGCCTTACGAACGTTTTGCGGACACGATGATCAATCGCCTCCGCCGTTTTCTTGGCCAGGCCGCTTAATGTTTTTCCTTGGCCGCCTCCGCTTCATTTTCCTTTTTGAACGCCGAGCGCAACAGCCAGTGATGTTTCAACCCCTGCACAAAATCGTCCGCGTCGCCGATGGTTTTGACAATTCCAAAAAGTAAATTCGGATTTTCCTGCACCTGCATATTTAAGTTGCTCGTGATGTCGGACAAATTATTCAGCGATTGCCCGAGGCTGATGACCAGCGTGTTCAAATTCGTGTCGGTGTGCGCGAGCAAGGAATTGGCGTTGGTCAAAACGCCTTGAAATTGATCGCCGCCATTGGTGCCGAGCGCCCAGTTCAAAACGCCGCCCGGCTCGCGCAATTGCGCGCTGATCAGGGTGAAATTCGTGAGCAATGGCTGCGCGGCGGAAATCGTGACGTTCAAATTGGAGGTGGCGTTGGCCGTGTTGTCGAGCACGGCGGCAATTTTATTGGTCAATGAAAGAATGCCCGGCAACGCCGCCTGCACTTGCGAAACCATCGCCTGCAATTGTTCCGTGATGGCGGGCGATTCAACCGCCTTGAGCCACGCCGCATCGCGTGCGGGCGTGAATTCCTCGTAGCGGTGATCGCGCGGATGCCATGAGGCGACGATATGATTTTTATCTTTTTCCGTATTATTATAGGCGCTCACCGGGCCGTGGCCCAATTCGGAAATGCGTTGCAGGTTGGTCGCGTCGAGCGTCGTGTAGGCGCCAAAAACCAGATTGGAATTTTCGTCAAAAATGTCCTGCGAAAGTTGCCATTGATTCGGTTGCGAAACGGCGAGCTGTTTTAATTCGTCGAGATTTGTGAAAACGGAAATCGGTTGCGTGATGCAAATGGCGTAACCATTGGTGCCGCGCGTGATTTCAATTTGCCGCTTGCCGAGAAAATCCGCCGCGTTGACTTTGACCAGCGAACCTTGCGACCAGATGTAACGAAAATACGGATCGCGCAATTCAAAAACCACTTCGACATTGTGCGGATCGCGCGGCTGCATCGGGTGCACGCTCAAAATCTGGCCGACGGAAAATCCCATCATCACGACCGGATCGCCGATGTTCAGGCCGGTCGAACTTTTGATGTAAGTATGAAATTTTGCCTTGATGACGAACCAGCCTTTTTGCTGCGCCTTTTGATAAAGGTAATAGCCAAAGCCAAAAAGCAGCAACGCGGTCGCCAGAAAAACGAACCAGCCCACGGCGCGTTCCATCCGGCTCAAGCGCGTGCGCAATTGCGGGGTCAAATCTTGGAGTGCCATAAATTATAGTGTGGTTTCGATTTTTTGTTTTTCAATCGCGTTCTCAAAAGTTTCCATCGGCGCGGCCAATAATTCTTTGACGATCGGTTCGCTTGCCGACGCGATTTCATTCCAGGAACCGGCGGGAACGAAGTGTTTTTCTTTCAACAGCGCAAATTTTCTCTCCCCGTTTCGCCACGGCCGCAGGTCGTCAGTCGTCGCCATAATCGTCATGGGTTTTTCGCCGAACGATTTGTGGCCGCGCCAAAGTCCGTCCAGAAAACGCAACTGCCATTGCGCGTGGCGGGCGTCGAGGCCGCCGAACGGATTATCGAGCAGCAAAATTTCCGGTTGCAACACCAATGCGCGCGCCAGCCCGGCGCGTTTTTGCCAGCTTCGCGGAAGATTCGCCGGCGTCTCGTTTGCCACGGATTTTAATTCTGTCAATTCGAGCAATTCCTCAATGGCCGTTGCCGCCGTTTCGGACGATAAATTTTTGTGATAGCGCAACGGCAGCGCGATATTTTCCGCCACGGTTAAAAAATGGAACAGCGGCGCGTCTTCAAAAATAAATCCCAGCCGCAAACGGTCGGCGAGGCGCGATTCGTCGAAAATTTGCGTCTCATTTCCAAAAAGTTTGTAGTCGCCGGCAACGGGCGGCATCAGCCCGGCGGTCATCATTAAAAAATCGCTTTTGCCGGAATACTGGCTTCCGGCAATCACCCAAAATTCTCCGCGCGCGACGCTCCAGTTCACATTTTCCAAAACGGTCAGGCTCAAATCGCGCATCGTGCCGACGGCGACGCCGCGCATTTCGATGATGATCTCATTTTGATTTTCGTTCATGCGGCGAGGTAAAGAATGATGAACAGCGCGTCAATCAGCACGCACACGACGATGCCTTGCGACACCGCGCGCACCGTCACGCGTGAAACTTCCTGCAAGTGCAGCGGCTGCGCCAGCCCGTGATAGCACGTCACAATGGCGATGAAAAATCCAAACGCGCAGGCTTTCAACGCGAGCAGCGCAAAATCCAGCCAGCTCAAGGAGCCGGCGAGTCCCTTAAAATAATCGCCCGGCGTCAGCGGCACATTTTGCAAAAAACAAAATAAATATCCGCTGCCCAGCGCGCCGAGGATCAAATAAACCGTCAGCGAAAAAACGCCGAGCGTCATGCCGATCACGCGCGGCACAATCAAATAATGCACCGGATCAATGCCCACCGCTTCGAGCGCCTCGACTTCGCCGATGGCGCGCGCCGTGCCCAATTCTACCACGTTGGCCGTGCCGACGCGCGCCAGCACCAGCACCGCCGCCAGCAGCGGACCGAGTTCGCGCACCACGACGATCACCATCACCGTGCCGATGTAATTGAACGCGCCAAAACGCGCCGCCGCCGAAACCATCTGGCCGATGACCAAAAATCCCAGCGCCAGCGCCACGAATAAAAACATCGGCAATAAATTGATTCCCGCGCGCACGATTTCTTTGCGGATCAATGGCCGCATCACGTTTGGCGCCACGCCGAACTTGGTCAAAATCACGCCGAGCGTGATCAACGCAAACGCGCCGAGTCCCTGGACGGTCAGCAAAAAAAGAAATAATTTCCGGCCCAGATAATCCGTGTAGGATTTTGGCAGCGGCGCGCGCCGCAACCACTGCTTTTCAGGATGAAACCGGCTGGCCAAACTCCTATGCACGCCGCCAACGTAGAACTCCTTTGCGCTCCGGTCAAAATTTTTCGCTTAACGCTTGGGTGAATTTTATTTTGGTTTAATTTTCGCGCCTTTGCTTCTTTGCGCCTTTGCGTTAATTATTTTGCCGTGACCCAAATCGAAGCCAAAAAACGCCACGCGCAACTCGCCGAGGAAATCCGCGCGCACGATTTTGCCTATTACGTCCAGGCGCAGCCGAAAATTTCCGACCGCGATTACGACCGGCTTTATCACGAACTCCTCGACCTCGAAAAAAATTTTCCCGAACTCGCGACTTCTGATTCGCCAAGCCAGCGCGTCGGCGGCGAACCGCTCAAACAATTTCAACAGGTTCGCCATTTGTTGCCGATGTTGAGTTTGGACAACACGTATTCGCAGGATGAAGTCCGCGATTTCGTCAAACGCGTCCAAAAACTTTTGCCCGATGAAAAATTGGATTGGTCGGTCGAACCCAAAGTGGACGGTGTGGCCGTGAGCTTGCGTTACGAAAATGGAAAATTGACCATCGGCGCGACGCGCGGCGACGGAACCACGGGCGACGACGTGACCGCAAATATAAAAACCATTCGCAGTGTGCCGACAATTCTTCGTAGGAGACGACGTGAGGAGTCTCTATTTTCCCAAAAAACAGATCAGAGCCTTCTTACGTCGGTTCCTACAAAAGAAACCCTCGAAGTTCGCGGCGAAGTTTTTCTGACCAAAACCGGATTTGAAAAATTGAATGCTGAACAAAAAGCCGCCGGCGAAGAAACTTATGCCAACGCGCGCAACACCGCCGCCGGTTCGCTCAAACAACTTGACTCAAAACTTGTCGCCAAACGTCCGCTCGACATCGTCGTCTATAATCTCGGCAAAACGGAATTTGGCGCGCAAATAGCCCGTCCGCAAATTCCCGAAACGCACACGGAAGTTTTGGACTGGCTCAAATCGCTTGGCTTCAAAACGCCGGAAAAGATTTGGCATTGTCATTCCGCCGACGAATTGATTTCCGCAATTAACGAACTCGACAAAGTTCGCAAAAATTTTCCTTACGAAACTGACGGCGCGGTCATCAAATTAAATTCTTTTGCGCAACGCGAACGCGCCGGGTTCACCGCCAAAGCGCCGCGCTGGGCGATTGCCTACAAATACGCCGCCGAACAAGCCGAAACAAAATTAAATGGCATCACGATTCAAGTCGGGCGCACCGGCGCGCTCACGCCCGTCGCCGAACTCGAACCGATTTTTCTCGCGGGCAGCACCATCAGCCGCGCGACGTTGCACAACGAAGACGAAATCAAACGCAAAGACATCCGCATTGGCGACACCGTCGTGATCGAAAAAGCGGGCGAAGTCATTCCCGCAGTCATCAGCGTCGTCGAAGCAAAACGTCCGCGAAATTCCGAGCCGTTTGATTTTGAAAAATTTCTTCACGGAAAATGTCCCGTGTGCGGCGGAAAAATTTCGCGCGACCCGAATTATTCCGCGTGGCGCTGCGAAAATTTGCAATGCCCGGCGCAAGCGACGCGGCGACTGGAATTTTTTACCGCGCGCGGCGCGCTGGATATCGAGAGCGTCGGCGGAATTGTCGCGGACAAATTGGTCGAGCGAAATCTCGTTCGCGAGCCGCTGGATTTGTTTGAGTTGAAATTGGAACAACTCGCCACGCTCAATCTTGGCAATGAAGAATCGCCGCGCATTTTTGGCGAGAAAAATGCAACGAAAGCGATTGCAGCGATTGTGCGCGCGAAAACATTTCCGCTTTCGCGTTGGATTTTTGCGCTCGCAATTTCTGACGTTGGCAAAACAACCGCGCAGGATTTGGCGAAATTTCACGAGACAATTGACGACGTTGCAAAATCGCAATTGCTCAAAGACATTTTGGATTATCATGAAAAAACGTCGCAAGTTTCGAGCGTTCGCAAGAAAAATCCCGAACGGCTTGAATCGTTCAAAAATGAAATTGCCGAAATTGCCGGAAGATTGATTAAATCCAATTTCGCCGCGCCGTCAAAAAGCAAAGCGGAAAAAGAATCGGGAATCGTGACCAAAGTTGGACCGGTCGTCGCCAAAAGCGTCCTGGATTTTTTTGCCCGCGAAAATGGAAAGAAAATTTTGCGGCGGATGAAAGAACTCGGCATTCATCCCGCGAGTGAAAAAATTTCCGCGACGAAAGCCGCCGCGCTGCCGTTCGCCGGAAAAACTTTTGTGCTGACCGGCACGCTGCCAAATTTGAAACGTGAAGAAGCCTCCGCCAAAATAGAATCGCTGGGCGGCAAAGTGAGCGGCAGCGTGAGCGGCAACACGGATTTTGTTCTGGCCGGCTCGGAAGCCGGTTCAAAATTGGACAAGGCGCAAAAGCTCGGCGTGAAGATTATTGACGAAAAAGAATTTTTGAAGCTGATTCAATAAACCAGAACGAGCACCGCCGCCGACTGGTTCAGCCGCAATAGAACACAAAGACCGCAAAAAAATCTTCTCTGTGTTCCTTGCGTTCTTTCGCGGTAATAAAATCAATAAACCAAAACTAAAACTGCCGCGTCCTGCGCCGACTTCACCACGTCCTCAAACCCTCGGGCGTAGCAGCGAACGTCAGTTCGCTCTTACTTCAGTTTGAGCGGACTCACGTCCGCTGCTACTCAATAAACGAGGACAAGCACGGCGGCGTCTTGGGCGGATTTTACGACTTGCTCAAACTTTTCATCCACCATATTCGGCTCTTTCAATTTGCTGTCCACCTCCGGCACGGATTCCAGGAAGCTCAAGAGCAGGCTGCTCTTCACCGCGTAATTCACATTCTCCGGCAACGCCCCGCTCGCCGCCAGCGCCACCGCCGCATGGTGGCCGTGCGCAAGCACCTTGGCCGACACAATGCCGATCACGTTGCCCCGATCATCCACCAGCGGACGATGCTCGTCCTGCCATTTGCCCGGCTGCATGGTGGCCGTCTGCAAAGGCCTGATTTGAAAATAGCGCGGGTCATCCCCCGCGCCGGACAGCGACGCGATTTCCCCCGTGGTGGCCGTGCGCCAGCACCTTGGGTGAAAATCCCTGCAACGACGGGTCGGGAAAACCAATCGTCGCCACCGTGCCGCCCAGATGCGCCGTGCGGCTCGCGGCAAAATGGGCAGCGGTGGAAACTTGCAAGCTGATTGAAAACAATTATTCTCACCGCATGGGCACGCTTTATTACGGCGACAACCTCGACATTCTCCAGCGATACATCAAGGATGAATCGGTTGACCTTGTTTATCTCGACCCGCCGATTAAATCCGACCAGAAATACAACAGCTTCTTTCAGGAAAAGGACGGCACCAACGATATGATGCTTAATACGGCCAAATGAACTTATCATTTGAACAAATTCAAATTGTCAAAACTCTCGTCACTGAATTCTTGCCGGTTGATGGAAGCCCGACATCCGCAGAGAAAATTCTGGAAACCGTCCTGAAATACGCGGTGGGAAATGCAAATAAAGCAGCCACTCATTGCGAAATTCGGAATATGCTGACCGAAACCAACCAACAAATTGATGACGACCGGGTGAACTTATGTGTCGAGACTGCAAGCAGATTAATTCATGGCTGTTTCCGTTGGATGCAGGGTCAAGAAAACGCTGATGAGTTGGATATTTATCCGGCACTTCAATTATCTGACTGCTACCATCATGCAGAGCCTGTTGACTGGCTCCAGAAGTGGAGGGACAATGGCGGACAGGTTTTCGCAAGAAATGAAATGATTGCATTGAAGAACGATCCCGTCTGGATTCGTATCAGTGCTTTTGGCCTTCCATTCCCGCCGTTCGACCTCGACAGTGGAATGGATGTGGATGCTGTCCCGCGCAATGAAGCAGAGAAACTAGGATTGCTCTCACAGAAAGAGCAGGTTGGTCCGACTATAGTTGATTTGAATTTTGGTCTGGCCCTTCGCCAAAGATTGGCAGAATATTTTAGCCCTGAAGTTAAGGCAGAAAAAATCAAAAATTTGGAACGAGCATTAGAGGAAGGGTTTGACCTGGATTTTCAGCGACAGGCGACAGCCTATGAATCGCTCGTCGAAGCTTTTGAATTCACAGCAAATTCTGCAAAGGCAAATTACTATCGTGAAAAACAGTTGGACTCACTTAAATCATGGGTCGAGCAAATTCCAACTGAATGTTACGGACGCGCGCCTGTCTATAGTAAAATCGCGAAAATTTATGACGACCTCGGCCAGCCAGAGCAATCAGCTACATACCGGCAATTGGAGCAAGACAACCAAGATGGATTCACATTGCTTTCGGAAGCACTTGATGAGTGGAATCGTTCAGAGAAACCGATTGAGAAAGAAAAGGGTGCAGGGATTCTGGATATGTTGACCAAGGCTGCTCAACGACTTCCAGAAAAATACCAAAGACAACATGCAATGATTTATCGAGCCACCGGCGAAATTTTAGAGGCTTGGGGTGATACAGCGCAAGCAATCGAATATTATGAATTTGCGCTCCAAAAAGATCCAAAGGTCGGGGCAAAGAAACGACTAAAAACGCTACGCGAAAAACTGTGAAGGACGATTTACCAACGTTCACTGCCCTTGGAAAATCTCTGCAATTGAGGAAATTGACTTTCAATCCAAAGCAGGAATTCATTCAAAATCCTGACAAGACTGATTGGAACTGGCCTCAAATCTTTTTCTGGACGGAACCTTTGAAACTCATGAAATGGATTGGAGTGGTTTTGGAACGGATTTCCTCGCTTGATTCAAAGGTTCAGGACGATTTTCGGCAGGGCTTAATCCCGGCTCAATTTGTGGAGCATTTTCCATGGCTTGCAAAGTTCACCCCTGCGCAAGTTGTCGAATATTGCGGGATAGAACAGAGCAGTCAAATAGCAACCGACCGTCTTATTATCCGTGCCTGGGGTGACCGGCTCTGTCCGAAAAGCGTTTATTCGGGTTCCGGCATCGGCGAAGAAAAAGCGGACGAAACGAAATTTGTCCTAAACGAGGCGGCAAAATATAAGAGCATCAGACATTATCAACTGCCACAATTCATCTTCGAAGCAGCCAAACAAAACAACGTCCGGTTTTTTATCCGGCTCGGCAAAGCGCTTCAATCAATAAAGAAAGTTCCGGAGGTGGATTGGACACGGTGTGACGCGCTTGATTGCTTGTTGGTTGATAATTGGTGTGAATGGCTTGCAAATGACCGCCGCTTTCCCGCGCTTTGCTTTTTTTCAGACCGAGCGCTGGCGGATTTCTGTTCCGCGTTGTTTGGCCTGAATGCAGGCAACCCGTCTATAGACTCAATTCGTCAAAGGCGGCGGAAGCTTGGCTTGATACAGGCCAGTCGCCCAAAGGTCAGGCAAGTCACTTTAAATGGAAGCGAAGTCTTGTTTGTCGGAAGCTAACCATTTGCTTTTTAGCTGCTTCTAACTGGACAAAAATCCGCACAGTTTTCTGTCCACGCTTCCTGTCTATGACTCGGCTAAATTACCGGGAATGAAGATTTCATTTAAGCGCGAAACCAAATGCAGTTTGGATTTCACCTGCGAGCCTTTCGGACTTCTGAAAAAAGTCTGGAAAACACTGAGACGCTGGTGGGGCATTTGACCAATCCCTCAACTTGGCATTGACGTGCCCAGCATTACATTTCGGCAGCGCCGTCGGCGCGGCATCTTTGTAGAACCAAAACCAAAAAAACTAAATCCCTCACCTGCCTTCGGCATCCTCTCCCATCCGATGGGCGAGGAACAAAGCCCCGTCGGGGCGGCATATTCGGTCCTTGCGGACGGCCACCATGTCGCTCCTGACGGAGCTTGATTCATTTACGCCGCCGTTTCTACAAATATGCCAGTCCTACGGACTTCGCCGCCTTCGCGTCCTTCGCGCGACAAAAATTCAAACGCCCATTGCCCCAAACGTCCATCGCAAAATGATTTTGGCACGGCGTTCGTCCCCAGCGGGACAACCGGAAATGAGCCATCCCCGAAAGCTTTTGGGGCTGGGAGCTGGCGCACGGCCACCCACCGTCCAAAACAAAATCCGTCCAGAATCCCGCGTGCGCTTCCCCCAATCCCAACGGCATTGCATCATTCAGCCCAGGGTTGATCCGAGCCGGACGGGCGAGGAGCTACCCTGGGTTAATCGTCCGAAACATATTTTTCAACCCTGAAGGGGTTGCATCGCCATTCGCGCCCATTTGATTCAACCCTTTCAGGGTTGTGGCCATTCTATACCGCCAACCCGGCGTAGCCCGATTTCATCGGCCAACGCCGGGCTGAATGATTAAATCCCTTTGGGATTTCCGGTAGTGGTATAGTTTGAATCTCGGAATGTTACGACGCTCAAGCTGCTGAATGATTATTCTGGTATCGGCTCCAGCCGGCGACTGTCGTAGTGAAATAAAACGAACTCATCTTCATCCATGACACCCAACACTATGTCAAGCGGTTCTTTAAAATATAGTGATCCCGCAACAACTGTTTTGCTGTTATCAAATATCGGGTTAAGGAGGGTTTCCCACACAATTGCCGGTGCGTTGCGTTCGGGCAAGCGCTTATTTTTCAAGCCCTCTTTCCAGCGAACAAGCTGACCAGGCTTAAAAGGGTATTTTGTCAGCAGGGACTCAAAGGCGCGAATCAAATTTCGTTTCAAAACCGCTATTTCTTCGGGAGTATATGTTCTTGCATTTGTTCTTGGCATAATTTAGCCCTATTTGAATAACATTTACACTTGACCCGCTAAAAATCAAGGCAACAAACCGACAATTTCTTCCAAAGTCCAAACGTGATTTGAAATCCTCGCCGCCAGCGCCACCGCCGCATCCAGCTTGGCCGACACGATGCCGATCACGTTGCCCCGCTCATCCACCAGCGGACGATGCTCGTCCTGCCATTGCCCCAAACGTCCCAAACAAAACCCGTCCGTTTCGTAGGAGTCGAGGTGACGAGACTCATTTCAAACCCGGTTTCAATTTTTCAATCAGAGACTCCTCACGTCGTCTCCTACGGATTTTGGCACGGCGTTCGTCCCCACGGGCCAACCGGAAATGAGCCAGACCCAAGGAGTCTGGGTGCTGGCGCACGGCCACCCACCGTCCCAAACAAAATCCGTCCACATTGTCCGTAGGAGTCGAGGTGACGAGACTCATTTTGAAAAACAGAAAGCAGGAATTGGAAACCGGAAATCAGTCAGAGACTTCTTACGTCGTCTCCTACTTTTCATCGCGGCGGGAATGATGGCAGTCGGTTTGGTGTTCAGTTACAGTCGCGGCGCGTGGCTGGGGACGGCGATTGGTTTGCTGTATCTGGCAAAGATTTATGGAAAATTGCAATGGCGGTTGGTTTTGCCGGGAATTTTTATTGTCGCAGCCGTCGTATGGTTTTTCTGGAACGCGACGCCGGACAATGCGCCGTGGTATGTTAAACGCATGGATTTTGGCAGGCCATCGGCACAACACCGTGTCTCTGCCTGGCGCGGCGCGTTTCAAATGATGCGGGATCATCTCTTCGGCGTCGGTTGGAACAAGGCAGTTGAGACGTATGAGAAAAATTATTCGCCGCCAGAGGGCGGCGCGTCGGCACTCACCATGAACAGCTATTTGATGCTCGGAACGGAATTAGGCATACCCGGCTTGCTTTGTTTTGTCGCGTATGTAGGGCTTTGTTTTAGAAAAACCCCGCACCTCATCCGGCCTGCGGCCACCTTCTCCCCATCTGATGCGGAGAAGGGAAAAATCTTGTCACCTGTCACTTATCACTCATCACTTCAAGCCACTTGTCGCGCCGGCGCTTTGGTCTTGCTGGTGGCCTTCTGGTTTGATGGCGGGCTGTTTGACCTGCCAACGGCGTCCGTGTTCTGGATTTTGCTGGAATTAGGAGCATCGCATTCAAATGGATTGCAGCGTCTCGCCCATAAAAAATCCGCGCTTCCGGCCTTAATTTGAATTGTGGCTCTCGCGTCGTTCCATTTTTTGCTCCCTCATTGCCCCGCTTTGAGACAGAGTGTGTCCAGAATTGAATCCAATCGCCGATGAAAACAGGCGCGGGAAGGCCAAACACGGTGTAAAAAAGCGCAAATGAAACTCACTCAACCTCGGATGGGGTAAGAAGAAGGTCTGACTTAACTAACTCAAGCGTTAATGGAGTAAGAAAAAGGTCTGACGGAGTTTCATTTGCGCCGGAGGAGGCCTGAAAAGTGTCCGTTAAACCTTCATTTGCTACAAAGAAAGGTTCATTGGCCCTGAATGAAACTCACTCCGTCTCGGATGGGGTAAGAAGAGGGCCTGACTTAACTAACTCAAGCGTTAATGGAGTAAGAAAAATGTCTAACTTAACTAACTCAAGCCCTGATGGAGTAAGATAAATGTCTAACTTAACTAACTCAAGCCCTGATGGAGTAAGATAAACGCTGGATGAAACCTGTTCTCTCATTGATTTTACCCAAAAAGGCTTGAATGAAACTTCGTTTGTCTCTAATGAAGTTTCAAATGGAGTCAAGTGACAGGACTGATTCCTCGTGGCATGTCCTTTGCTAGTCACAAAACCGCTACTGGATTTGACATCTGGCCGTGTAGGTCAGGTGAAGTTAAACTTCTTATCGGAGCACTTAAGAGAAAGAAAATTAAAAATGAATACGCTAAATTATCGGGTCAACCTCGGTTTCGCCGGTTATTCAGATGCCGATCTGGGTGACTTCACCGACAACGTCATCGCCAGCCTGACGGGAAATCCAAGTTTCCCGACCTCGCCGGTGGACATGACCACGCTCGCCGCGCAGCGGGCGGCCTATGGAACCGCGTCAGTGAACGCGGCGCAAGGCGGCACGCAGTTGACCGCCATCAAAAATGCGGCTAAAAAAGCGCTCGTCACCTCGCTGCGCAAAATCGCGGCGTATGTGCAGAGCATCGCCAGCCAGGACGTGGCCATGTTGCTCTCAGCGGGCTTTCAGGCCAACAGCACCAATCGCGCGCAGGCGCCGCTGGCCATCCCCTCCATCCTGTCCATCACGAATGATGCGGCGATGGAATTGACGGTGCGCTTACAGCCGGTGGATAATGCGCGGGCGTATCAGGTTCGTTACAGTGTCAGCGGCGGCGCATGGCTGCCCATCGTGGATTCCACGCAGGCGCGTCAAATCGCCGTGGAAAACCTGACGCCGGGAACGACGTATGTGATGCAGGCG
>DATCEV010000039.1:0-22427 GCA_036509895.1 Verrucomicrobiia bacterium
CGTTATCGCGGCAACTACGATGATTTTCTCGTGCAACGCGTCGCCGCCGAGGAGCAACTGCTCGCCGCCTACAAAAATCAGCAGCGCGAAATCGGGCGGTTGCAGGAGTTCGCCGACCGTTTCCGCGCGAAGGCCAGCAAGGCGTCGCAGGCGCAAAGCAAGCTCAAGCAGATCGAGCGCATGGAAAAAATCGAGGCGCCGGTGAACGACACGAGCAAAATCGGTTTCAGTTTTCCGCAGCCGCTGCGCAGCGGGCAGAAAGTCATCACGCTCGAAAACATCCATCAGGCTTACGGTGAAAACGTAGTTTATCGCGGCATGGATTTTCTGGCGGAACGTGATCAACGAATTGTTTTAGTCGGCCCAAATGGCGCGGGAAAATCCACGTTGCTGAAAATTCTCGCCGGAGTTTTGGTGCCGCAATCCGGCACGCGCACGCTCGGCCACAACGCGAAGGCCGGTTATTATTCGCAGTATCGCGTCGAGATGCTGAACCCGGAACGCACGGTGTTCGAGGAGGCGATGGACACGACGCAGCGTGTGACGGAGCAATTCATCCGCACGCTGCTCGGCAGTTTTCTGTTTCGCGGCGACGACGTTTTCAAAAAAGTCAGCGTCTTGAGCGGCGGCGAAAAAAGCCGGCTCGCGCTCGTGAAACTTTTGCTCGACCCACCGAATCTTTTGCTCATGGACGAGCCGACGACGCATCTCGACATGGCCAGCATTGACGCGCTCGTCGGCGCGTTGAAGCAATTCAAAGGCACGCTCGTCTTCATCAGCCACGATGTTTATTTCATCCGCGCGTTGTCCGGCCACGTCGTCCACGTCAACGCCGGCCAGCTCACGCATTATCCCGGCGGCTACCAATATTATTTGGACAAAACGAAAGCGACTTCCGCGCGCGCGGCGCTGACTTCCGGCGGAACGAACGGAGTCGCGTTGCCGCAAAAATCCGCGCCCTTGAATCGTCCTTCAGTTGACCGCAAGGAACAAAAACGCCTCGAAGCACAACAGCGTCAGGCGCGTTCCGGCGAAAAAAAAGCGCAGCAGCAACTGGTTCACAAGCTGGAAAAGGAAATCCAGGAACTCGAAGCGCGGCAAACTGAACTTACTGCCGAACTGGAAAAACCGGAAACCTACGAAAAATCCGGTCGCGCGCAGCAAATCAATCGCGAACTTTCGGAAGTCCAGCATCGCCTTGAAACGCTCACACCGGAATGGGAAGCCTCAGAAAGCAAACTGGTCTTGATGGAATAAGACTGGCAAATTTTTTAACGTTCTTTTTCTCACCGTCATTCAAAACCATTTTTTCTTTTTGAAATACAAATAAGTCGCCAGCGTGGACAAAATCATGACCGTTCCGGCGACAACGTAACCGTGTTTCCAATCCAGTTCCGGCATGTCTTTGAAATTCATGCCATACCACGTTCCAATCATCATCAGCGGCGTCGTGATGACCGTGATCATCGTGAGCAGCTTGACGACTTCGCCAGTCTGGTTGGACGACATGTTGAGATACACCTGCAAAATCCCCGTGAGCGAATCCGTGTAGCCGTGCGCCAGTTCGCCGATGTGAAATAGCGAATCATAAACGTCGCGGAAATACGGCACGAGCTGCGGACGCACCAGCTTGAATTCACCTTGCGCAAACCGCGACAACACCGCGCATTGCGGCCCGATGATTTGCCGGAGCTGCAATACTTCTTTTTTGACCTGCAAAATTTTGTTCAACGTTTCCTTGCTTGGCTTCTGCAACGCGTCCTCTTCCAGTTCCGCGATCTCCAGCGACAAATCGTCGAGCGCCGGTTTGTAATTATCCACCAGCGTGTCCAGCAGCGAATGCGCCACGCGGTCGGGCGCGCGCGCGATGCCCATCGTGCCGTTGATCGCGCGTTCTTCCACCGTCGAGACGCTGCGCAACGGCTTGTCGTGGTAAGTGACCAGAAAATTTTTGCCGAGAAAAAAATCCAGTTCGCTCGTCGCAAAACAATTGTCCTTGCGATCAAAATCCACCGCGTGAATGACCATGAAAAGATACGGCGTGAACAAATCGCCTTCCTTTGGCAAATATTCCTCGACCTTGGGCGAGGGACTGGGCTGGACGCAATCTTCAATCGAAAGCGGGTGAAAATGAAAAATTTGCTCCAGCACTTCCTTCCATTCCTCCGGCATCGGTTTTTCCAGGTCAACCCACAGGAACAGATTCGTGTCCGCCAGCAGCGTCGGCATCAGGAACAATTCGATGTCCTGCGAATGCAACTTGCCCTGCGTCGTGAATGCAAATGAACGGATCATGAAATTTTTTTGCGCTTTCGGCTGCCGCAAATTTAGGCGCAAAAAAAATCAAGGCAAGTTTCGATTGGCGGGGTAGGAGTCGAGGTGACGAGACTCAAATTTCATTAGTTCAAAATGAGACTCCTTACGTCGTCTCCTACAACCGTTTGGTTTGCGCGTGCAAAATTGCGCTGCCTCTGATTTACTCCGCAAACTCGAATGGACGACACCAATTCATTGATCGAACAACGGCGGGCAAAATTAAAAGCGCTCGAGGCGAAAAACATTTTCCCGTTCAAAAACAAATTCACGCCGACCGAATCCTGTGCCGACGCCCGAAAAAATTACGTTGAAGGCCGCGAAGTTTCCGTTGCCGGGCGTATCACCGCGCACCGCGAAATGGGCAAATCCATGTTCATTGACGTGCGCGACCAAAGCGGGCGCATCCAGGTTTATGCCCAGAAAAATATTTTGGGCGACGAACTGTGGAATATTTTTACGCATTTGGATCTGGGCGATTTTGTCGGCGTGCGCGGAACCTTGTTCACGACCAAAACTGGAGAAATTTCCATTAAACTTGGTGGCACAGCCGCTTCAATTCAAAAAACAGAAACGAACGAAGAAAACAAAGAATCTTCGTTGCCTTCGTTATTTTCTGTTCCACCTTTTGTAATTTTAGCGAAAGCCCTGCGTCCGCCGCCCGCGAAATGGCACGGACTCGAGGACACCGAGATTCGCTACCGCCAACGCTACCTCGATTTGATGGCGAATCCCGACGTGAAGGATATTTTCCTCAAGCGCAGCGAAATCATCCGCGAGATCCGGAATTTTCTGCACGCGCGCGGCTTTGTGGAAGTCGAGACGCCGATGATGCAGGCGATTCCCGGCGGCGCGGCGGCGCAACCCTTCAAGACCCATCACAACGCGCTCGGCTGCGATTTTTATCTGCGCATCGCGCTGGAACTCTATCTCAAGCGCCTGCTCGTCGGCGGCGTGGACAAAGTGTTCGAGATCGGCCGCAACTTCCGCAACGAAGGCCTCTCGCGCAAACACAATCCCGAATTCACGATGCTCGAAGCGTATCAGGCGTTCGGCGATTACGAGACGATGATGAAACTCGTCGAAGAAATGGTGAAACACGTCGCGCAAAAAGTTTTGGGGACGCTTCGATTGCCTTTTGAACGTCCCACAGACATTCAATTTCAAATTCATTCAGCCATTGAACAATTGGTTCACACGCGGAAAATGAGCGCTGAAGCAAAATTTGAAACTCAAAATTTATCTGATTTGAAACAAAAATGGCTGAAGCAAATTGACGATCTGGTCAACGAGCTTCAAATATGTTCGGAAAAAATTTCAACAAAACCTTCTGGTCTCGCGGCAAAACAGGCTGGCGATGCTTTGGAACAATTCAAAAGAACTTTCTTCACTGATGCTATAAATGTTTCTGGGAATAATTTTGAATTGCGAAATATGATAGGATTATTTTCTCAGGCAATTGAACCAGCACTTCATCGGTTACATTCTTTATCGCATGAAAATATCAATTTGAACCATTGGGAAAAAGTGCGTTATAAAGACAAAATAAAAGAGGCGACAAAGATGCCTCATTGGTTTGAAATGACAACGTGGGAAAAATTATTCGCTGCTGAACAATTTTTAGGAATTAATGTGGCTGGCCGACCGCGCAGAAAATTGGAATGGAACTCGCCCAGAATTGAGTTTGAATTGCAGATTGCGCGTGTAACAGAAAATTGGAAGGCAATGGAAGAATTGAAGAAGGAAATGAGTAGGCGTGAAGAATATCTTCGTCATGGTGTAGAAGATTTTGAAGTATCACAGGCTATTTTTGAAGAATTAGTCGAGCCGACGCTGATTCAGCCCACGTTCGTCACGCATCTGCCCAAGGAACTCGTGCCGCTCGCCAAACTTTCGCCCGACGACCCGACGACCGTCGAGGTTTTCGAGTGCTGCATCAACGGCCAGGAAATTTCTCCGGGTTATACGGAACAAAACGACCCGATTGAACAACGCGAACGTCTGGAACATCAGGCCGGCGGCGAACAGCAAAAGCTGGACGAGGATTTTCTCGTCGCGCTCGAACACGGAATGCCGCCCGCCGGCGGCATGGGCATGGGCATTGACCGCCTGTGCATGATGCTCCTCGGACAAGAAAGTATTCGCGACGTGATTTTGTTCCCGCAGTTGAAGCCGAAGTGACATCAGGGTCAGAAAAATTGTTGAGAGTTTCATCTAAAAAGTGCTATGTTTTCCGGCATGAGTTTCACGGGAAAAATTCAAAATGGCGTTGTGGTGCTGCCGCCGGAAGTCAAATTGCCGGAAGGAACGGAAGTCAGCGTCGAGACGTGTGATTTGCCGCCGGAAGATGATCCGTTCATTCAAGCCGTTTTGAAAACGGCCAAGTCGCGCCCGCACTGGCCGAAAGATTACGCGCTCAATCACGGCCATTACGTCAGCGGCGAACCGAAAAAATCGTGAATGCCGTTTTTGCCGACACTTTTTTCTATCTGGCGTTGCTGGACGATGCCGAGCCTGACCATGATGGAAGACGAAGGAATCCACGAGGCGTTGACGGGCGACCAGCATTTTGAGCAGACGGGTTTCAAGGCATTGTTAAAATGATCTGCATCAATGCCCAGGAAAGCATCCGCGACGTGATTTTGTTTCCGCAGTTGAAGCCGAAATAAATAAATCGCCTGGACGTTATTGGGGCATTGTGAAGGAAGTTTGATTTCGACTCATCGGGCAAACGTGATAATTTATTCGCGTGAACGCCCTGACCATCGGCCTTTTGAGCGCGGCGCTGGCCACCAACCCGCCGCAAGCCGTCAGCAATTTAATGCAACAGCAGACCGGCATTTCCGTTTCTCTTCCAAATCCGAACGATCCGGCGGAAAAGGAATTGCAAAAATTGATGGCCGACGATGACGCGGCGCAGGCCGAAGTGGATAAATGGATTCGCGACAACAATGCGTTTGCGGCGCAAGGCGCGGGCGAAGTCAACGCGGAATTGAACCGTCGCATTCTCGCCCGCTTCGATTCCGTCCGCAAAAATTACGAAAATTTTCTGCGGCGTTATCCAGATAATGCGCACGGCTATCTCGCCTATGGCAGTTTTCTCAACGACATCGGCGATGAGGACGGCGCGGCGGCGCAATACGAAAAATCCCGCCGGCTTGATCCAAAAAATCCCGCCGTCTGGAACAACCTCGCCAATTATTACGGCGAAAACGGCCCGATCACCAACGCCTTCATTTATTACGCCAAAGCCATTGCCTTAAATCCGGGCGAGCCGGTTTATTATCAAAACCTCGGCACGACGGTTTATCTTTATCGCAAGGACGCCCGTGAATTTTACGGCCTCAACGAGCAGCAGGTTTTTGACAAATCGCTCGCGCTTTATCGCAAAGCCGTCCAGCTTGATCCCGATGATTTTCCGCTCGCGACCGATTACGCGCAAAGTTACTACGGCATCAAGCCGCTGCGCACCAACGACGCGCTCATCGCCTGGACCAATGCGCTGAACACCGCGCACAACGATGTCGAGCGCGAAGGCGTTTTCATCCATCTCGCCCGAATAAAAATCGCCGCCGGACTTTTCACCGGGGCGCGCGCGCAATTGAATGCCGTCACCAATTCCATGTATAACGACTTGAAAAAACGGCTCCAGCGCAGTCTGATTCAGCATGAAATGGCCGCCACCAATGCCGCCGCCGAAAATCCTTCGGCCAACGCCCCGGAAATTTCGACCAATGTTTTGGTTCCAAAAATCAATTCAATTTCCACTCCCGCAAATCCGCCGGTCGCCGATGTTTTGATAAAATTAATTTCGACAAGTAATATTGCGCCGACGAATGCGCTGCCCGCTTCCACCAACAATCTTCCCGCGCTCACCAATCCGCCGGGCGTTCCCACCAACCGCGCCGCTGTTTTGACCAACGTTCCGCCAACTCCTCCAAAAGCGTCCACTCTGGAAACGCCGCCAACCAATGCGCCATAATTTCAACTTTGTGTCCTGGCGTCTTGGCGGTTAAATTTCAAACATGAATTTTTACGACCAATTGAAATTTGACGCGCAAGGTTTGATTCCCGCGATCATTCAGGAATACAAAACGAAGCGCGTGCTGATGTTCGCGTGGATGAACCGCGCGTCGCTGGAAAAAACCGTCGCCACCGGCAAGACGCATTTCTGGAGCCGCTCGCGCCAGAAATTCTGGATGAAGGGCGAGGAAAGCGGCCACACGCAGACCGTCAAGGACATCGCGTTTGATTGCGACGGCGACGTGCTGCTCATCCAGGTCGAACAAATTGGTGCGGCGTGCCACGAAGGTTATCGCTCCTGCTTTTTCCGCTCGGTCGAAAACGGCGGTTTCAAAATCACCGAGCCGCAATTGCAAACGCCGGAGGAAATTTATAAAAAGAAAAAGTGAAAGCTGTCGCGTGAGTAAAATAAATTTATTCTAAAACTCGGAAGGAAAAGCAACTTATGCTATTCAAGAATCCTTGCCAAAATTGTGGAACCAACATCGAATACGAAGATTGGCAAATGAATGCTGTCGTGGATTGTCCGGCTTGCGGCGAAAAAACTAAACTCGCTTCGTCGTCCGCAAGAATAAATCCAGCGCAAATGCGATTACAAATAATGGATTCGTTAGCAACTGTCGGTGGAACTGATTGTCCAGCTTGTAATTCTTCGCAAACGCAGCGTTTGGAAATGACTTTTAGAGCAGGCATTTCCAACAAGCGAGGAACAGTAGTTGGATTTGATTTGCAAGGAGACGTTGGTCTTGGAAGTTATGGAGGAACATCACAAACAGGATTGTCGATTGCTGCCAGACCGCCAGCACAGAAACCTATTGGAACAATTTATTTTTGTGCTTTTGTAATTGGAATTTTAATTCTTGCCGGATTGAGTTGGCTTTTGAATTTTTTTATAGGGCTCGTTGCAGTTATTGGCTTCGGAGTTTTAATCTATTTCATCACCGCTAAAGACATGAAATATAATTCGGAAATACATCCGCAACTTCTCAAGCGATGGCAAGCAGCGTGGATTTGTTTGCGATGCGGGAAAAAATGGATTCCTGAAAAATAATTGACGGCTTCCTGCTTTTGTTTTCTCCGCGCTTCGGCTAAAAATATTTCATGTATTCGCATCGCCCGGCGCAACATTCCCCGTCCCGCAGGGACAATTGAAAATAGCCCGCAGTTTCAACTGCGGGATTCGAATTGCAAATTGACAAGCCCCGCAGGGGCGGCTGAAAATTTCAAAACAATTCGCGCGCAATTCAACCGTCCCGTTGGGACGAATTCAATTTTGCCCGCATACCCGCCGTTAAAACGGCGGGCTATTTTCAGATGCGCCTCCGGCGCACGGCAATCGCGACTCTCAAATTTTCACAATTCTCCGCGCAATGTTCCTTAATTTCGGCGGTTCGCGAAAATTCACATTGCCAAATTGACAGCGGCACGGCTGAATTAATTTCGTGTCCTACGTCAGTTCCTATTTTCATTGCGTGTTCAGCACCAAAGAACGGCGTCCGCTCATCACGCCGGAACTTCGCGAACGCCTTTGGCCGTTTCTCGGCGGCATCGCGCGCCAGAATAAAATGAAGGCCGTGGAAATTGGCGGCGTGGCTGACCACGTTCATTTGCTGCTTTCGCTGCCCGCGACGATCCCGATTTCAAAAGCCATGCAACTGATCAAAGGCGGTTCGTCAAAATGGGTTCATGAAACATTTCCCAATCAAAGATTGTTTTCATGGCAGGAAGAATACGGCGCATTCAGCGTGAGCGTTTCGCAACTGGACAAAACAATCGCCTACATTCGCGGGCAGCCAGAGCATCACCGCAAGCTGACATTTCAGGAGGAATTTTTGATGTTGTTGAAGAAACACGGTGTTGAATACGACGAACGATATTTGTGGAAATAAATTTCAACCGTCCCGTTGGGACGGATTTGTTTTGGACGCGCATACCCGCAGTTGAAACTGCGGGCTATTTTCAAATGCTCCTTTGGCGCGAAAAACAAGCAGCGCCCGCTGGCTGTAGAAAGAGCATTGAAATTTCTCGCATGATATTTCACCGCAAACTGCGGCTTCCTGCTTTTGTTTTCTCCGCGCTTCGGCTAAAAATGATTTCATGTATTCGCCATCGAGTGCGCCAAAACACAAAACATGGTTGTGTTAAATCAAATCCCGATTAAAATTCAAACATGAAATTGAAAGCTGCCACGATTTCGGAAAACGGAACGGACGAAACAAAGTTCAGCGCGTTTCTCCGCGCGACCACGCGGGAAATGACCGCGCTTCACCGCGCCAACAAAGTCAGCGACGTGGAAATTCGACGGCTGCAAATTTCCACTCGCAAAACATTGGATCGCATCCGGGAAATTCTGCGCCATGTTCAAGCAGATAATTGAATTTTTTGGCACTTTGCTTTTTCTGGCTCGCGATACGCGAGAAAACAAGGAGGCCATTGAGCACCTTCGTCAAGAATTGCACGAATTGGCGAATAACTTTGAAAAGCTTTCTTCCGAAGTTCAGCGCATCAATGACCGCGAAAAGCTGGAGCGCGAAAAATTGGTTTTGCAATTGGAGAACGCTCTTCTGCGAATTGAACGCCGATTGCCGCCGGGCAAATCTTCCAAAAATTGATCTGACGCTTCCTGCTTTTGTTTTTTCCGCGCTTCGGCTAAAAATGGTTTCATGTATTCGCCGACGCCTGATGAATTTTTGAAGCTGGCCGCGCAGGGCAACGTGATTCCCGTCACGCGCTGCATTTCTTGAAATTTAACCAGCCAGGCCGAGCGACTTGGCAATCCGGGCCTGCCGCTTGTCGAAGGTGAGAAATGCGGCGGCGGAAAATGACCACGCGGCGGCCAGATGCCACAAGTCAAACGCCGTGTGCCGTTCGCGCCAGCCGTGCGTCTCGCCCAGCGAACGAGCCATCGCCACGGTTTCCACCATGTCCACGGGCCGCTTCAAAAAAATCCGGCTGTTGACGGCGCGGTCAAGCGCGTTGATGACGCGACGGGCGACATGCTCCGGCAGAGCGTCTTTCTGGCGATGAACCGCCGCGCGCACCGCCGCCGGAAATTCCAATTGGTGAACTTCGCAAATCGCAAAATCGCCGCCGTCAAATTTCTTTGTCAGCCGCAGCGCGGCGGCGTGATTTACATCGCCGTAATGAAAACGGCTGAACAAAAAACTGGTGTCGCAATAGACAATCATTCCCGTTCTTCCAAAAGAATTTTTGCGAAATCAGTTTTCACCGGTTTCCCTTCGTTGGGAATCTCTTTCAAGATCGCATCAATCGCGGCATTGAAGTCACGCCGGGCGGTGTCCACGCGCCGCAGTTCAAATTTTTTGCCGCCACGCTTGGAAAAACGCACCGCTTCGCCCGGACTCAACCGTTCTTCCACCGGCTCGCGCCGGAGGCTTCTCGCCGAAATTGTTCTAATGTCTGCCATAGTTTGTCAGACAATAATCCAATAGAAAGTTCAGCGCAAGTGCAATTTACATTGAATCCAATTTCGTGCGTAGCGGCGCCCCGGCAGAGTGCCGCAAATTAAAAATCCGGCTTTCTGCCGAAAGCCGCCGCGTTCAAATTGTTTGTTTCTTCATTCGGAATTCTTCATTCTTCATTCTCTATGTATTCGCCGACGCCTGATGAATTTTTGAAGCTGGCCGCGCAGGGCAACGTGATTCCCGTCACGCGCCGCCTGCTCGCCGACATTGAAACACCGCTCTCGGCCTATCGCAAAATCCGCAGCGCGGGCGAATCGTTTTTGTTCGAGTCGGTCGAGGGCGGCGAGCATCTGGGGCGTTACTCGTTCGTCGGCTGCAATCCGCGCGCCGTCATCCGGCAGACGGAAAATCGCGTCGAGGTTTTGGAGAACGGAAAAGTCGTCGAGAGTTTTTTGATTGGTAGGGCGGGCAGTCCTCTGCCCGCCGCGAACGTGGAAGACGCACGGCGCGCACGGAGTGACGCGCCCAACCAAGTTGCCGACGGCCTCGTCGTCGTCGAGCGCGTGATGAAAAAATATCGCGCGGTGTCGCTGCCGGGCCTGCCGCGCTTCACCGGCGGCGCGGTCGGTTTCATCGGTTACGAATTCATCCACGACGTCGAGCCGGTCGTGCCGCGTCCGCCGCAGGACGAATTGAAAACGCCCGTGATGGTTTTTCTTATCGCCGACCAGCTTTTGATTTTTGACCGCGTCGCGCAGACCATCACCGTTCTGGTCAACGCGTTTTTGGACGAAGCGGAAAATCCAGCCGAGGCCTACGAAAATGCGACGAGCGAGATCGAACGGCTCGTGTCGCTGCTCGAACAGCCGAGCGAACACATTCCCGTCAGCGTGCAGAATGAAGTTCCCGAGGTCGCGTTCGCGTCGAATGTCACGCGGGAAAAATTTTGCGCGAACGTCCTCGCCGCCAAAAAGCTCATCACGGCGGGCGACATCATCCAGGTCGTCGGCTCGCAACGGTTTTCCGCGCCGGTCACGTCGTCGCCGATGGACGTTTACCGCGCGGTGCGTTCCATCAATCCGTCGCCGTATATGTTTTTGCTGGAACTGGACGGATTTTCGCTCGTCGGCGCGTCGCCGGAAGTCCATGTGCGCTGCGAGGAAGGCAAGGTTGAGATCCGCCCCATCGCCGGAACGCGTCCGCGTGGAAAAAATTCCGACGAAGATTCCGCGCTCGAAAAAGAATTGCTCGCCGACCCGAAGGAACGCGCTGAACACGTCATGCTCGTGGACCTCGCGCGCAACGACATCGGGCGCGTGTGCGATTTCGGTTCGGTGCAGGTAAAAGATTTGATGATCGTGGAGCGATACAGCCACGTCATGCACATCGTGTCGCAGGTCGAGGGAAAATTATCCGCCGGCAAGACGCTTTACGACCTGATGCGCGCGACGTTTCCGGCCGGCACGGTCAGCGGTGCGCCGAAAATCCGCGCGATGCAGATCATCTCCGAACTCGAACAGACCGTGCGCGGGCCGTATGCGGGCTGCGTCGGCTATTTTTCCTTCAACGGCAATCTCGACACCTGCATCACCATCCGCACCGCGCTGCTCAAGGACGGCAAAGCCTACGTGCAGGCCGGCGGCGGCTGGGTGAACGATTCCGTGCCGGAAAATGAATTCCAGGAAACGGTGAACAAATCCAAGGCCATGCGGAAGGCCGTGGCGATGGCGGAGAATTTTTCGCGGTGAAATAATTGGCGGGGCGAGCGTCCTCGCCTTGAAAAATATCGCGCGAAGGCCGCGAAGAAAATGAGCCGGATTCCATTTCAAAGAGTTTGCATTTTTCAAAAAGGAGGCTAATTTTCTGTTCTATATGATTGCTGATGAGATTAAAGAACTGATGCATTCCGAACCTTTTCGTCCGGTAAAAATTGTGCTTGGCAACCAGCAATCTTTTATTGTCACGCACACGGATTATTTGATGGTCAGCCCCGACCGTCAGACCGTGGTTTTATACGACAAGCAGGGGCAGTTCAAAATCATCAATGCCCAGCAAATCAAATTGGCGGAGCCGGTGAAAGGTTCGTTGTCAAAGGCTGCCTAATCGCAACGGATGATTCTTTTGGAGGGCTTCATCAAGAAATCGCAAAAAACTCCGGCGGACGATTTGACGCTGGCGAAAACGCGCCTGCGTATGCAATAATGACTCTATGAAAGAGGCGCACATTAGTTCAAACTTCGACGACTTTCTGCAACAAGACGGTCTGCTCGCGGAATGCGAGGCTGGCGCGCATCGCCGTGTCGTGACCTGGCAAATTGAACAAGAGATGAAACGCCGCCGCATGAAAACCAGCCGCACGACGCTCGACCTTCTCTTTGCCGAAAATGAAACTCCGGCGACCTTCCAACTTTTGGAACGCGCCGCACTGGCGTTGGGTCGCAAGCTTAAAGTCGAACTGGCCTAAAGCCATGCGCAAAGCCGTGGCGATGGCGGAGAATTTTACGCGGTGAAAACGAGCGGAGTTTTTTGACACGAATTGCGCGAATTCTCACAAATTGAATTCGTGTTAATTTGTGAAATTCGTGTCTGAAATTCGTCGCGGAGCGACGTGGGAAATTAGCCAGCTACGAAGTGGCTAGTTGGAACGAACAAATTGATTCCGTGCCGGAAGGCATGGCGGAATCGGGCGGATGTTTTCCATCGTCCCTTGCGGGACGAATTTTTGTTGGCGGATTTTCCAGCCACTTTGTGGCTGGCTAATTTCCAATGCTCCTTCGGAGCAGAGAAAGTTCGACAATTTTTTTTGCAGAAATAAAATTGAAGCCGTGAAACGATTTATTCCAATTTTTGAGATTGTGGTTGGGATTGTTTTGCTTGTTACAGCTTGCGCTCTATTTCGCATTGTGGCTGACAATATCCAAAGCGGTGAGAGTTACAATTTTTCAAAGCTCAAGACACATTCAATTGTTTCAAAGAACGATGATCCCGACAGATATTTTCAGTCAGTGACTATTTCTGCTGTCGGCAATTTGATGATTGCATCAATTTCGATATGGATTTTGATAGATGGTTCTCGAAAATTACGCAAATAATCACCCACATCTATCGGCTGCAAATTTCCTTCGCCCGCTTCGCGTCCTTCGCGCGACCAATTATTCCTTCAGCGCGTCGCGCAGTTCCTGTTTGTAATCACGCACCGGCTCACCGTAACCTTCGCGGCGGATTTTCAGCGCGGGCGCGATGATTTCCGCGCGCGGGTCAATCTCGCGCCCGTAAATCAGCGGCCACAGGCGGCGGCAATTGTTCGCCATGTCGTGCCCCTGTTCCTCGTCAAACGACGGTCGAAACAAATCCACGGCCAGTTGCAGTTCCTTGATGAGTTCCGCCTCGGTCGGATGGCCGGTCTTTGAAAGCACGGTGCGGAAGGCGAGCAAATCTTTTTCTTCGAGACGATTTAATTTCGCGATAAGAATGTCATACGGATGAGGAATGATGAATGTGACGTTTCCAATTTGAATTGAACGGACACGATCTTTCCAACGCGGGCTGGTGCGAAAATTCAGTTCCGAACAAACTTGAAAACCGGGTTTGTGTTGTTTCTCGCTCAAGCCCGCGCGTTCCACCGCGTCCGCGAGAAATTCTTCGTCGCTGAAAATATCCACGTCGCCGCTCAACAAAGTTGGATCAATGCTCAATTGCAGCGGAGCCGAGCCAAACAGTGTGATTTGCAGCGGCCGGGTTTTCGGCAAAATTTCCGCCAGCTTGCGCAAGGTTTCGCCCGCCGGAGTATCCAGTTCAATTTTTTGAATCCACCAGCTTGTCATGATATGAGTATGGAGCTTTGTGCCAATTCACTGCCTGTTGCACCAGCCGGTTGGTGACGCCCCGATCTTCGACAAACCGCTCCGCCAGCCGCCGGTCGCGCGGCGACCACGGCTTGCCGAGTTCGCGCTTGATGAGCAGGCGCGCGGCGATGCGCGCCTTGCGCCAATACGGGTCCATCAGGCGGTTCAATTCATGGCTGAAATCCAGCGGCTTCATTTTCAGACGTAAAATTGTAAGCCAAATTGCCGTTTGCCGCAACGCGGAATTGGCATGGTGAAATGTCGCGCGAAGAACGCGAAGAAAAATGAAGGCGAAAATTTTTATTCCTTCTCAACCTTCGCGTCCTTCGCGCGACAAATTATTTTCCGCCCCAGCGCCAGCCGGCCTTTTCTCCTTTGAGCCAACAGACGATGGTCAGAATAATTGAGAGGATTGTGACATACCCGATAAAAAGTGCGAGATGCTTGTCTGGTCGCACAACAAACGATCCACCAGCGAGCAATGCAATATATGCGAGAAGCACAACCCAGCCCTGCCAACAATTGGGCGGACCCCAACCATAGCCATATTTTTTGGCGGGAAACCAAAATTTCTTTTCGTCGGGTTTCATTTCTTCGCTCATCAAATCATTGATTAACATGTCGGTGGGCGCATTTCAAAATTAAATTGTTGGCGCAGGCGCTTCCTGTTACTTTGCAGTTAAATCGGGATTTTTATGAAGCGCTGGATTTCCATCGCAATTGCCGGACTGGTTTTCGGCGTCGCGGCGACTCACGCCGCGCAAGTCGGGCTGATCAAGATCAACGGCGCCATCGGCCCGGCCACGGCCAATTACATCTCCCGCGCGCTCGACCTCGCCGCCAGTCAAAACGACGAGTGCCTCATCATTCAACTGAACACTCCGGGCGGCCTGGCCACTTCCATGGATAACATTGTGCAGGAATTTTACGCCGCGAAAATTCCCGTCGTTGTTTATGTTTCGCCGGAAGGCGCGATGGCTGGCAGCGCGGGCGTCTACATCACGCTCGCGGCGGACGTCGCGGCGATGGCGCCGCACACGACGATCGGCGCGGCGCATCCGGTGAGCATGGGCAACGAGAGCGAAACCACCAACAGCATCATGATGCAAAAAATCGGGAACGCCTACACGAAGGTCATGCAGACCATCGCCGAGAAACGGCATCGCAATGTCGAATGGGCCAAATCCTCCGTCACCGACAGCAAAGCCATCACGTCCGAGGAAGCGTTGAAATTGAAAGTGATTGATTTGATCGCCACGAACGTTCCCGATTTGCTGCAAAAATTGAACGGCAAAAAAATCGGCGACAAAATTTTGAAAACCGCCGGCGCAAGCGTCGTGGAAATTCCGATGAGCGCGGGCGAAAAATTCTTTCAATTGTTCTGGCAGCCGCAAGTGATGATGTTGCTCCTGCTCGTCGCAATTTACGGCATCATCGCCGAGATGAGTCATCCGGGCGCGATTTTTCCCGGCATCGCGGGCGCACTCGCGTTGATTTTGCTGCTGTATATGTCGGCAACTTTGCCGCTCAACATCGCCGGACTCGCGCTGATTCTTTTGGCGCTCGCGCTGTTCGTCGTTGATATTTTTTCCCCGACGCATGGCGTGTTGACCGGCGGCGGCATCATCGCATTTTTTCTCGGCGCGTTGATGCTGTTCAATCATGCGCCAAAAGTTTATCAATTGCCGATGATGTGGATTGTCTCGGCAACAATCGTGACTGCGGCGTTTTTTATTTTTTTTGTCAGCAAAGGCATTCGCGCGCAACGGCTGCCGAAAAGAGCGGGCGTGGAAACGATGATCGGCAAAACCGTGAACGCGCTTTCGCGGATTGACGCAAGCGGCGGAAAAATTTTTATCGAAGGCGAACTTTGGAATGCCGTCAGCGAAACGCCAATTGAAACCGGCCAACCGGTGGAAGTGGTCGGCATCAGCGGACTGACTTTGAAAGTGAAACCAAAAAATTAAACCGTTGAATGGTTACATCGTGAATCGTTGAAACGGAACAACGATGCAACGATGTAACAATTCAACAATAAAACTAAAACTATGGACCAACAATCATTGCAACACCTTCTCGGCAACGGACTGGCGATCATCATTCCGCTCATTCTCGTCGCGCTTTTTATTTTAACCGCGGCCATCAAAGTGTTGCGCGAATACGAGCGCGGCGTGATTTTCCGGCTCGGCAAACTGCAAGGCGCAAAAGGTCCGGGCGTTATTTTCCTGATTCCGCTCGTGGATAAAATGGTGAAAATGGATTTGCGCGTCGTGACCATTGACGTTCCCAAACAAGAAATCATGACCAAGGACAACGTGCCGGCGACAGTGGACGCCGTGATTTATTTCCGCGTCGTGGATCCCAACGCCGCGGTCGTCAAAGTGGAAAATTTTTGGAAAGCCACGTCGCTCATTGCGCAGACGACTTTGCGCAGCGTGCTCGGACAATCCGCGTTGGACGATTTGCTGGCCCAACGCGACGTCATCAATCAGAAATTACAGGAAATTATTGATAACCAAACCGAGCCGTGGGGCATCAAAGTCACGTCCGTGGAAATCAAAGACGTGTCATTGCCCGACAGCATGAAACGCGCAATGGCCAAACAAGCCGAGGCCGAACGCGAACGCCGCGCAAAAGTCGTGAACGCGCAAGGTGAATTTGAAGCCGCCGAAAAAATGGTGCAAGCCGCCGCGTTGATCAGCAAAGAACCGATTGCGTTGCAACTGCGTTACCTTCAAACGATGCGCGAAATGGCGAGCGAACACAACACGACCACGTTCCTGCCGCTGCCGATAGATTTGTTCAGCGCGTTTTTGAAGAAGTAGAAATTGTGCTAAACTGATTCGCCGTTCATGGCCGATTTTCAATATAATTTTGAATGGGATGTTCGGAAGGCGGTGGCGAACATTCACAAGCACGACGTCAGTTTTGAAACCGCCGCGACAGTTTTCCGCGACTCTGCGGCGATGTCTTTGTTCGATCAAAAGCACAGCGCGGACGAAGACCGCTGGATTACTTTGGGGCTGGATAATCGCGGTCAATTGCTGGTAGTTTGCCACACATGGCGCGAGACGGGATCCGGCGCGGCAAGTTGCCGGATTATTTCCGCGCGCAAAGCCGGCAAAAAAGAAGCCGCGCAATACCGGAACCGAAAATTATGAAAAAAGAATATGATTTTTCAAAGGCCGAGCGCGGACGGTTCTATCGTCCGAACGCGAAACTGAACCTGCCCGTTTATCTTGAGCCAAAAATTCAGGCGTGGCTCGACAAAGTCGCGGACAAGCGCGGCGAAGATGTCGGCAAACTCGTCAACCGGCTGCTCAAAAAAGAAATTGAATTGGCGGAAGCAATCCGCTGACGCGCGCAATGGCGAGCGAACACAACACGACGACGTTCCTGCCGCTGCCGATAGATTTGTTCAGCGCGTTTTTGAAGAAGTAAAAACGCAACGGGCAACGCTCACATCTGCTCGACAATTTCAATTCCCAGCGTATTGAGACCTTGTTTCAAAACGCGCGCGGTCAAATCGCACAGCGCCAGCCGTGAATCACGCGTCGCGGCATCGTCGGCCTTGAGCACCGGACAATTTTCATAAAACGCCGTGAATTTTCCCGCCAGTTCAAACAGATAATTGCACAAAAAATTCGGACGAAATTCTTCCGCCACGGCTTCCAGTGTAATTCCAAAATTCAAGAGATGTTTTGCCAGCGCGAGTTCCTCTGGCGCCGTCAAAATAATTTCTGCCCTCTGCGTTTGTCCTTCCGCCTTTCTGAAAATGCTTTTGATGCGCGCATAGGCATACTGCAAATACGGCGCCGTATTGCCATTGAGCGCGAGCATTTTGTCCCAACTGAAAATATAATCACTCTGCCGGTTCGGCAAAAGGTCGGCGTATTTTACTGCGCCGATGCCGACGACGCGCGCGATTTCTTTGCGCTGCGTTTCCGGCAAATCGGGATTTTTTTCAGAAACGATTTTGAACGCGCGCTCTTCTGCTTCGTCGAGCAAATCAGAAAGTTTCACCGTCTCGCCGCTGCGCGTTTTGAACGGCTTGCCGTCGTCGCCGAGGATGGAACCGAACCAAACGTGCGCGAGTTTTGTTTTTGATTCGCTATGCCATTTGTGGAAGGCGGCGAAAATTTGTTGGAAATGCAATTGCTGTCGTCCGTCCGTGACGTAAATGATTTCGTCCGGCTGAAATTTTTCCAGACGATAAGCCAGCGTCGCCAAATCGGTCGTCGCATAATTAAAACCGCCGTCGCTTTTGCGGATGAGCGCGGGATGATCTTTCAATTGCGGATTGTCCTCGCAGAAAATGGCGATGGCGCCTTCGCTTTCGCGCGCAATTTTTATCTCCAACAATTCATTTACGAGCGGTGCGAGGTTGTCGTTGTAAAAACTTTCGCCGAGCGTCACGTCGAATTTCACACCGAGCCGCGCATAAATTTCGTCGAATTGCTTTTGCGAGAGCGCAATCATCTCGCGCCAGGTTTTCAGGTTTTCTTCGTCGCCGCTTTGAAGTTTGACGAGTTCGAGCCGCGCTGCTTCCAAAACTTTTTCGTCCGTTTCGCTCGCGGCATTGACAAGTTTGTAAAGCCGTTCCATTTCGGAAATCGGATCGGCTTTGAGGGCGCCGGCGTTCAGAAATTTTTTCCAGCCAACGAGCAATTTTCCAAATTGCGTGCCCCAATCGCCGAGGTGATTGTCGGTGAGGACGCGATGGCCGAGCAGCCGCAACGTGCGCGCGAGGCAATCGCCAAGAATGGTCGAGCGGATGTGGCCGACGTGCATCGGCTTGGCGACGTTGGGCGAACTGAAATCAATGACGGCAGTTTTTGGCGCGGTGGTTTTTGCAAAAAATAAATGTTCGCCGCGCGCGGCGGCTTGCAAAACGTTTTCGAGCGCGGATTTTTTCAGCCGAAAATTCAGAAAGCCCGCGCCGGCGATTTCCACTTTTTCGCAAATCTCCGAAACATCGAGCTTCGCCAGAACATTTTCGGCGAGTTGGCGCGGATTTATTTTGCGCGTTTTGGCGAGCGCCATGAGCGCGTTGCTTTGGTAATCGCCAAATTTTGGATCGCAGGGGCGGACTAAAACGATGGAAGCATCGGCGTCCGGCAAAAGGTCGCGGACGATTTTTTGCAAAGACAATTCAATTTTTTTGTGAGGCAGCACGGAACGAAGGTTACACGTTGAAAGTTGCAGGTTTTTTTGGCGCATGCAGTTGTAAAAACTTTCAACCTGCAACCTTCAACCTGCAACCCAATTCATTTTTTCCCAAATTCGCGGATGGTGTTGAGCATCGTGTCGGCGTCGGGCGCTTGTTCAAGGGCCTGGCGAAATTCGGCCTTGTGCAAAAGTTTGGCGATGTTGGCGAGGGTGTGCAGATGTTTTTGAAACTGGCCTTGCGGCACGAGAAAAAGCATGACGAGTTTCACGGGCTGATTATCGAGGGCATCGAAATTCACGCCGGTCGGGGAACGTCCGAGCGCGCCGACGACTTCAAAAATCAAATCGGTCGAGGCGTGCGGAATGCCGATGCCGAAACCGATGCCGGTGGACATGGAGGTCTCGCGTTTTTTGACTGAAGCGGTCACGGCGTCGCGGTCGGCGGGCTGGATTTTGCCAGTGGCCACCAGATTTCCGATTAGTTCATCAATCGCTTCCCAGCGGTTCGTCGCGCGCAGATCGGAAACGATTTGCGCTTTGGTTAAAATGTCAGCCAAGTCCATAGCGTGCGACTAAAGATTTGAACGGAAACGCGCGACATATCAAGACTGAATTTTTGACAAATTCACCACGGTGGCTCAAAACAGTTTTTGCAGCCATTGAAAAACTTCGCCGGTGGACTCAAACCACCAGCCCACGGCGTTCAACCAACCCACTTTTGCGGTCAGCAACGGGATTCCAAAAAGCAAAACCCAAACGTTGCCGAGAAAAATTATGACGGCGGAAAATAAATAGCCGTGCGCCGTGATGTCCGACTGGCGCGTTTGCAAAGCGTGAAACGTCAGCGTGACGTGGAACGCATAGGCCGCGCCGACGAGCAAATGGAAATAAACAAAATACGAGCGCCAGTTCCAAATCAAATGGCCGGTGGCAAAAACGGCGATGACAATCACCGCGTAAAGCGGGAAAAAATACGGCGCGAGGGCGATGATGAAATTGGTTTTGGAAATAATGACGTGGCCGCCGGACGACGCGACTTTCATTTTTTTTACTTTTCCGCCGAACAGCCACGTCCAAAGCACATGGGTGAATTCGTGGCCGAAAACGTAAATCCACATGGGCTTGGGCAGGAGAAAAAAAATGACCATCCAGCAGGCTGCGCCCGCGAGAAAGGGAATCCACGTCGTGTCCGCGCTGCCGCTGGCGCGAAGCACTTTCCATAAAGCCATCGCCGAGCCGAGGCAAATCGGCAGCAGCAAAATCGCGAGGATGAACTTGATCCACTTCGGCACGCGCGAAAGATTAACCGCAGGGACGCAAAGACGTAGAGAAAAAAATTCTCACTCTGCGTCCCGGCGGTAAAATAAACTTTGAACTTTTTGCTTTCGACTTAAAATCCGCGCGATGAAGCAAGACGAAGTTCTGGAAATTTTTCGCGACAGCGGCGCGTTGCTCGAAGGACATTTTATTTTGCGCAGCGGGTTGCACAGCCGCGAATTTTTTCAATGCGCGCTCGCGTTGCAACAGATGCCGGTCGTCGAAAAACTCGGCGCGGCGCTGGCGGCGAAAGTTCGCGCGCAAGGCGCCGTCACGGTGATGGCGCCGGCGCTCGGCGGATTGGTCATCGGCCAGGAAGTCGCGCGGCAATTGCGCGCGCGGTTTATTTTTGCGGAAAAGGAAAATGAAAAACTGGTTTTGCGGCGCGGATTCAAAATTGAACGCGGCGAAAAAATTCTGGTGGTCGAAGATGTCGTGACCAAGGGCGGTCGCGTGCAGGAGACTTTGAACATCGTTTATGCCAATGGCGGTTATGTCGTCGGCGTGGCGACGATTGTGGATCGTTCGAATGGCGCGATGAAATTCGGCGTGCCGTTTGAAAGTTTGATTTCGCTACAGGTGGAAACTTTTGAGCTGGCGAAATTGCCGCCGGATTTGACAAAAATCCCGGCGATCAAACCAGGCAGTAAATGATTTTCAGAAATTGAAATGTATTCATTTTGTCTCTGCGTCAGCGACTTGATTCTTTCGCATACAGACAACGCACCCAGTGATGCGGTTCGACTTCCATTAATTCCGGCATTTGATTTTCGCATTCAGATCGCGCGCTGGGACAGCGAGGATAAAACCGGCAGCCTTTCGGAAAATTTCCAAGGCGTGGGACGTTGCCGGGAATTGCAGAAAGTCGTTCTGCATCGCCACGCAATTTTGGAACGGAATTCATCAGCGCCTTCGTGTAAGGATGCAGCGGGCGACGTAACAATTCCTTCGCCGGTGCAAGCTCAACAATCTGCCCGGCATACATCACGGCCACGCGGTCGGCCATGTCGCCAACGATGCCGAGGTTGTGCGTGATGAGCAGAATCGCCATGCCGAGCCGCTGCTTTAGCTCGCTCAACAAATCCAGAATCTGCGCCTGGATCGTCACGTCGAGCGCGGTGGTCGGCTCGTCGGCGACGAGCAATTTGGGTTCGCTCGCCAGCGCCATCGCAATCATCACGCGCTGCTGCATCCCGCCGGACATCTCAAACGGATAATTTTTGATGCGCGATTCTGGCGCGGGAATGCCGACGAGTTTTAATAAACGGATAACTTCGGCGTCGTTCGCTTTTTCCGGTTTGTGCAATTTGAGCGATTCTTTGATCTGGTTGCCGATGCGGAAAACGGGATTCAACGACGCGCCCGGGTCTTGAAAAACGTAACTGACCACGCCGCCGCGAATTTGCTGTAGTTCGCGCGCGGACATTTTCAACGTGTCGCGGCCGTTCAACAAAATTTCTCCGCTGACGTAATTGGCCGGCGGTATCGGCACGAGTCGCGCGATGGAAAGTGCGGTCACCGTTTTGCCGCAGCCGCTTTCGCCAACGAGGCAGACCGTTTCGCCCGCGCCGATGGAAAAGGACACATCGTCAATCGCGCGCAGAGCGTCGGCGTTTTTGCCGAAGTCCATTTTCAGATTTTTGATTTCGAGCAGCGACATCAGGGCTGTTCTCCGATTTTACAGCGGTTATAATTTTGCAATCGGACAAAACAATAAACTTGCGGCGTTCAAGCGCGAGAAAAAATGGCGATGAAATCGCGGCGAGACAAAAATAGTTTGGCTGTCGCTGACACAGAATCGTCGGAGTTTTTGCATAATGAAGAGCATTTATTTTCAAGCGGGAACGAACAGATTGTGGTTAAATCTTTGATTGGCTCATGAATAAAGGAGATTCAGCATTTTGATCGTTGCAAAAAATTTTCAAAAAATCTCTTGCATGATGGGAATGACCTGATAGATTGTCTATCCGCTTGCTTCGCAAATGCAAGCAGGCGGCTGGCGAAAGCCATTTGAAAAGTGACGCAGGCTTGATAGTTTAGCGTCCTCGAAACCTGAATCTGATTGCCGGTTGAAAGCAAAATCCGGCACTCGGCTTTTTTGTCCCTTGAACGGGAAACAATCAGGCGGGTGAAAAAAAGATTTTTGGGCGTTTAGACGCTCCTTGTTCTTTGAAAATTGATTTGTGCGATTAGTAAGAGCCCCTTCAAGATTGGCCGGTTAGTCGGCTGATCACGAAGGTTTTAACCATATAAGTAAGTAAAGCTGCCTGATTTTACGATCAGGCAGGAATCAACTAACGTTTTATACGGAGAGTTTGATTCTGGCTCAGAACGA
>DATCEV010000040.1:0-21569 GCA_036509895.1 Verrucomicrobiia bacterium
ATTGCTTTGTAGAAACCTTTTTTGAATGGGCGGCGTCCAAGTCTGGATGAAAGATAAGTCATTGCGTCCGCCGGTCATTGAACGTGTTGCCGTGCTGGCGATGCGGCTGGGCGGGCGGCATTTGGCCGACTATGGGGCGACGCGCAGCCGGCACGATTTCACCCAGCGCCAACTGATGGCCTGCCTGATCCTGCGGGCGTATTTGAAGACCACCTATCGGGGCGTGCTGGAACTGCTGGCCGTCAGCTCGAATTTGCGGGAGGCCTTGGGCTTGGGGGACAAACTGCCGCATTACACGACGCTCCAGAAGTTCAGCGCCCGCAGCCAGGTCTTGGCGATTGCCGACGCGATGATTCGGACGATTGGCCGGGCGGCGGGCGCGCTGGAGTTTGCCCAAGGGGCGGCGGCGATGGATGCCACGGGTTTGGAAACCACCACGGCCAGCGCGCATTTTCAGAGCCGGAGCGGGCGGACGCGGCGCCAGTGGGTGAAGGTTTCGACCATTGTGTTGTGCGGCAGCTTGCTGCCGTTGAGTCTGGTGTTGGGCTGGGGACCAGGGAATGACAAGTGTCAGGCCCAAGAGTTGATAACCAAAGCCAGTGAAACCACTTTGCCGGCCAAGTTGTATGCCGACGCGGGTTACGATGCCGAGTGGGTGCATGACCAATGCCGTTTGGAGTGGGGTGTCGAAAGCGTGATCAAACCGGCGCGGCAGCGGGCGGATGGCACACGCAGCGGCTTTTGGCGCAGCCGGATGAGCGAGAATTATCTGAAACGCAAGGGTTATGGCTCGCGGTGGGCGGTCGAATCCTTCTTCAGTGGCTTGAAACGCACGATGGGTTCGACGCTGACCGCGCGCACGCCCGGCCAACTGCTGGCTGAAGCTGCTTTCAAAGTGTTAGCTTACACCCTCCGCCGTTAGGCGAAGCAAAACGGACAGATATGTTTTCAACAGAGCAACACTGAATCAATAAATTGGGCACTTTCGTTTTGGCAGTCTTGGTTAGGCGATCCGACAAGTAAAACAGTTGCACAAGCTCAAGCTGATGCTTTTTCGGCACATCCTTCGGGCGGGGACGGTGTGCCCATGGAAACTTATGGGAATAATTCGCTGACATGGGGCTATTACAGCGTTCAATAACAATTGATGAAATCCATTCTGTCAGGTGCAGTTATTGGCGGCGCATTAACAGCGGCGGGAATCTTCGGATTCCCGTCCGCCGGGCTAAACGATGAAGGTTTCCTGATGATTATGGAGGCTGTTTTTGGACGTTTCTTTGTCCATCATCACATTTTTATTTTTATTTGTTTGAGTGTTCTCATTGGCGCTTCACTTGGGTTTTCCCGAATCAAGATAAAAAGGTGGTGGTTATACCCGGTGGTCTTTGTTGTCGGAATTACGATTGGCAGTGGAGTGGTTTTTTTAGGCCTGAAACGTCTGGCCGAAAAGATGAACGCCATATGGGAATCCAATTACGCGCAACAAGAGGCGCAAATGTCTTTGCTTTTTTTGCGCTCAATAGACCGAGGCAGCAACAGCATCGCTCGCTTTGAACAAATGGCGCGTAGCAATCTTACCAATTATATTCGTGATGTGGAGGAACAGAAAAAAGAACGACAGAAGCTTGATGAAGGGACGCTTTATACTTATCAAACTGCCAGAGCTTATTTGTTTCCATTCACCTTTGCCGAGAAAAGAGAATCGGACTTTTTTTGGAACAAAATGCTTCCCTTGGCGCAGGAATTTGTAACGCGAAATGGACTTCCGGCGGTGGATTTCAACACCAACAACATCAGCAAATATCGGATTGAGTTTTTTCAAGATGGACGGCACGGCTGCACGGCTGACTTGAAATTAAAAGGCGGTTATTCCTTCAGTTTTTTATCTGACGGGACGAATGCGGAAGTCTGGGCTTTCAATGACGGAAGAACCAAAACCTATTACGAATTGGACAACGTTCCCAAAGAAGAAATTGACGCGATCAAGGCTCTGAACCTGCGAAATAAATTAAACGACAAAACAGCGCTGGAAACAGCAGAACGATTTTTCAAATTGGAAGGACACAAGGAAGAAAATTTTCATCCGGCAGAATTAAAACAATCCTATTGGGTTGGCAAAAATGACGAATGGGGATATTTGCCTTACTACCAAACCACATGGTATCGCAAAGATGTCACCGACGTTGATCGAAAATCAGGAACATCAACCCTGCCGGTTGTGATGATTGAAGTTTCAGGCGTTGACGCTCATCTGATTTCTTACACCAAAGCCTTCATGCCCGTGAGCAAAGACTTTTAACTAAACCCAATTCGCCAGAGATTGAAGTCGGTCGTTTGGAGACTAAATCCAGTCCGTTCGAAATGAAGTCATGCTGCCATCGCCCGATCAAAACCACTTCGGCCTTTCAACCCATCCCGTCCATTCTGTCCCAAATTCAGCCAGTGTTGTCACGTTTTTTGTCACGAGCCTGATTTTATTCGGCGCGGAAAAGGAACTTCCAACACGGACTTAACTAATTCCGTGACACAAAAGATATTTTCCGGGGCGGATTTAATGAAAAACAAGGGATTTTTATTCGCGCAACTGCGAAGAGCCGTCATTTTAGCCGCAGTGACATTGACGCTTCCAAAATTTCTGCTAATCTTTTCGACCTTTTATGAACCGAAATCCGCATGTGGCCGTGGTCGGCGCGACGGGCGCCGTCGGCCTCGAAATGATCCAGACGCTGGAAAAAAGAAATTTTCCGGTCGGCAAACTCACTTTGCTCGCCTCGGCGCGTTCCGCCGGCAAGAAATTAAAATTTCGCGGGCAGGAAATCGCGCTCACGGAATTGACGAAAAATTCTTTCAACGGAATTGACATCGCCTTGTTCAGCGCAGGCGGAAGTATTTCCAAAGAATTCGCGCCGATTGCCGCCGCAGCCGGCTGCGTCGTGATTGATAATTCCAGCGCGTTCCGGCAGGACGAAAATGTTCCGCTCGTGATTCCCGAAATCAACGCCGCCGACGTAAAACTTCACAAAGGAATTATTGCCAATCCCAATTGCACGACGGCGATCACTTTGATGGCGCTCTATCCGTTGCATCACGCGTTCGGCGTGAAACGGATTTTTGCGTCGAGTTATCAGGCTGTGAGCGGCGCGGGCGCAAAAGCGATTGACGAATTAAAACGGCAGGTTGAAGAAATTGTTTCCGGCAAACCGGCGACGAAGGAAACTTTTCCGCATCAAATCGCGTTCAACGTGATCCCGCAGGTGGATTCATTTTTGCCGAACGGCTACACGAAGGAAGAAATGAAGATGGAAAACGAAGGCCGCAAAATCATGCACCATCCGAATTTTCGCGCGAGCGTGACGTGCGTGCGCGTGCCGGTGTATCGCTCGCATTCGGTCGCCGTGAGCGCGGAATTTGAGAGACCGGTTTCCGTCGAAGCTGCGCGCGCCGTTTTGAAAAATGCGCCCGGCCTCGATTTGATTGACGAGCCGGAAAATAAAAAATATCCGATGCCGCTGTTCACTTCCGAAAAATATAATTGCGAAGTGGGCCGCATCCGTCTGGATTGCGCGCTCGAAAACGGCCTGTGCTTTTGGGTCAGCGGCGATCAATTGCTCAAAGGCGCGGCGCTCAACGCGGTGCAGATCGCGGAAGAGTTGTTGAAATAAAAATTTTGTAGGAGCCGAGGTGACGAGGCTCTAATTCAAAGTCAGTTTCTGTTTTGAAATGAGCCTCCTCACGTCGGCTCTTACAATTTTAATTCAAGGCTTCACGGCTTGCTTCGTGTGCGCGCTGACGGATTTGATGTTTGCGGCTTTGGCGGCGTCCATGACTTTCACGATTTTTCCCCACGGCGCATTTTTATCCGCATTGATGGCGAGCTTGAGTTGCGGATTTTTTTTTACCTCGTCGTTCAAACGGTTTTGCAATTGTTCCAACGTCACGGCATCCGCATTTTCGCCGAGGCGCAAACCGCCCTGCGCATCAATGCTCACGATGAGCGGCGGATTTTCACTCGCGCCTTCTTTCAACGCCTGCGACGATTCCGGCAGAGTGACGTGCAGCGACGCCTGCTGTTTGAACGTCGTCGTGACCATCAAAAAAATCAGCAGCACGATCAGCACGTCCACGAGCGCGACGATGATGACCGTCGGCGTGGTGCGGCGTTTGCGGACGAAAAAGCGCATCAAAGGTTGAAGGTTGAAGGTTGAAGGTTGAAGGTTGAAAAATTGACAGCCGCGTTTCCGCAGTTCAACAACTTGAAACCAGCAACTTGTAACGTGCAACTCATTTTCATTTTCGATATTGCCGCCGGATAAAATCGTCACAGAGCGCTTCCATTTCGACCGCGAGCACTTCGACTTTTTTGGTGAAATAACTCCAGGCGATGAGCGACGGAATGGCGATGAGCAGACCGATCAACGTCGCGCGCAAAATCAACGCGATGCCTTGCGCGAGTTTTGCCGCGTCGCTCAAACCCGTCTGGCCGAGATCGCCGAACACTGTCATCATACCGGCAATCGTGCCGACCAATCCAAGCAGCGGCGCGATGCCAACAATGATTTCCAGCACGACGAGGCCGCGCTCGAGCCGGACGATTTCATGGCGCGCGGCGGTTTGCAACGCGTCCACGTTGTCCGCTTTGGGCCAGTCAAAATGTTCCGCCGCGAGCAAAAGCAATCGTCCCAGCGGCGAGGGTTTTTGCGCGCAGACGCGGCGCAATTTATCCACGTCATCGCGATTTTCGCACGCCGCGAGCGCGGCGGTGATTTGCGGCGGCACGACTTTGGACCAGCGCAAAACCAGGGCGCGTTCCACGATGAAGGCGAGTCCCACGACCGAAGTCAACGCGAGCAAAATATAAATAAGTGTGGCCATAATTTTTTTTGTTTTCGGCAGAACAGTTTCAATAATAATAAAACGTGAACGTGATTTCCCGATAATTCTCGCCGACTATTCGCCGCATATCGGACGGCCACGGCGCGAACGGCGCAGGATCGGTGACGGCATCCTGACAAAACAGGCAGAGCAATTCGCCGACCGAGTTGTCCAAAACCTGCATGTCCGTGATGCGCCCGTCGTAATTCAAATGAAATCGCAACGTCACTTTGCCCGTGCGATCTGCCGCAAAACCGTGACTGTCCAGCAAATCATACCAACGTTGCCTCACTGCTTCGATAAATCTTCCGTCATACTCGCCAAACGGAGTCGCCTTCGCGTCCAATGACGGCACGAGCGCGGCGCGCCGGGTTCCGCCTTCGGTCTGCGATTCCACGCCGGGATGCAACCCTTGCATGTCTGCGCGCGCTTCTTTGAGCGTGCGCGGGCGCGGCGGCGGGGAAACTTTTTGCTCCGGCAAATTCTGCGGTGGTGCCGGCGACCCATCGCCGGCTTTGACAACCGGTTTTGGCTGCGGCTGCGTTTCATTTTTTGCCAATTGCGGTTCTGGCGGCGGGGGCGCGCTTGAATTTTTAGAACGCGGCGAATTTTGCAATTTCATGAAATCGGTTTGCGAGCCGTTCAATTTGGGGACATTGGAATCGGCGGATTCCTTGTCCGCCGCGCGGGAATTTTTGTCCGAATAATACTTCGCTTTTTTTGGCGCTTCGGGCGAAGCCTCGGTCACATCCAGAAAAATTTGCGGCTCCGCCTCTTGAACGACGGGCTGCGTTTGCGCCGCGATTTTTTTTTTGTGCACAGGCAATCGTCCCAAAATATTAAATTCCTTGTTGAGTTCATATCCGCCCCAAACCAGCAGATGCAACGCCAGCGACAACAATAACGCCAACGCCAATCGTCCGCCGTCCAGGCGATTCAATCGCAGCGAATCAAAATTTTTGCTGATGCCGGCCATGCCATCAAAGTTTGCCGCAGGAAATTATCGCGGGCAACTGTCTTTGCAAAATCAGGACAAATTAAAAGTTGTGTCCGGCACAAAACGGCTTTATTATGTGTTGAACTTCAAGCGAAAGGTTTTTAATGAGCATGTTTTTTTTCTGGACGAGCATTGGATTTATTGCGGGCGTCACGTTCGCGTCGCTTTTTGAATGGGTGCTGCATAAATATTTTATGCACCGCCCCACTTTTAATTTTCGTTATCCGTTCGAGCAGCACGCGCTGGTGCATCACCGCATTTTCAAGGCCGACCACACTTATCACCTGATTCACGACCACGACAAAAAAACCATTCCGATGGCGTGGTGGAACGGTCCGGTGTTGATCGCGCTGGGCTTGCTGCCGTTCTTGATTTTTGCCGCGCTCGCCCACAAATGGGGAATTCTTTGCGGCGCGGCCATTGCCAGCGCCGGCTATTACACCGCCTATGAATATATGCACTGGTGCATGCACCTGCCCAAACGCCGTCACGTCGAACGTTCGGGGATTTTCTTTCGGCTCAACGGTCATCATCTGCTGCATCACCGTTACATGAGAAAAAATTTCAACGTCGTGCTGCCGCTGGCCGATTTGATTTTGGGCACGCTTTTGCTCCGTTCAAAAGTTCATTTCAAACAGGCCGAAGGCCCGACCGTTCCCAACGTCCAGCCAAAAATCAAACCGCTGGCAGTCGTTTCGCCATCTGGAATTTGAATTTTTCTGTCCGTAATTTGAAATCAGCTTTCAAGAAATAACTCTCGTCGCGTCGCCTTTTCGACTAAACTCATTCAGTCGCAAAGACAAGATTGAATGACACCAAAACTTTTTTCCGACCTCGGCCTTTCCGCCGAAATCCTCAAGGCCATTGACAAACTCGGCTTTGAAAAAGCCGCGCCGATCCAGGCCGAGGCCATTCCCGTTTTGATGAGCGGGCGCGATGTCGTCGGCCAATCGCAAACCGGTTCCGGCAAGACCGCCGCATTCGCGATTCCGGCGATTGAAAAAACCGATCCTGATTTGAAAGCCGTTCAAGTTTTGATTCTTTGCCCGACGCGCGAACTCGCCGTGCAAGTGGCCGAGGAATTTCACAAGCTCACGCTCTTCAAACGCGGCATCACGTCGTTGCCGATTTACGGCGGACAATCTTACGAGCGTCAGTTTTGGGGACTCAAGCAAGGCGCGCAAATCGTCATCGGCACGCCGGGCCGCGTGATGGATCACATGCGGCGCGGCACGATCCGCCTCGAAAAAATAAAAATGGTCATCCTCGACGAGGCCGACGTGATGCTCAACATGGGTTTCCGCGAGGACATCGAAACCATTTTGAAGGACGCGCCGAAGGAACGGCAGACCGTTTTCTTTTCCGCCACGATGCCAAAACCGATCCGCGACCTGATTGAAAAATATTCACGCGAACCGCAAAATGTAAAAATCGAGCAGAAGGCGATGACCGTCCCGACTGTCGAGCAGGTTTATTACGAAGTGGACCGCCGTTTCAAAGTGGATTTGCTCACGCGACTGATTGACATTTACGACCTCAAGCTCGGAATTATTTTCTGCAACACCAAGCGCATGGTGGACGACCTCGTGGATCATCTCGAAGCGCAAGGCTACATGGCCGACCGTTTGCACGGCGACATGACGCAGGCGCAACGCGACCGCGTGATGGGAAAATTTCGCAAGTCCGGCCTCGAATTTCTCGTGGCGACGGACATCGCCGCGCGCGGCATTGATGTGGACGACATTCAAGTCGTCTTCAATTATGATTTGCCTTACGACGGCGAAGATTACGTCCATCGCATCGGGCGCACCGGTCGCGCGGGACGAACGGGCCGCGCGATTTCATTCGTTGCCGGTCGCGAACTGTTTCAAATCCGCAACATCGAACGTTACACGAACATGCGAATTCAACGCGCGAAAATTCCGACCGTGGACGAAGTTCACGAAGTCCGCGCGAGCTTGTTTCTCGACAAACTGCGCGCCACGCTGACCAGCGGCGAATATAAAAAACAGGATCACCTCATCGAACGCCTGCTCGAAGAAGGTTTTAATTCCACCGACATCGCGTCTGCGCTGATTCATCATTTGCAGGGCGAGGCACAACCCATAAAACCCGCGCCGCGCGAAGAAATTTCTTTTGAGCGACCGGAACGTCCAGGTTTCCGCGACCGGAACGAAGGCCGCGACAATCGCGGTGGTCGTTTTGAAGATCGCCCGCCGCGCAATGCCCGTTTTCAAGAAGAGCGCCGCGAACGTCCGGCCTACCGCGAAACGCGCGAGCAACGTCCGCCGCCGCCGCGTCGCGAAATTTCAGCGCCAATTGCTCCAGCGCCAATCAAACCAAAATTGGTTACGCCAACTGTCTTCGACGCAACTGCCATTGCGGTCAAAGCCGGTTTTCAATCCGCGCACAAACCGGTGAAAAAAAATCTGCCGCCGTGGGAACGGCGCGAAAGTTCGATTGAAAAATCCGTTCGTCCGCCGAAAAAAAATCGTCCGCCGGCGGGCGACTTCACGCGCCTGCATTTGAATCTCGGCGCGGAAAATGGCGTGACTCCCGGCGACGTGGTCGGCGCGATTTTGGGCGAGACCGGTTTGCCCGGAAAAAGTGTCGGCTTGATTGATGTGCGCGAAAAACATTTGTTCGTGGATGTCAGCTCCGAACATGCCAATGCCATTCTTTCCAAAATGAACCGCGCGCAGATCAAAGGACAAAAGGTAAAAATAAAAGCCGCTTGAGTGATTTTTCCAAGCCGGGCGCTCAAATTCGTCGGCGTTCTTTTGAAACAGATTTTGCGCAAAACCAATTCATTTCCCAAATGGCAGTTCGACAATTTTTGCCGGACTTTCAATGCCCGAAGTTCGCCAGGTCAGTTCGTTTCCGATTTGATTTGCCTCGCGCCGCACATAGCCGAGCGCGATGTTTGCGTTGAGCGCCGGAGATTTTACGGCGCTGGTCAAATAGCCGATTTCTTTGCCGTTGAAAAAAAGCTTCTCGTGTTTCTGCGGCAAATTTTTCAGATCGTCCGCGAGCCGCAAGCCGCGCAATTCCTTGTTCACATGGCCGATGCTGTGGATGCGGTTGATGACTTCCTGGCCGACGTAGCAGCCTTTGTTGTAACTGACCGCGCGACTTTCAATGCCGCATTCGAGCGGGATGTTCGTCTCGTCCATGTCCGCGCCGAATCGCGGAATGCCGTTTTCGATCCGCATAGTTTCAAAGGCAGCCCAACCGCAAGGGCGTCCTTCAAAAAATTTTGCGGCGGCAATTAATTTTTCCGAAAATTGGGCGAAAGAATTTTTGGGGATGAATAAATCGAAGCCATTTATGCCGAGCCGCGCGTTGTTTGCCAAATAAATGTCGCTGAAGTTTGCACCGGAAATTTTTACGGTGCCGAGTTGCTGCGTTGGAATTTCCGAAAACAAATTCACCGCGTTAATGATTTCCGCTGCTTTGGTCCCTTGCACGCTTAACAAACCGTAATGCGGCGCGGCGTCCACGATTTGCACGTCGTCGGCGACAATGAATTTTTCGAGGCGCGCAGAAATTTTTTCAGTCAAACCCGGTTCAAAATCCAAAAGCAATTCGTCGGGCAAATTGAAAATGTTCAGGTCACTTTCCATTTTGCCTTTGGCAGTTGTGATCGCGGCGTAACAACCTTCGCCGGGACGAAGTTTTTTCACGTCATTCGTGACTTGGCCGTGAAGAAAACGAATTCGGTCCGCGCCGACAAGACAAATGCGCGAGCGAAAACTTAAATCAAGAATGCCAGCGGTTTTCCGCAGCGCATGATATTCGGCGAGCTGGTCGCCGTGGTCGTGGATGATTTCCATGCGGCAGTTTTATTTGGAATCCAAAGGCGGCAAATCTTTTTGATTGGTCATGGCGGTGACGGCGGGCAGCGGGATGTAAGGATTCCAATCTTTCCACGAGTCGTCTTCTTTTTCGTAAAGTTGAAAAACAGTTCCGTTGGTGGCGGCGCTTTGAAAATCGGGCGGCGTGGCAAAGGCGATGCCGCCGCTGACCAGGGTTTGCGCAGATTCGGCGCTGATTTGGGCGCCGCTGAAAAGGCCGAAATGAAAATTGATCCCGCCGGCGTTCCAAAATTTTGAATTCGCGCGCAGGAGCGGCGCATATTCTTCGCGAATGCGCGCATGGACGATGACATGGCGCGGGTCATTGCCCAGTTGACAGCTTAAAACTTCGCCGACTTGAACTTCATGATAAAAAATGGGCGATTGCTTCTGCAACGAATCGAGTTTTTCCGCGAGCAGAATGATGTCCAGCGCCGGAATGGGTTTGACCGGCTCCTGTTCCGCGCCGATGAACACATTGGTGCGCGCGCCATCGCCCGGACGCACGGCGATATAGTCTCCGGCAACGATGGTTTGCAGTCCGCTGATCGAACCGAGTTTGACCTGGGGACTCACAATCCAGAAAATCGAACCTTGGCGGGCGACATTGCGCGCCGAGCGATTTAATTTTGTGCGGACAATGACGCGCTGGCGGTCGGGCGCCAGATCAAGTGATTGCACCTGGCCGATTTGTATGCCGCGATATTTGACGAGCGAATCATCTTTTTGCAAACCGCCTGCGCTTGAAAAATAAATCGTAAGCGTCGGCCCGGAAAATAAAAAATCTTCCGCGATAAACCAGCCGCACAGGCAGATCGCGGCCAGCGGCACGAGCCACAAAAGCCAGGTGAAATAACTTTTTTCAACTTTGGCTTTTGGCAATCCATGAATTTTTTCACTCATAATGTTTTCTTTCCGCAGGTGAGTCCCAAAGCAAACGCGAGTCGAAACTCAGCGTCGCCAGCAACGTGAGCACCACGACGGCGGCAAAAGAAAAAACGCCGCGTCCGGGATGGATCGTCGCCAGTTCGCCCAGTTCCACCATCGAAACGCACATCGCCAGCAACACCACTTCCAGCATGTTCCACGGATCAATCAACCGAATGATTTTATAAACCCACGTGCGCGTTTTTTCCCAGCCGGTCGAGTTCAACGTCAACGTCAGAAAAATCAAGCCGAGAATTTTTAGCGCGGGCGTCAACAGGCTGGTGCAAAAAACCAGGCTGCCAATAAAATACTGTTTCTGCGTCCAAAGTCCTTGAATGCCTTGAAAAATCGTCGTGTGAATGATGTGCCCCTGATAATCCGCCGTGACGATGGGATAATAATTCGAGGGAAAATAAAGCAGCAACGCCGCGATTGAAAATGCCAGCGTGCGCGCGCGGCTGTTCGGACGCCGGTGAAAAATTTGAAAATGGCAGCGCGCACATTTGACAATCGAACCCTTGGGCACATGCTCCACTTCCTGAACGAGTCCGCATGTCTCACAGGCGACCAATTTTTCCATGCCGGAAATATCGGCGAAAATTTTCAAATTTCAAGTGCAGAAGCTGAAACAGCATTATTCAAAAAATTATTCGAGATTATTTGGGGAAATTAAATGCGTCCGCACCGCGCCCGACAAAGAACGGCCAAAGCGCGCGCAAAAAAAATCATGTTTCGGAAATCAAATTGCTTCGCGGCAATTTTTTCCTAAACTGCGCGGATGAATTTAGACTCGCTGTATTCCGAACTCACGCTCAAAACCAAAGCCAAGCTCGTGCTGATCGTGCTCGACGGCCTCGGTGACATCGCCACGCGTGAGCAAAATTATCTCACGCCGCTCGAAGCGGCGACGACGCCAAACCTTGACGCGCTTGCAAAAAATTCCGCGCAAGGCCGCATGATTCCTGTCGCGCCCGGCATCACGCCCGGCAGCGGCCCCGGCCATCTCGGACTTTTTGGTTACGACCCGCTGGAATTTCAAGTCGGTCGCGGCGTCATCGAAGCGCTCGGTTTGGGAATGGAATTAAAACCCGGCGACGTCTGCGCGCGCGCGAATTTTGCGACGCTCGACGCAAAAGGAATCGTCACCGACCGCCGCGCCGGAAGAATTGCCACGGAAGTTTGCGAGAAACTCGTCGCGCTGCTCACGGCAAAAATAAAAAAAATTGGCGACACGGAAATTTTGATCAAGGCGGGCAAAGAACATCGCTTCGTCGTCGTGTTTCGCGGTCAAGGTTTGGAAGGTCCGTTGACCGACGCTGATCCGAACCGCGAAGGTTTTGCGATTCCGACCGTTCATCCGCGCGATGAAAATAATCCCGGCCAGAAAAAAATGGCCGCGCTCATCGCTGATTTTTACAAACTTGCCCTGCCCATTCTCGCGAAGGAAAAACCGGCGAACGGTTTTCTCATGCGCGGCATCGCGCATCAACCGCACATTCCGCTGTTCGAGGAACGTTACAAATTGCGGCCCGCGTGCCTCGCGGTTTATCCGATGTATAAAGGTCTCGCGCAACTTGTCGGCATGAAAAAAATCGAAGTGCAGACGATCCGGGAACAGTTCGAGCGTTACGTCAAAGAATATGACAACTACGATTTCTTTTTCATCCATTACAAATACACGGACAAATTTGGCGAGGATGGAAATTTTGCCGCGAAGCGCAAAGCGATTGAAGATTTGGACGCCGCGCTGCCGATTTTGCTGAAGAAAAAACCGGACGTGATTGCGATCACCGGCGACCATTCGACGCCAGTTTCAATGAAAGGCCATTCCTGGCATCCGCAGCCGGTGTTGCTGCATTCGTCCGTGAGCGGTTCGGACAAATTGGAACGCTTCACCGAAACCGGCGCGAACTCCGGCTCGCTCGGAATTTTCAAATCGAAATTTTTAATCCGCCAAATGCAGGCCAACGCGAAGATGTTCGATAAATTTGGCGCCTGACAAAAAATTTACGATATACGATTTACCATTAACGCGTGGCTCGCCGCGCAATGCGTAAATCGTAAATCGTAAATCGTAAATAAAAATGAATCTGCCCAACAAACTCACCGTCTCGCGCTTCATCCTGACGGCGGTTTTTTTGGTGGCGCTGTTCTGGCCGCAGCCGTTTCCATTTCAAAACACGCTCGCGCTGCTTTTATTTTGCATTGCCAGTTTCACGGATTTTTTGGATGGAAAAATTGCGCGCAGTCGCGGCCTCATAACCAACTTTGGAATTTTAATGGACCCGCTCGCCGACAAAATTCTGACCTGCTCCGCCTTCATCGCGTTTGTGGAAAGCACGCATTTGCATTCCACCGCGCCGGTCAAAGTCGCCGCCTGGATGGTCGTCATCATCGTCGCGCGCGAGCTGGCGATCACCGGTTTGCGCCTGCTCGCCGCGTCGAAAAACGTCGTGCTCGCCGCCGAAGGATTCGGCAAACATAAAACCATTTCGCAAATTGTCGCGATCATCGCGCTGCTGGTCGTCAATGCGCTGGGCGAATGGCCGTTGCCTCTGCAAAAAGTTTTTTACGGCTGGGCGATTCCTTTTACGCACGTTGCGCTTTGGCTGACGGTGATTTTGACCATGACTTCCGGCTTGCTCTATTTGTGGCGCAATCGCGCGATTTATTTGGATGACATGTGAAAAGCGAAGGCAGAATTGAAAAGGAAGAATGCAGAAATGAAAGTTAAAATGCGCGGACAAATTAAATTCGTCATTCTTGATTCATAATCCTTATTTTTTCAAAGGCAACGTTTCGCCGGAATTGGCCGGCTGATAAACTGCCGGCGGCAAACTAGCGAGCGGATCATGGCCGTGATGATGACGAATCGCAAAACTGACGAGCCAGAGGATAAGGATGATCCCCAGAACAACGGCGGCAATCAGAGCCGCTTTCAAATTCACTTTCGCCAGCCAAAGCGTCATTTGATCCACCAGCGTGGCCGATTTTTCCTCGGCCAACGAAGGCGGTTCGCTGAATTTTTCCGTGCCTTTGAGTTCCGCGTCCAGCTCGCCCAAAATTTTCGGGACATCCAGCTTGAGCAAGGTCGCGTAATTTTTCACCGAGCCGCGAATATAAATCGGCGCGGAAAACACGCTGAAATTTCCCTCTTCCAGCGCGCGGACGTGGTCGGTGCGGATTTTTGTCGCGTCGGCGACCTGCTGCACCGTGAGCTTTTTGGCCTCGCGCGCGGCGCGGAGTTGTTCGGCAACCGTTGGCATTCGCTCCATTTAGCGCGATTGCCATGGACTTGGCAATCTTGGAAATTCTAAAAACAATTGAACCTTTTCTCGCCTCGCGCATTCCACTCGGTATAAATGCTGGCAGTGGCTACAGCCGAACAATTGCCCGTGCAACAAGCCCGCGACGGAAATCCGGCGGCTTGGGACGTTTTCTTTCGGCGATACCAACTGCCGCTTTACGTTTATGTTTTTGAACTGGTCCGCAACGAACAGACGAGTCTCGACCTCGTGCAGGAAACTTTTATCAGCGCGGTCAAGCACATCGGCGGATTGCGCGACGATGAAAAATTCGGAAGCTGGCTCTTTGGCATCGCGCACCAAAAAGTCATTCAACTCTGGCGCAAGCGCGGCGGCAAAGAAATTTTGTTCGACGAAATTCCCGAATCGCCCGACGACTTTGAAGACAGCCCGGACGATTTGCTTATCCGCCGCGAACAAGAAGCTGAATTTATGAATTTGCTAAATCAACTGCCGTTGCCGCAACGCTCGGTTTTGCTGTTGCATTTCGTCGAGGATTTTTCGCTCGAAGAAATTGCGCGCATCACGGAAACGCAGCTCGGCACCGTCAAATCACGGTTGCATTACGCCAAAAAATCGTTGAGAAAATTATTAAAGGAGAAAAATGAAAACGCCGCGTGATATTTTATTCGCCCGCCATCAATCCGCCGCGCCGAAATTGGACGCCATCCGCCGTCAAGTTGTATTGGAGCTAAACCACCAAGACACCAAGGCACAAAGTCGGACAGAAAATTTGGTGTCTTGGTGCCTTGGTGGTTCAAAAAAGTTGTGGCAGGAACTCATCTGGCCGTGCCGCCGGATTTGGACTGGTCTGGCGGCGGTCTGGATTTTGATTTTCATCGTAAATTTTTCCCAGCATGGCGGTTCGCAAACTGTCATTGCAAAATCTTCGCCGTCACCGGAAATGATGATGACGTTTCGCGACCAGCAAAAATGGCTGGATGAACTGCTCGCCGACCGTTCGTTGCCGATGGATGCCGGGCAGCCAAGAATTTTTTCACCAAAACCCCGGACGGAAATCACGGAGCTTTTGACCGCATGAATCCGTAGGAGACGACGTAAGGAGTCTCAAATCAAAAAAAATTAGAGTCTCGTCACCTCGACTCCTACAAACTGAAATTATGAACGAAACATCCAAAAACAAATCGGGCTGGCGAATCTTGCGGCGGATTTTGATCGGCCTCGCCATTCTCGCCACGCTGGTTGCGATTCTTTACGCCGAGGAAGATTGGCGCGGCAAACGCGATTGGGAAAATTACAAACAAAAATGGGAAGCGAAGGGTGAGAAATTTGACTGGCAGGCGTTCGTTCCGCCGTCCGTGCCGGACGACCAGAATTTTTTCACCGCGCCGACTTTTACCAATATGCAAAATGGCAAAATTGCGATGACGCCTTACGGCAACGATGGCGGCCCTGATTTTCCATCATACAAAGATTTGCCGGACGATAAAATTGGCTATGTCGGCAGTCACCGGGAAACAATAACCGATTTGAAAGCGTGGCAAACTTATTATCGTAATCCGGCAAAAATCCATGCCGTTGACGAATTTGTCATGACGAATGGCACGATGGTTGAGCAAACAAATTATCTCAATCATGCGAGCGACGCATTTCCCATTTCGCCGCAACCACAAACGCCGGCGAAAGATGTTTTGTTTGCCTTGAGCAAATTCGATTCGGCGGTGGAAGAATTGCGTCAGGCCAGCCAGCGGCCTTATGCCAATGTTCCGTTGAATTACGAAGATGGATTCAATTCAGCGACGACGTTACTGCCGATTTTGGCGGAACTAAAACGCTGCACTCAACTCCTGCAATTGCGTGTCATCGCTGAATTAGCCGACGGCCAAAATGAAAAAGCATTGGATGACGTGAAACTGATTTTATATTTGAACAATTCGCTTCGCACCTCACCGTTTTTGATTTCGCATCTGGTGCGAATCGCGATTGTCGCCATTGATTTGCAGCCGATTTGGGAAGGTTTGGCAAAACATGAATGGTCGGATGAACAACTCGCCGCGATTGATGCGGAGTTGGCAAAAGTGGATTTTTTGGCTGACTACGGATTCATCATGCGCGGCGAACGAGCTTTTGCGATTAAATCATTTGAAAACCAGAGAATCACCCGTCAATACACGACTTGGGACAACGCTTTGGAAACCAACATTGTCCACAACTATTATTTTATGCCCAGCGCGTATTTTTATCAGAACGAACTTGCCATCGCTCGAATGCAACAGCAATGGGTTTTGCCGCTCGTTGACACAAATTCGCGCACCGTTTCACCCGAAAAATTGCAGCAGGCAAATGACGCTGATCGCGCGGAAATGAAACATTATTCGCCGTATAAAGTTCAGGCATTAATGTTATTTCCAGCCATTAGTGCCACCGTAAGGAAAATTGCGGCTATTCAAACCAGCATTGATTTAGCGCGCGTCGCCTGCGCGTTGGAACGCTGCCGTCTCGCGCACGGTGAATATCCTGAAGCGCTCGATGTGCTCGCGCCGCAATTCATCGCGCAAATTCCACACGACATCATCAACGGCCAGCCGTTGCATTATCGCCGCACTTCAGATGGGCAATTTGTTTTATATTCCGTCGGCTGGAATGAAAAAGATGATGGCGGAAAAATCGCCTTGAGAAAAGGTGGTTCGGTTGACCGCGATAATGGCGATTGGGTCTGGCAGTATCCGCAAAAGTAAAGCCACGGAAATTTTTAGCCACAGATGGGCAAAGATTCTCACAGATGATTTTATCTGTGTTTCATCTGTGAAAATCTGTGGCTAAACCGCTTCTTGTCCCGCGCCATCCGCGCCGCTGCCGTCGAGATCAATCAAAATGTCGCGCGGTTCGGCGCCTTTGCTGGGACCGACGATGCCGCGATTTTCCAGTTCGTCCATGATGCGCGCGGCGCGCGTATAACCGAGACGCAGACGGCGTTGCATCAGCGAGACGCTGGCCTTTTGTTCGCTGCGGATGACTTCGATGCACTGCTGGATCAAATCTTCATCTTCGTCAATGCCGCTTTCGTTCCCAAAATTCGCCACGGGTTTGGAAAGTTGCTGGTGGATTTCCATTTCGTAACTCGGTTTGCCCTGGCGCGCGATGAAGTCCACCATGCTTTGGATCTCCTGATCGGTGATAAGCGCGCCCTGGGCGCGGATCAATTTCCCGGAGCCGGGCGGCAGATAAAGCATGTCGCCTTTGCCGAGCAATTTATTTGCGCCCTGGCCGTCGAGAATCGTCCGCGAATCCACGGCGGCGGCGACTTGAAACGCGATGCGCGCCGGGATGTTCGATTTGATGACGCCGGTGATCACGTCCACGCTCGGTCGCTGCGTGGCGACGATGCAATGGATTCCCGCCGCGCGCGCCATTTGCGTGATGCGCGCGATGGCCATTTCCACGTCAGCGGGCGCGACGAGCATCAAGTCCGCGAGTTCGTCAATGATGACGACGATGTAGGAAAGTTTTTCGGGAATGACAATATCATCGTCGCGCGGCACAACAATTTGTTCGTCCACTTCGACCGCGAAACCTTCCGCGCCCGGTTCGACTTTTTCTTTTTTCGCCTTGAGCGGCAATTCCGGTTCGGTTTCCGGCAACGGTTTGTTTTTTGGTCGCGAATTGAACGACGCAATGTTGCGGCAGGCGCAACGCGCGAAAATTTGGTAGCGTTTTTCCATTTCGTTGACGACCCAGCGCAGCGCGAGCAGAACTTTTTTTGGATCCGTCACGACGGGCACGACGAGGTGCGGCAGCGCATTATATTGTTGAAGCTCGACGACCTTCGGATCAATCATCACGAAGCGAAGTTGGTCGGGCGAAAATTTGTAAAGCAACGAAGCGATGATCGCGTTGATGCAAACGGATTTTCCGGAACCGGTGCTGCCGGCGATGAGCAAATGCGGCATGTCGCCGAGGTCGGCGATGATCGGATGACCATAAACATCTTTGCCGAGCGCGAGCGGAATGCGCGCTTTGGAATTGCGCCATTCATCGGATTCAAGCAAGTCGCGCATGATGACTTTGGTTTTGACCAGATTCGGAACTTCGATGCCGACGGAACTTTTTCCGGGCACGGGCGCAAGAATGTTGATGCGTTCGGCCTTGAGCGCGGCGGCGATGTTGTTCGAGAGCGCAGCGATTTTTTCCAGTTTCACGCCGGGCGCGGGATGCAATTCGTAGCGCGTGATCGTCGGGCCTTTGGTGATGTCGCCAAGCGAAACTTCGATGTCAAATTGCGCGAGCGTTTGCTGCATGAGCCGCGCGTTGGCCATGAGTTCCTCTTTCGATTCCGTCGGCTTGACCGTCATGTCCGGGTGCTGAAGAAAATCGAGTGGCGGCAACTGATAATTTCCAATCATCGGCGTTTGCGCGACGGTAATGGGCTTTGGCCGTTTCGGTTTCGGTTTCGCAATTCCGGTGATTTTAATTTCGGATTCCGATTTGGGTTCGCCCGATTTTTCCGCGTCAATTTTTTCGGAAACGGCTTCTTCAATTTTCGCCTCGTCGGATTTTGTTTCCGCCGATTTTTCCGATTCGGATTTTTTGCCAAGAATTTCTTCGGTCGTCGCGGCGGTGACTTCGCGTTCAGGAATTATTTCGCCTTCATCCGGCGGCGCAATCGGCGCGGGAGTTTTCGTTTCCGGCAAGGTGGTTTTGCGAAAACGTCCGCCGGGTTTGGCCTGCGGCACGCTCAAATCGCGCACGGTCGGTTCGGGCACGGGTAGCCCGTCCGCGCCAAGACCGGAGCGCGCGACTTCTTCCTGTAATTTTTTCGCCTGTTTTTCCAAATCGCGCGCGCGCCGATCCAGCGCGATTTCCTCGCCAAATTTTTCCGGTTCCACTGCGGGAATTTTTGCTTTTTGCAGCCAGGCGCGAATCCATTCGCCCAATTTGAAATTCGTCAGGAACAGCAAACTGATCAAACATAGGGCGGAATAAACAATCGTCGCACCGAGCGGGCCAAACATGGAAAAGCCGAAATTATATTTTTGCGTCTGGCCATAAGTGAGCCAGCCGAGCCAGCCGCCCGCGCTTTGCGAGCCGATGTGTTCGCGCAATTTTCCGAAAAGGCCGGAGCGATCCATCATGTGCAACAAGCCCGTGAGCGAAATCAGCAAAACCGCCGACCACAACACCGACCAGCGCAAACGTTCGCGCAAATAACCAAGAAAATTCAACAGATAGGCGACGCCGAAAAGCGCCAGCACAAACGGCAAAAGGTAGGCGATGATCCCGAGAAATAAAAACGACAGCCACGCCAGATATGCGCCCGGCAGCTTGATCCAATTATGCGTGGATGAATTGGTCTGAGTGGTCAAAAATGAAATGTCATTGCGGTCAAACGACAGTTGCGCGACGAGCAACAGCAGCGCGAGCGCCAGCAGCGCGACGCCGATGACGTCGTTGAAACCATTTTGAGAATCCGCCGTTTTGCGTGACATGACGGGACGTTAGCGAACCGCTGCGCCAACTTCAATTTTCAATTTACATTTCCGCGCGGCGGCTTATTTTCATTTTGAATCCATCGAAAATGAAACGGTTTTTTCTGCTTAATTTTATGGCGGCAATTTTTCCAATTTTCGGATTCGCCATGCAAACAAGCATGAATTCGGCGGCGGATCAAAATCAATCGTTGGGAGCGAATCGAATAAATATTGAATATGGCGAAGTTGGCGGCGAAAAATTGTCGCTCGATGCGCATGTGCCAAATGGCAACGGAAAATATCCGGTGCTCATCATGGTTCACGGCGGCGGCTGGAGCGGCGGCGACAAGGAAACGGACATCGTTCCGGTCTTTGCGCCCGTGGCGACGAATTTCACCTGGTTCACCATTAATTATCGGCTCGCCCCGACCAACCGCTGGCCGGCTTGTTTTGAAGATGTGCAAACGGCGATCCGCTGGGTGAAAAAACACGCGGCGGAATTCAAAGGCGATCCGGCGCGAATTGCGTTGATCGGATATTCGTCCGGCGGACATCTGGTTTGCCTCGCAGCGACGCTTGCCAAAAAAGACACGCGTGTCCAGGCCATCGTCGGACTGGCGCCGCCGACGGACATCGTCACCGAAGCCAAACGACGCGGCAGTCTGGACAAATGGCCGTCCATGAAAAATTTGGTGGCGCGCGATTCGTTGGACAAAAAAACCATCGAACTTTTTCAAAAAATTTCGCCGATAAATCATTTGCGTCCCGGTTTGCCGCCGTTCCTGCTGGTTCAAGGCAGCGCGGATAAATCCGTCCCGTTCACGCAGACCTTGAATTTTGCGGCAAAATTGCGGGCCAACGGAGTTTCCTGCGAATTGATTACCCTTACAAACGCGCCGCATCGCATTACCGATTGGGACAAATTTGATGCGACCTACAAACAACAAACGATGGCGTGGCTGGAAGAAAAACTTGTGTTGTCAACTTCTGCTGAACCGAATCAGGCGAACTGATGGTTTCTGGCATAAACCATTTTAAGCCTCGTAAATAATGCGAAATAAAGTGCTCAATTTTCAAATAGGATTGCAGCAAAGTGGGAATGACACATTTGAGAAAAATGGATAGGATTGGAGAATCAATCAGCAAAATACTAATTAAAAACATACTAAAAAACTACATATTATGAAACGTTTATCTTTGGTTGCAATAGGTATCATTTGTTTGGTCGTTCCAAGTGTGCGAGCCAACCTTCTATTTTCAGAAGCTTTTGATTATACTGCCGGAAGCGGCCTTCAAAATCAGGTAAATCTTGGTAACAGTGCAACTTGGACGGGCGGCAATTCCGGTTTAAACATTGGCAGCGGCAACCTGACTTATGCAGGTTTGCCGGATCAGGGCGGCAATGAATTATCAATTTCCAATGCAACTGCGGGAAGTTCCTACATTACCTTTGCAAATCAAACTAGCGGCCAAATCTACTATTCGTTTTTGTTTAATCCAACTGTAATTGACAGTGGCAATAACTACTTCACCGCATTGAATCCGGGCGCTACAACGCCGGGCGGCAGCGGTGACGCAATTGATGCTTATTATTATTCCAGCGGTAAGATTGAATTGCGAGCTAACGCTCAATCTGCAACGGCTGGAACCGGCACTGCCTTGACGTTGGGAACAACGTATTTCATCGTTGAAGAACTTGATCTTGATGCACACACCGCAAGCCTATGGATAGATCCAACTCCCGGTGCCGCCGCGCCGACGGCCACTGCGAGTCTATCAGGTGTCACCGCGACAGCGGTGGACAATGTAGGGTTCAAAGCTCAAAGCGGTTCAGGCGATTATTTAGTGGATAACCTTCGAATCGGCACAACTTGGGCGGATGTGACACCCATACCCGAACCGGCAACCTTTGCGTTGGCTGGCCTCGGATTATTGGGTTTGGCAGGTTATCGCCGGATGCGCCGTTAAAAAATTCGTTGCAGTTTTCCACGACCGACGCTGGTAAGATTTACCCGCGTCTGTTTTTTGCTTTTGAAGACTGCTTATATAGAGTTTCACATTGACATTGGGACATAGTGTGATAGAGTTGGGGGCATGAAAGCCTATGCGTTGGATTTACGGGAACGGGTGGTGAAGTTCGTCAATGATGGCGGTTCCAAAGTTGAGGCTGCCCGACGTTTTGACT
>DATCEV010000041.1:0-77901 GCA_036509895.1 Verrucomicrobiia bacterium
GTTGACGTATAATTGGATTTTATAGAGCGATAAGTTTGGAAGAAGTCGTTGTGAACATCAAGAAAATTGGACGTTTCTGTGCAGCAGACGACAATGCAAAAACGAGGAAAGTGCATATTGTCTGTCATGTGCATAATCCCAGATATTTTTACCTTTATTCCCGCGCTGGAATTTTTCATTCTACCTTTGCGTAATTTTTTGAATCATGGCTTTTCTCAACGACAATTTTTTGAAACTCAAAGCTGGCTACCTTTTCCCCGAAATTGGCCGGCGCGTAAAAGTTTTTTGCGAAGCAAATCCCGAAGCTGCAAAACGACTGATTCGTTGCGGCATCGGCGACGTGACCGAACCGCTGCCGCCCGCCGTCATTTCCGCGCTGCACAAAGCCGTGGACGAAATGGCGTCGCGCGAAACCTTTCACGGTTACGGTCCCGAACAAGGTTATGAATGGCTCCGGGCCGCGATTGCCAAAAATGATTTTCGTGATCGCGGCATCGAAATTGCCGACGACGAAATTTTTGTCAGCGATGGTTCCAAATGCGATTGCGGCAGCATTCTCGATATTCTCGGGGCGAAAAATAAAATTGCCATCAGCGATCCCGTTTATCCGGTTTATGTGGATACGAACGTCATGGCCGGTCACACCGGCGACGCGAATGAAGCCGGCGCTTACGGCAAATTGATTTATTTGCCGTGCAAACCGGCGAACAATTTTATTCCCGAACCGCCGAAAAAACCTGTGGACGTGATTTATCTTTGCTCGCCGAACAATCCGACCGGCGCGGCGGCCACGCGCGAACAACTCGAAGCGTGGGTGAAATACGCGCTCGAAAATAAATCCGTGATTTTGTTCGACGCAGCCTACGAGGCTTACATCACCGACACAAATTTGCCGCACTCGATCTACGAAATTCCCGGCGCGCGCGAGTGCGCGATTGAGTTCCGCAGCTTCTCGAAAAACGGCGGTTTCACCGGCACGCGCTGCGCGTTCACCGTCATCCCAAAAACTTTGATGGCGCAAACCAAATCCGGCGAATCCAAAATGTTGCATCCACTTTGGGCGCGGCGGCAAACCACCAAATTTAACGGCGTCAGTTACCTCGTCCAACGCGGCGCGGAAGCGCTTTATTCGCCGGAAGGAAAATCGCAGGTGCGCGCGCTCATTGAATTTTATCTGGGCAACGCAAAAATTTTGCGCGACGGCGCGCAGAAAGTTTTTCCAAAAGTTTTTGGCGGCGTGAACGCGCCTTACATCTGGGTGAGCACGCAAAAAAATGTCACCAGCTGGCAGGCGTTCGACAAAATTTTGAATGAAGCGAACGTCGTCATCACGCCCGGGAGCGGTTTTGGCGCGCGCGGCGAAGGTTATTTTCGCATCAGCGCGTTCAACAGTCGCGCCAACGCCGGGGAAGTCGCGCGCCGTTTGCTCGCATTAAAGTGGTGAAATCTACCAATCTTTGACCGGACGCTGATGGTCCTCCGGTTTTTCCGGCGGTTTCAACTGCAATAATTTTTCGTCGCCTTTTTGCGAATCCAGCAAACGCTTCGCTTCTTGCGGCGTCATTTGTCCCGGCTTGACCGGCTGGCCGGCGGCGGTTTCATCTTTTTGCTCGCCATTTTTTTCAGCGGCAGATTTTTGCTGTTCGGCTTGTTTTTGTTGATCTTCTTTTTTCTGTTCCGCCGCCTTTTGCCGCTGCTCGTTTTGATTTTTTTGCGCCTGCGAATTTTGTGGCGGCTGGTTTTTCTGACCGCTGGAATTTTTCTGCGACGATGATTTTTGGTTCTGTTGATTTTTTTGCTGTTGCTGTTGCTTCTGCTGATTTTGCTTCTGCTGCTGTTTCAGCAATTTTTCCAGCTTCTGCAATTTTTCGTTGTCGGGATAAAGTTTCAATCCGCTTTCGGTTCTTTCCAGCGCGGCGGGAATGTTGTTGGAAATATAAAGCTGCGCGCCGCTGTTAAAAAAATCATCCGGCGGCGCAAGCTGCGCGCAGACCGTTTGCGCGGCCAAAAACAGTGGCAAGAGCAACAGTCGGAAATCAAGGCTGGTTGGTCGTGTCAATCGCATCAATGTCCTTTAACTTTTTGGTGTAATCCTGAAATTCTTTCGCCGCAATTTTGTTCTTCGTCAATTGCTCCATGATCTGAAACGCATCATGAAATTCGTCGCGCCGCACCGCGTTGTCCGCCTCCATTTTTGCGCTCAACATCATCCGGCGCAGTTCCTCGATCAAATCAATCTGCTTTTTTACGAACTTAAAATTGTAAGCCGCGTCCACATCGTTCGTATTTAACTGCGCCGCGCGCGAATAATCTTGCAGTGCGGTTTTCCACGTTTCTTCCATCGCATCTAAACCTTCGGTGGTGGGCGTAAATTTTAATTCGCCCATCCGATATTCGGTGTTGCCTAAATTGTAATACGCCTGCTGTTGCAATTCCAAATCCGGCGCCGCCGCCACCGCCGTGAAATCCTGAAACGCCTCATCATAATTTGTCGCGCCGTAAGCCGCCGCGCCCGCGTTGAAAACCAATCGCAAATCATTCGTGTGAATTTCCGCCAGCCGCGAATATTCCTGGAGCGCGTTCGTATAATCGCCGTTTTGATAATCGCGCAGCGCCGTCGCCGGCGACGCGGAAACCCAGTGCGGAAAAGCGCATAAAACCATTGCCAATAAAGCCGTTTTCACCGCGCCGGTTTTGGAAATCTGGCTGATGGCTTTCTTCCCGCGCTTGCGTTCCGGCAAAAATATTTCCGCGAGCAAAAATAAAATCGCCAGCGCGAGCGGCCAGTGAAATTGTTCGTGATAACGCCGCACCATTTTTTCCTGGCTTTCCGATTTTGGCATCGGCGCGAGGCCGCGATCATAAAGCGTATCCATCACGTCCGCGCCGCGCAACGGCAGGTAAAATCCGCCCGTCGCGCCGGCGATTTGCCGCAGCAATTTTTCATCCAAATGCGATTTCACCACGTTGCCATTTTCGTCGCGCACATAATCCGAATTTCCATTGGCGTCCGTCACGCGAATCAGATCGCCGGCGGCAGTGCCAATGCCAATGGTAAAAATTTTCAAGCCGGCTTTTGCCGCCTTTTGCGCGGCGGCCAGCGCGTCCGCAGCGTTGACATTATCTTCGCCGTCGGTCAACAGCACGAGCGCCTTGTAATGATCTTTTTCCTTGAACGCCGTGAGCGCGGTGTTGATGGCTTCGGCAATCGCCGTGCCGCCTTGCGGAATCGAATTTACATCGAGCGCCTGCACGCTTTGCTGAAATGCCGTGTTGTCAATCGTCAGCGGACATTCCAGAAACGCGTCGCCCGCGAACGCCACCAAACCGAGCCGGTCGGATTTCGCGTCCTGCATCAATTCCAGGGCGGCGAGTTTGGCGCGCGCCAGCCGGTTCGGCGCGATGTCCGTCGCGAGCATGGATTTGGACGTGTCAATCGCCACGACAATGTCCAGACCGTTTTGCGAAACTTCTTCCAGATCAAAACCGTATTGCGGCCGCGCGAGCGCAACAATCAAAAACGCGACGGCCAGAATTAAAAAAGCAAATCGCCATTTGCGGCGCGCCGGCGAAATGCCGCTGGTCAACGCCGGCAACAGACGAGCCGAAATAAATTGCGCGAGCAATTTTTGTTTTTGCCGCGTCGCCAACCAAAACAGCAAAATCATCGCCGGCGGAATCACCAGCAGGAGCCATAAAATATGTGGATGCTCGAATCTCATTTTCCAATCGTAAATCGTAAATCGCAAATCGCAAATTTCATGGCAGCCTCCGAAAAAGGGTTTGCGCCAGAATAATTTCCAGCAGCAGCAGCAAAAGTCCGCCCGCGACGAACCACGGAAATAATTCCTTGAACTGCGTGAATTTGTTGATGACCGCCTCGGTTTTTTCCAGCTTGTTGATTTCCGCGTAAATTTCCTGGAATTTTTTCGCGTTGTCGGCGCGATAGTATTTCCCGCCGGTTTTATCCGCGATTTTTTGCAGCGTCGCTTCGTCCACGTCCACCGGCACGTTTTGATAACCAACTTTTTGGCCGTTCATAAAAACCGGCATCGGCGCGGAACCTTGCTCGCCAATGCCCACGGTATAAATTTTTATGCCCAATGTCGCCGCCGCGTCCGCCGCCGCCAGCGGATCAATTTTGCCGGAATTATTTTGGCCGTCGGTCGCGAGAATCACGATTTTGCTTTTGGCCTTCAAGTCGCGCAGCCGGTTGACCGAAGTCACCAGGCCGTCGCCAATCGCCGTGGAATTTTGATTGATGTCGCCGATTTCAAGCCGGTCCAAATTCTCCTGCAAAAAATCGTGATCCAGCGTCGGCGGCGCGGCGATGAACGCCTGCGTCGCGAAAACCACGAGGCCGATGCGGTCGTTCGGACGTTCGTTGATAAATTTTTTCAAAACGGAACGCGCCATGTTGAAACGGTTCACGCGTTCGCCGTTCACCACAAAATCTTCCGAGATCATGCTGCCCGACATATCGAGCGCAATGACGATGTCAATGCCGCTGGCTTTGACCGTCGTCTGGCTTTTGGTCAAACGCAGTTGCGCAAGCGCGATGATAAAAAGCGCGAGCGCGAGCCAGCGCAACGCCGCCAGAAAATTTCCGGCGCGCGAACGGCGCACACTCGTCAAGCCTTCGACCAATTTCAGCGACGAATACAAAAATGCCGGTGGCGAACCGCGTTTGCCTTTGAGCCACGCGAGCAGCGGCAGCAGCAGAAGCAGCAAAAGAAAATATGGATGGGCGAAGGTCATTTTTGTAGTGGCACAGACGTCTCGCCTGTGTGTTTTGATGCTGCTTCCGTGGAACTCACCGGCGAGACGCCTGTGCCACTATCGGCCAGCTCGGTTTCTTCAACCAGTTTCAGCGCGGAAGAATGCAACTCGCGCAATTCATTTTCGCCCGGCTCATATTTCGCGAATTTCACGAGGTCGCAGCTTTCCAAAAATTTGCCAAGACTTTCTTTTTGTTCCGGCGAAAGTAAATTTGTTTCACCGAGTTCGCGCAGAAATTCCTCGGTTGTCCGTTCCGGCGCGTGGAAATCAAAGCGTTCTTCGAGATAAAAACGCACGGTGTCTGAAACGAGAATGCAAAATTCTTTTGGCTGCGAAATCAGCGCGAGCGCTGCTTCCAATTTTTTCTTTGCGCGAATATGCGCGGGAACGGGCGGCGGCAACGGAGCATTTAGTTTTCGTTTTTGCCACCAGTGAAAAATCAGAAACAAAATCACCAGCGCGACGACAATGGCCAGCGCCCACCAAAGCGAGTTCCAGCCGCTGGAAATTTCAATCGGCGGCTTGAGGCTGCGAATGTCATTCGCGGCGGCGGCGTGAGGAGTGGCATTCGTGATCATCCGCGCAACCTCCGTTTTTCCCGCGTTTCAAAAAACCGGCCGAGCGCCGCCGAATATTTTTCATCCGTGCGCAATTGAATCGAATCAATTCCCGACGAGCGAAATTGTTTCGCGATCTCGCCGCGCAATTTTTCCTGGCGCAGGGCAAACGCAGCGCGGCTTTCCGCGCCGGTCGTGTTCAGTTCAATGATTTCGCCGGTCTCCGCATCTTCCAAAATCAAGCGGCCCAGCTTGGGCAATTCCATTTCGTAACGATCCGTGATTTGCACGGCAACAACGTCGTGCTTGCGATTGGCCATGCGCAAAGAAGTTTGCAACGCGCGCGGCAAAGGACCAGCGGGACGCGCCGGCATCCGGCCAACCGAGCCAAAGCGAGTTTGAATTTCCGGCGGAATGTCAGGAGTCAATGACGGCGACGGACTGATGAAATCCGAAATGATCACGGCAATCGCCTTGTGCGACTGCACGCGCAATAAAAAATCCAGCGCCGTTTTCAAATTTGTTCCGCGCCGTTTCGGTTCAAAAAATAAAACTTCGCGAATGACGCGCAGGACGTGGCTGCGACCTTTGCGCGGCGGAATAAATTTTTCCACTTCATCGCTGAAAAGAATCAGTCCGACCTTGTCATTATTCCGAATCGCCGAGAACGCCAGAACCGAGGCGATTTCCGCCGCGAGTTCGCGTTTGGATTGGTCGCGCGAACCGAACAATCCGGAGCCGCTCACGTCCACGACGAGCATGAGCGTGAGTTCGCGTTCCTCGACGAACTTCTTGATGAACGGATGGTTCATCCGCGCGGTGACGTTCCAGTCAATCGCGCGCACGTCGTCGCCGGGCTGGTATTCGCGCACCTCGTCGAAGTTCATGCCCTGGCCCTTGAAGACGGAATGATATTGGCCCGCGAGCGTTTCGGTCACGATGCGGTTGGTGCGCAGCTCGATCTGCCGGATTTTTTTGAGAATCTCGCGGGGAATCATGGGAAAAATTCTTAATGCGTTTGCGAATTGCAAATTTTCAATTGCGCGTTCCGTTCAACAAAGTAAATTAACGCCATGAGTAAAGATGAAATTGTTGAACATTTTTGCGAACTTCCATTCGATGAAAAATCTGAAGTCATCATGTGCCTTCGACATGAATTCGGCGAATCAATGGGAACTGAATTCGTTGCGCGGCTCAACGAGACAATTGAACGCGTCTGCCGCAATCCCGAAAGAAAAATAATTTGGGATCGTGTCCAAGCGAAACTCACGGAACAAGGAATCCTTCCGCCGTGCCCCGCAAAATAATTTAGCTCGCTCGCCGTTTCCATTTTGTAATCTCATTTGCATCTGTAATTTTTGCCTGAAAATCCGGCAAAGAAAATGTTTTTCATTTAGTCAGCCTGCCGCCAAGATTTGTTCAAATAAAACTTGATGCCAGAAAGCGGGTCATAAAGAATCTTTCCCACGGCGTATGACTCGATTCCAAAAGTGTCAGGGACAATCCCGCAACCAGCGGCGGGATTCTTTTACCGTCAGCCGGACTTTCTCCGTCACCCCTCCGCGCTCCGCTGGCACACGCCCGACATTCTCCGTCAACTGCCCGAATTCCTCCGCGACATATCCGAGGTTCTCCGGCACGTCCCGAACCCTTCCGGCACACGCCGGAGTTTCTCGGCGGTCTGCCCGCACCGCTCCGGCACGCGCCGGAGCATCGCCGCAACCTGCCGGAGATTCACCGAAGTCTGCCGGAATCATTCCGGCACGCCACAATCCTTCAAAAACCCTTATATTCCGATGATTTCCAGTTAATTCACCAACAACAAACAACCCTCAACCAACGGCTAAATATGGCAAAACGCGATGCAGTTCCCAAGACCCAAGACGGCTATGTTAAATGGCATGACACCCTCACCGCTGGCGTCAGTGCCAACACCCCCGGTGCTACCGCCGCCGACATGACCATGCTCACGGCGGACAACACCGACCTGCACGCCAAAATGACGGCGGCCACCACTGCCGACAACGCCAGCAAAGCCGCGCATACCGCGTTGAATGTTTCCATCAGCAACAGCCAGAAGAACGCCCGCGCCCTCGCGCAACGCATCAAGAAAAGCACCACCTACACCGTCACCGTCGGCAACACCCTTGGCATTGAAGGCGCGGAAGATTCCGTGGACATGACCCAGCAAAAACCGACTTTGGATGCCACCACCGAACTTGGCGGCGTGGTTGAGATTGGATTCAACAAGATGGATGCCGAAGGCGTTCACATTTACAGCATGAGAGACGGCGACGCGGGATTCACTTTGCTCGCCAGCGAAACGCATTCGCCTTATGTGGACAACCGCCCATTGCTGACGGCGGGCAAACCCGAAGTGCGCCAATACAAAGCCATGTTCTTTCTCGGTAAAAGCGAGATTGGTTTGGCAAGCGACGTTGTTCCCGCGACGGCTGCGCCATGAAGATTTAAGAACTGACTCATTTACACAAAGCGGCCTTCGGAAACGGATGCCGCTTTTTTAGCAAAAAATCTCGACACGGTTCGGAAATGGGCGGATTCTGCCAACAGTTGAAAATCCATGTTTCAAATGACTAACAAACCAACAAAACAAGACCGGAAAACATTCGAGGTTTATTATGGATAAGCAAGATTCGGTTGAGAGAGGTTCATCTTTGTTCGGTCAGTCCATGCCGTTTATTCAGGCATTTCCGATGCTTGCGAGTTTGAAGGCAACGGTTTGGATTCGGACAGGTGGCGGCATGGATGAGAATCCGCAAGAGCGACATTTCGCACTTGGAAATCCTCCCGGCGAATATATTCGTTGCCCAAAGATTGGCTGCACGAATGGCGGTTGGTGCATCGCCGACGTTTTGCGTGACATGATTGCCAAGCGGGAGACTCACAGAAAACAGGGAGGCATTTGCAGTGGGAGGCAGCGCATGAATCGCTCGATGTTTAGAGAATGTTTGACCCATTTTATGGCAGAGATTGAGTTGAGCTACAAGCGAGAGGACACGAAAAACGCAGTTTAAGTATGGCTCGTAAAACCGTCAAAGAACTAATTGCCCCTGACAATGTAGATGTAGTCGAAATTCGTGATTGGATCACGAGTGCTTCCATTCCTGAACTGAAAGAATTTATTCACACGGCTGGTCGTTGGACTAAATACAGCATCCTATCTGATCGTGCGCGGGAAGAAATTGCGATTCGGGCGGCTGAAGCTTCCGAGCGCACCCACTGGACGGTCACTCCGGGTTTCATTGTTGGTGTGCTGGCGATGGTATTTGCGGGGATTGCGGCGTGGCCGATAGTCCGAGAGTGGTTTCACTCTGCGCCATTCGCGAATACAGTTTACAGTTCCCCACCGCCACAAACAAATTTAGCGCCAGTGATATTACCAGCACCAAAAACATCAGCATCTCAAGTTAGAGACAGCACATCGCTTATCATTAAATCCAATTCCCCATGAACCGCCTCTTTTTCGGTGACAATCTCAAGTGGCTGCTCGACGCGAAGCTTTTTCCAGACGCGAGCGTTGACCTTGTTTATCTCGACCCGCCGTTCAATTCAAATGCTGATTACAACGTCCTGTTCCGCGAGGCTTCCGGCGAGGCGAGCCAGGCGCAGTTTCACGCCTTCACGGACACATGGAATTGGGCGGACGCTGCGCAGACCTACGCCGAGTTTGTGGACACCTGCACGAACACCGTCGTCGTAGAAATGGTGGAGTCGTTGCACCAATTCCTGAAAAATTCGCCGATGATGGCGTATCTGGCAATGATGTCGCCGCGCTTGGTGGAACTGCATCGCGTCCTCAAACCCACCGGCAGCCTGTATCTCCATTGTGACCCGACCGCGAGTCATTATCTGAAAATGATTTTAGACGGCATTTTCGGGCAACCAAATTTCCTGAATGAAATTATTTGGAAACGAACGACCACGAAGAATGATTACAAACAAGGCGCAATCAATTGGCCGCGTGTCCATGATGTAATTCTTGTTTACAATAAAAATACAAAACAGGCGAAGGAAGTTGGCAATTTCAAACAGCTATTTGGAGAATACGATGAAGAATATCTCGAAAGCTTTTACAAATTCACCGACCCAGATGGACGCAAATATAGGTTGTCTGATTTAACAGCACCCGGACGTGGCATGAGAGGTCATCCGCAATATGAATTCATGGGAGTGACACGCTATTGGCGTTACAATAAAGAAAAGATGGAGGGATTATTAAAAGAGGGACGAATTGTGCAATCAAAGCCGGGTGGTGTTCCTGCATACAAACGCTACTTGGATGAAATGCCAGGCGTCGCACTTGGCGATGTTTGGACAGACCTTCGCCCCGTTCAGGGTATTGGTCATGAATTTCTAGGATACCCGACGCAAAAGCCGCAAGCTCTTCTTGAACGCATCATCGAAGCCAGCAGCAAAAAGGGCGATGTGGTGTTCGATCCTTTTTGCGGTTGCGGCACAACCGTTCACGCGGCACAGAACCTCGGTCGTCAATGGATTGGAATTGACATCACTTACATCTCCATAAATCTCATCAAACATCGTCTGCAAGATGCGTTCGGCGAGGAATTAGAGTTTGAGGAACGCGGACAACCCACAGATTTTGAAAGCGCGAAACGCTTGGTCGCATTGGACAGAGAGAAGCACAAGAACGATTTCGAGCATTGGGCACTTTCGCTGATTGATGCGCTTCCACGAACCGATGGCAAAGGCGCAGATCGCGGCGTTGATGGGATGCTGTATTTTTACGAGAGCAAGGACAAGCGCGAGAAAATCCTCGTGCAAGTCAAAGGCGGCGGCGTGCAGCGCAACGACGTGGCAACTTTGCTCGGCGACGTGAACAATCAGAAATTTGCCGCCGGAATTTTAATCACGCTGGAAAAACCCACGAAGCCGATGCGCGAAGAAGCTGCGGACGCGGGACGTTACGAATCAAAACTCTGGCATGACAAGGATTATCCCAAAATCCAAATTCTCACGGTTGAAGGATTGTTGAGCGGCAAAGAGCGCGTTGAAGCTCCACCGCAGTTAAATCCATTTGCCAAAGCGCAACGTGAAGGAAAAGCTGAAAAGCAAACGGAGATGATTTAATTCATCATTGCCTCACGGCACGGGCAGTTCATCAAAGATTTTCTGGATGACCGTTTCGCTGGTTTTTTCCTCGGCCTCGGCTTCGTAGGTGATGGCCACGCGGTGGCGCAGCACGTCCATGCCGATGCTTTTCACGTCCTGCGGCGTGACGTAGCCGCGGCCTTTCAGGAACGCGTAGGCCTTGGCCGCCAGCGTGAGCGCGATGGTCGCACGCGGCGACGCGCCGAGCTGGATGAAATCCTTCACCGCGATCTTGTAATGGTCCGGGTCGCGCGTGGCGCAGACGAGGTCCACGATGTAATCCTTCACCTTGTCGTCCACGTAAATGTCGTTGATGACTTCGCGGGCCTTAAGGATTTGTTGCGGCGTGACGACGGCGCTGCAAGTCGGCGTGCCGCTCGTGCGCGCCATCACTTCCAAAATCTGCCGTTCTTCCGCGCGCGTCGGATAACCGATTTTTAATTTCAACATGAAACGATCCACCTGTGCTTCGGGCAGCGGATACGTTCCTTCCTGCTCAATCGGATTTTGCGTTGCCAAAACCAAAAACGGCTCTTCGAGCTTGAAAGTATTTTCACCAATCGTGACTTGTTTTTCCTGCATCGCTTCGAGCAACGCACTTTGCACCTTGGCGGGCGCGCGATTTATTTCATCAGCCAAAACTAAATTCGCGAAGACCGGGCCTTTGCGCGTGGTGAAGCCGCCGGATTGCGGATTGTAAATCTGCGTGCCGATGACGTCGGCGGGCAGCATGTCCGGCGTGAATTGCAGGCGCGAGAATTTCACGCTGATGCACGCGGCCATGGATTTGACGGCCAAAGTTTTCGCCAATCCCGGCACGCCTTCGAGCAAAACGTGGCCGTTGGCGAGCAGCCCGATGACGAGCCGCTCGGTCAAATAACTTTGGCCGACGATGACCTTGCCGAGTTCGTTAAACAGCGGCTGCGTGAACGCGCTCGCGTCCTTGACCGCTTCATTGATTGCAGAGATGCCTGTGTTCATTTTTGTAAATCATTTTTCCGACAACTAAATTTTAATTTGCGTTCAACTAAAGTAGGACGGGCATCCTGCCTGTCCAGCGAGCGCTTTAGCGCGAGCAGTTCTCCGCTCAAGCAATTTCTTGCCAATGGCTTTGCCATCGGCCGGGCAGGCAAGATGCCTGCCCTACTTTATGCGCCGGGCAAAATTTCGACTTGCTTCGTTGGCAGCCACCCGATTTTTCCCGTGCCGTCGGCGATTTGAACCCAATCGGCGTGCCGATCCAAAACCGAAAATTCCGCGCCGTCGTGAACCGCAAATGTATTTTGCGCGTCATCAAACGGACCACTGCGAGCGGTTGACGCGGAAATGGCGACGGCAGTTTGCTTTGAAAAATGATTTACGGCTTGAACGCTTAAAATCGCAATGCAAAAAATCGTCAATAAAATCAAGGTGAAAAGTGTTCCGCGAGATTGTAGTGGCATGGGCATCCTGCCCGTGCGTTTCATTTGACCATCGAATGGGCGGGACGCCCGTTCCACCAAAATTTGTCTGGCCGCAAGCAAAATAAACGTCAGCCAAAATAAAATCGCGGCGCAAACCGCCCATTCGTTGAGCGAAAAATTTCCAAGCCAGTTTTGCCAGAAACTTTCGCGAACCGTCGCGTCTTGGACCTGGTTGCGAACAAAATTCAGATTCGCGCGGATTTCCGAATCGCGCGGCGCGAGCAATTCGGCGCGACGAAACGCGGCGATGGCTTTGCCCAAATTGCCCGATTTGAATTCCGCGTTGCCGTAATTGAAAAGCAGATTCGGCGAAGTTTTGCCGGACGCGAGAATTTTTTCGTAAAGATTGGCGGCGTCCGAAAATTTTCCTTCGGCATAAAGTTTATTGGCCGTTGAAAAATCAGAAGTGAAATCCGCCGCAAAAATGTTTCCGGCAAAGCCCAGCGCGAGCAAAACCAAAATCCAGTAGGAGACGACATGAGAAGTCTCTAATTCGTTTTTAGTTTGAGACTCGTTACCTCGTCTCCTACAAATTTTTGAAAAGCGCGCTTTCATGCCTTCACCTCCTGAAGTTCGCCGCCGACCTTTTCAAATTGCGCGACGACAGAATTCAGTTCGGCGGTTCCGCGCACGGGCGCGTAGCGCGCTTGATTGCAAAGTTGAAATAACTCACGTAAATCGTTTCGAGTTGCGTCGGGCGCGCCGCGCAAAATGGAATTTTCTTCGACCACATTTTCCGTGATCGCGCTGGCCGCACAATTGAGCCGCTCGCCGAGTTGTTCCTGCAACAGCCGGAACAGCAGCGCGAAAAACTCCTCGGAATTATTTTCGGCGGCGAATTTTTTCAAATCGTCGATTCCAATTTGAACCAATTGCGCGACGGCGCGTTGGCGGCGCAGGCGCGGATTGTTCGCCAAATTGTCCGCGCGTTTGCGCCATATAAGCGCAGCGAGAAAAGCGAGCACTGGCAAACTTTGCACGGCGAGAAAAACGGGTTGCGCGACGAGCGGCGCAGAATTTTTTGCAAGCGTTCCCAAATTTTCCTTGATTGGCAGAATGTCCTGTGGCGTTTGATTTTCCGGCGCGGAGTTTTTGTTTGCGGCAATCGCCGGCATCGGCGTTGCGCCGGCGGCTTGGACGATCAGCGGAACGGCCGGCTGCGTGAGCATGTGATATTGGCCGTCGTCGGGATTGAAAAATGAAAATGAAAACGGCGGCAATTCGTGAACGTCGGAATTCTCGGGCGTGATGATTTCTTCAAACGTTTTTTTGCCTTCGAGACCGAGGCGGTCAGTCGTTTCGGTCTTTGAAGTGGGCGAAAATGTCTTGAAATTTTTCAAAGATTGGTCGGGCAATTGAATGGCGCCCAGATCGCCGGTGCCGGAAATTTGCAGGCGAATGGTCACGGGATCGCCGACCGTCAAATTCGTCGGGCCGATGCTGGCGGTCATCGTGAAATCGCCAATCGCGCCGCTGAAATTCGCGGGTTTATTTTCGTCCGGCAATGGCAACGCTTCGACGCTCGCGGTTTGGGTGGTGAGCGAGATTTGTTTTTGCTCGCCTCGATTGAAAAAATCGCGAATGAATGGGTCGCTGTTGTCATTTTGCGAAGGCAATACGACGACCATGTTGGCGGCGAATGGGCCGAGCGTCAGCGCGCCGGTTTTGGTGGCGGTGAGCGCGAGATCAAGTGGCACGACGGTATAAACGCGGTTGCCCACTTGCGTGCGATAGCGTTCGCCTGCGGCATTTTTGCCGATTTCAAATCCGTCGGCGGGCATGGCGTTGAACCGCACGTTGCCGAAATTCTGCACGTCGTCGCGCAAATAAATTTTCAACTGCGCGGTGAGCATCTGGCCGTCGTAAATTTTTTTCGACGGCAGGGAAAGTTGCATGAACGCGACTTCATTGCCGGAATTCACCGCGTCGGCGGACGGCGCATTCGGCTGCGTCACGGTCAACGTGAGCGGCGCGCTGGCAAGCTGCTGGCCATTTACGTCTGCTGTCATTGCGGGAATGGAAAAATTACCGGTCCGTTCAGGCGTGATGGAATAAGTGATGGTGACGGTTGAATTCATCTGGCCGTTGAGGATGCTGAAATTTTGGGAATTGCCGGCATTGACAATTTGCAGTCCGGGAACGTCCGGCGCGAGCAAATTCTTTGGCTGGCCGCCTTCAAATGTCAGCGACAATGTGGCAGTTTCGCCGAGAGAAATGGCATCGCGATCCAATAACGCCGTGAAATCCGCCGCGCGCGCGCCGAGAGCGGCGAGGCACATCGCAAAAAACAAAGCGGTGGAAGTTTTTTTAAAGGTCCGTTCGCTCAAGACTGAAACTCTTTCGATTGTTCTTATTTTATTTCCTTAATCTACTTTAATAATGACACTATTGCCGGAAAAATGTTCAGGATGTTCTTGCAGGAATTTAATAATCCATCCGCTGCTCAATTCCATTTGGCACAAAGCCTTCGATTTGCAGGAAATGATCGCCAGCGCAAAAACAGTTTGGCGAAAACAAATTCAATCAACTGTTCAACCTGCCGGGGCGCCGAACAAACTTTTACATTCGAGTTGCCACCTTAAAACAAATTTTTCTAAAGTGACCTATGACTGAAGCTGCGATTTCTTCCGGTTGGCTGCTGCTGATTTATTGCGCGCTGGTTTTGCTGGCTTCGCTGGCGGGCGGCTGGCTGTTGCTGATCATTCATCCGACGCACACGCGCCTGCAATTGGCGACCAGTTTTGTGGCCGGCCTGATGCTCGGCATCGCGCTGCTGCATTTTTTGCCGGACGCCGACGAACAATTGCATTCCGTTGACCGGACGGCGTCCTGGGCGCTCGGCGGTTTTTTGGCGATGTTTTTTCTGCAACGCTTTTTTCACTTTCATCATCACGATTCTGCGGAAGGCGATCCTGAAGACTGCGATCACGCGGAGGAAATTTCAAACCACGAGGAACATGACCACGAACATCACGCGCACACTTTGGCCGACAAATCAGCGCAACATCTTTCCTGGGTCGGCACGGCGCTCGGCCTGACACTTCATTCGTTGTTCGACGGTTTGGCGCTCGCGGCTTCTGTGGCCGCCGGAACTCAAGGCCACGCAAAACTGGCGGGACTCGGCGTGGCGATGGTCGTCATTCTCCACAAACCCTTCGACGCGCTGGCGATTTCGACCTTGATGACCGCCAGCGGCAGTTCGCGATTTTCCCGCCATCTTTTGAACATACTATTTTCGCTGGTAAGTCCGATTGGCGCAGTTTTGTTTTATGTGGGCGCAAGTCATATCGCTGGTTCCAAAGGAAACCTGCTCGGCGAAGCGCTCGCGTTTTGCGCCGGAACATTTCTCTGCATCGCCAGCAGCGATTTGCTGCCGGAATTGCAATTCCATTCTCATGACCGCCTTAAGCTGTCAATCGCTTTGCTTGCCGGGGTGTCCATAGCCATAATCATCAAACATTTTGAAGCCAGTCAGGATCAAAATCAAAATCCTCCTGCGACCGCTGCAACCAATCATCGCACCGTCGCGTGCAATTGCGATTTGAACGCCTCCACGATTTTTTCGTGCGCGGCATTCACTTCCGCGTCCGTCAACGTTTTCTCCGGCGAACGATAAGTGAACGCGTAAGCCAGGCTTTTTTGTCCCGCCGGAATATTTTTGCCGCGAAACACGTCGAACAATCCCACGTTTTCCAGATTCGCCGGTTTGCTCTGCCGGACGGTTTGCAAAACGGATTCGTGCGTCGTCATTTCCGGCACGAGCATCGCCACGTCGCGGCGAATCGCCGGAAATTGCGGCAACGGCTTGAACGACTTTGCCGGATTGCGTTTCGACAACAGCAAATCCAAATTCAACTCCGCGAGAAAAACGCCGTCGCGCAAATCATGTTTTTTGGCAAGCGCCGGTAAAAGTTGGCCGATTTCGCCAAGTTGCAATTTTCCGCCGAGCGAAATCGTCGCCGATTCCAAAAACAACGGCGTGCTTTCCGCGCGTCGCGCAAACGTGATTCCGCGCAGGCCAAATTGCTCCAAAAATTCTTCAAGCAAACCTTTCAAATCGTAAACGTCGCACTTCGTGTCACGTTCATCGCCGCTCCAAAAATTTTGGGCGCGCTGGCCGGTAATTACAATTGCGATGCGGCGTTCTTCTTTCATCGCGCCGTTTTGCGAAATGAACACGCGGCCGATTTCAAACAGCGCCACGTCATGATTTTTCCGACTGACATTGTGCCGCAGTGAATGAATCAAGCCCGGCAGCAAACTAGGACGCAAAACATCCATGTCCGAACTCAACGGATTTGCCAGCGCGACAAATTCCGAATTCCGAATTCCGAATTCCGAATTTGAAATTAAAGTTTGCCCTTGCGCTTCGTTCAAGCCGAGGCCGGTCAAAATTTTTCGCGCGTCGGAAATTTGGTCGTAAATTGCATCGAACTCATTGAAGCCAATCGCGCCGCGCGGCGGAGTCGCCGGAATTTTTTCGATTCCGTAGAGCCGCCCGATTTCCTCGATCAAATCCACTTCGCGTTTCAAATCCACGCGCCACGCCGGAATTTTGAAAGTGCAAATGCCCGGAGTTTGTTCGCTCATCGTCAGGCCGAGTTTGGTCAGGAATGAAATTTGTTCGGAATGCGAAATGCCGACGCCGAGCAAATCTTTTGACCTGGAAAAATGCAAAGTGATTTGCTTCGGTGCAGCCGGATTCGGATAAACGTCCACGACGCCTTCGGCCAGTTCGCCGCCGGCGGTTTCCAAAATTAATTGCGCCGCGCGCCGGCTCGCCCAATCGCAAATATCCACGTCCGCGCCGCGCTCGAAGCGATAACTCGATTCGCTGCGCAAACCGAGTTGCTTGCTCGTGCGGCGGATGTTCGTCGGCGAAAAATACGCGCTCTCGATCAAAACGTCTTTGGTCGAATCGTTGATTTCCGTGTTTTGTCCGCCCATGATGCCGGCGAGCGCGATGCCTTTTTGCTCGTCGGCAATCAAAAGGATTTCGCTTGTGAGCGTGCGTTCCTGATTATCGAGCGTTTTGAATTTTTCATTTGCAATTGCGCGACGAATAATAATTGTTGGTTTGCCGTCTGAATTTTTGGAAATCGAATGATAATCAAACGCGTGCAGCGGCTGGCCGGTTTCGAGCATGACGTAATTCGTTACGTCCACGACGTTGTTGATGCTGCGGATGCCGATTTTTTCCAAAACGCTTTTCAGCCAGTCAGGACTCGGCCCAATTTTTACACCGCGAATAATTCGCGCCGTGTAACGCGGACAAAGTTCCGCGTCTTCGATTTTTACCGCAACGAAATTTTCCGTTCTGACTTCTGACTTCTGACTTCTGACTTCTGGAATTTTTAGTGCGTTCCCCGTCACCGCCGCGATTTCGCGCGCGATGCCGATGACGCTGTTCAAGTCGGGACGGTTCGGCGTGACTTCCAAATCATAAACCACGTCACCGCCGCTGCGACCGAGATATTCACCGAACGGCTGGCCGACTTTCGCGTCTTCGCGCAAAATGAGTAGGCCGTCAATTTGATCCGGCAAGCCGAGTTCCTGCGGTGAGCAAAGCATTCCGTGCGATTCCACGCCGCGAATTTTTCCGACCTTGATGGTGAACGGTTCTTTCTCGCCGACTTTCGGCGGCAATGATGCGCCGGGCAGGATGAGCGGCACTTTGTTGCCCGCCTTGAAATTCTGCGCGCCGCAGACGATCTGTAGTTCGCCCGCGCCGTCGTTGACGCGGCAGAGCGAAAGTTTGTCGGCGTTGGGATGTTTTTCGCGCGAGACAACTTGCGCGACGACGATGCCGTCGAACGTGCCGGAGATTTTCTGCACGCCCTCGACTTCGAGGCCGAGCATAGTAAGCCGTTCGGTCAATTCCTCGGGCGACCAGTTGAAATCAACGTGTTGTTTGAGCCAGTTCAGGGTGACTTTCATTTTGCGGCTGGAAAATTAACCGTGAAACGTTTTCTCTCCAAATGAAATTCGCGCAAGAAAATAAAGTCCTGAACAAATTGTCACCGCATGATCCACCCGCCGCCGACCACCAAATCGTCTTGATAAAAAACTGCTGCTTGTCCGGGCGTGATGGCGCGTTGCGGCGTGTGTAATTTTACTTTCACGCGACTATTTTCCAGCGGTGAAATCGTGGCTGGCGCGCCGGGATGATTGTAACGGATTTTTGCCGTGACTTCGATTGATTCGGTCAGTCTGTCGAATGGATGAAAATTGCAGCGGTCGGCAATAAATTCATCGCGGTCGAGCGCGGAATCGTCGCCGACGACGACGCGATTATTTTCCACATCGAGTTCCACGACATAAACCGGTTTGCTGGTCGTGATGCCGAGACCTTTGCGCTGGCCGATGGTGTAAAACGCGATGCCGTCGTGCTTGCCAAGGACATGACCGTGCAAATCCACAATTTCCCCGCGAGTTTTTTGCACTAGGTTCGCTTGCTGGAGAAATCCGCCGTAATTGTTGTCCGGCACGAAACAGATTTCCATGCTTTCTTCCTTGTCGGCGGTTTTGAGGTTGCAATGCCGCGCCACTTCGCGCGTGTCGCTCTTGGTCTTTTCGCCAAGCGGAAAAATCGCGCGTGCAAGCTGATCCTGTCGCAACGAAAAAAGAAAATAACTTTGATCCTTCCGCAAATCACGTCCGCGCTTAAGGAGATAACGCGGTAAAGTAGGACAGGCGTCTCGCCTGTCCTGCAAGCGCGTCAGCGCGAGCATTGCACCGGCTTCGCCGATGCAGGCAGGCGGGACGCCTGCCCTACTTTTATTGCCGAAAGAATAATTCTCTATGCGCTCCACCCGCGCGAAATGTCCCGTCGCGATGAAATCCGCGCCAAGCTGATCCGCGCGGTCAATCAATCTTCCGAACTTCAAATTTTGATTGCACATCACGCACGGATTCGGCGTGCGACCGGCTTTGTATTCATCAGCGAAGTATTGGATGACGTGCTTCTGGAATTCCGCCGCTTCATCAATCAGGTAATACGGCACGCCAAGTTTGTCGCAAACCGAGCGCGCGTCGGTGACGGCTTGCGGCCCGCAGCATTTGTCCTCGGCGCGGTTGACACAATCCTGCGGCCAGAGCTTGAGCGTGATGCCGATGACCTCGTAACCCTGCTCGATCAACAGCGCCGCCGTCGCCGAGGAATCAACTCCTCCGCTCATGCCACAGACCACGCGCTGACGCTTTTGCGAATTCACAGACGGACATTATACAAGGCGCGGGCGGCGTGTAAAATGGTTTGAGCGAAATGAACTTTCGCAATCAAAAATCGCGATAAACTTCCGAACGATGTTGAATCCGATAAATGCGGACAATTTCTTCGCGGTGATAAACCCAGTAAAGAATCCGCCAATCGCCGATGCGAAGTTTGCAGAGACCGGCCAAGTCGTCAGGCATTCCCACGAGACGCCGATGAATCATCAAGGCGGCATTTTCCGCCAGCCAGAGAATTTTGCGTTCGACGCTTGCGCCGATGGCGGAGTCGAGTTCGGCGAGTTGCGTGTCCGCCCGCGATCCTATTTCGACCCGGTAGGACATGACAGATGACGGGGCTGCCAGCTTTTGAATTTGCCCGCCTCGTCTTCCTTGCGGGCATCGCGCAATTCCGACACGACTTTGGGATTCTGCGCGGTGAGCCAGTCTTGAAGTTCGTCGAGGGTTTCCACCGACGAAAGCACCGGCACGGGAATTTCAACAGTGTCCGTTGTCATGCAATCAAGTTACCAGCCATCGGAGGAATGGCAAGGGGCAAACGCTCATGCCGCAGACGACGCGCTGACGCTTTTGCGAATTCACAGTGGGACATTATACAATACGCGGGCGGCGTGTAAAATGGTTTGCGTTTTCTGAAAATAGAAAATTGCCGAATCATTTACCTTGTGGGAATTTCTGGATGAGGATTTTGCAATATAACACCCCTTCCTGAACTTAAGTCGGAAACGATGTAGTCTGGCGGGAAAACTGGGGCAAAGGCCTCTTCGTCCGCGAACGAAGGGTTGGTCTCAATTCGCTTGAAAACCACACGCTGCTTTTCGAACGATGAATCAGCCTTTGTTGTCGTTGTCGTCCACACAGTCGGAAATCCGTCGCCATCATATTTCTCCCGCTTTACAACTGTTGAAGTATGCTGGGTAAGATTTGTCATCAACTCTTGCAAGCAAACAGTCTTGCCTGAAATCTGACCAACCCACATTTCACCTTGCAATGCGTCTGGTTTGAAACTGGATTTGATACCGGGTGGCAGGGTAAAACTCCATTTGAAGATAAAGTGGGTGACGGCTTTCCCGTCCAATATTTCATCGGTAGCATCCAATCGCGAAATAAAAAATGAATTTGTTGAATTGGTTTGTGCATGAAGTTGTTGTGCTCTTGAAGTATCCATTTTCAATCCACTATAATTAAACATAGACCGTTTTAGATTGTTGGTGTCACGCAGATTTATGAGTGAGGCAACAAATAAATCTGCCACCTCTTGGTTCATTTTTAGTGCCTGCCAAAGTTTGTATTGATGAAATCGTTCCCCTTCCAGTTTGAAAAGCTCAATGTCGTGCAGTTCACGGTTTATCGTATAACTGGCATACGGAGAAAATGGCGAATTGGGAATGTTGACCCACGTTTCGTAATATTCATTTGGGTGGGTTTTCATAAACCTTTCTGTGCCCATCGCCTCGTCGGTTATATCCAAGCGATAATAATTTCCCGAATACCATTCCCGCACATGCTGAATCCTTTCGCCTGAATTGGCCTTCACAATGGCGTTCGATTGAGCAATTTCCCAGTCAGCTTTTTGTTGCGGCTTCAGGCGCGCATTTGCATCCCGCATGAAATTTTCAATTTGTGCCAGCGTAGTTTTGACCTGTTCGGTGGTATAGGGCGGCGTGGTCACCTCGATGTCGGCCTCGAATCTACAACGATCAGGTTTGGTTGCCGTCGCAAGATCGAAGAGTTGCTGAATCTCAGCCAACGAGGCTGGCCTCGAAGGAGGCACTTCTCGCCCGTGAGGATTTGAAATGACAACCAAAAATGTTGCAGTCGCAATGAGAGCAAACACGCCTATCGCGCCAAGCTTGAATTTTGACCGTGCCATAATTTTCAATGCTCCTTTGATGAGAGTTAAGGTTGAACCGCTGGCCGCCGCGCCTTTCACAATCGCCACGGCAGTTACGGATTTTGCCAGCGCCACAGGCGCGGCTTGAACGGAATTGGCGGAAATCGTCCCGGCAATGATCGCCGTCGTCGAACTCACGCCGCGTTTCGTGAAAAATTTCCGCAGCTTTTCCAGCGCGCGGTTCACACGCATTTTCGCCGCGTCTTCGCTCGCGCCCAGTGCCGCGCCGACTTGAGCAAAATTTTTATTTTCAAAAAAGCGCAGCGCCAGCGCGTCGTGATCTTTCTTTCCCAATTTTTCCATCGCGCCGTCCAGCAGCGGAGCAATTTGATTCCATGTTTCTTCGTGCATGGGTTCAGCTTCGTTCAAAATGTTTTGCATATACGCCTCCTGTTCGCGTTGTTGCCGCCGACGTTGAATGGTCAGCGCATTGGCGCTCGCGTAACGCGCCGTGCGGCAAAGCCAGCCGGGCAAAATGGTTTTTTCGCCGAGCGAATCCGCCTTGCGCGCGAGAATGATGAAAACCGCCTGCGTGATTTCTTCGGCCAGATGCGCATCGCCGACTTGCCGCAGCGCGACGGAATAAACAAGGTTGATGTGCCGTGACACGAGCGCGGCGAACGCTTCTTCGGAATTATTACGGGCGAATTCGCGCAGCAACGTCAGGTCGTCATTCATGATTTCACAGGTATATTTACGCAAGTGGGAAAAGGTAACAGATTATTTTTGCGGACGTTGACTTTGCGGGCGCAAGTCAACTCCCTTGGAAGCAGAGCGCGTTAAATTTGCGAGAGCGCGGCGGAAATCAAACGAGTTTTTTCAACTTCGCATCCTCGCCCAATTTCCTGACCAATTCCTTCACTTTCTGCGCCTGACTTTTGTGCGCCAGCAAAACCGCGTCGTCCGTCTGCACCAGAATCGAATCGCGCAAACCGACGACGGCAATCGGCGTTTTATTTTTCGTCCGCGCGTCAAAAATAATATTTCGCGCGGCATCCACATGAATGAAATCGGCGACGACACAATTGCCTTCGGCATCGGCCTTGAGGTGACGCGCCAGCGCGTTCCATGCGCCCAGATCGTCCCATTCAAAATCGCCGTCGGCGCAAATCACATTTTGCGCTTTTTCCATGAGCGCAAAATCAATCGAGATTTTTTTGATGTCGGGATATTCCTTCGCCAAAACTTTTGCGAGCTTCGCGGGATTGTTCGCGACTTTGAACCAGCGCTGGCACGCGGCGAACATTTCCGGCTGATGTTTTTCCAGACCATTCGTGATCGTGATAAAACTCCAGACGAACATTCCCGCGTTCCAGCGATATTGTCCGCTGTTGACGTAATCCAGCGCGCGCTGGAAATCCGGTTTCTCGACAAATTGTCCCGCCTTGAAAAAAACCGTCTTCGTTTTCTTCGCGCCCGGCGGCGTTGGCAATCCTTGTCCGATGTGAATATAACCGTAACCCGTGGCCGGTTCGGTCGGCTTGATGCCGATAGTCACAATCGCCTGACCTTGTGCCGCCACATCAATGGCGTCCGACAAAACCTGTTGGAATTTTTTTACGTCGGGAATGACATGGTCAGCGGGTAAAACGGCCATGACACCCGTCGTCGAACGCGCGCCGACGAGCGCCGCGCCGAGCGTGACGGCGGCGCAAGTGTCGCGGCCAAGCGGCTCGGCCACTAAATTTTCTTTCGGAATTTTCGGAAGCTGTTTTTTGACTTCCGGCAATTGCGCTTCATTGGTGATGACGAAAATATTTTTGGCCGGGACAATGGGCAGCACGCGCTCGACGGCTTCCTGCAAAAACGATTTTTTGCCGAGCAGCGCGAGCAATTGCTTGGGCATCTTCTCGCGGCTCAATGGCCAGAACCGTTCGCCGCGCCCGCCCGCCATGATGATGACGAAACGATTTTTGAGGTCTGATTTTATTTTCATATTTTTAGCCACAGATTTTCACAGATGAAACGCAAATTTTTTACCTGGGCGAATCTGGTTCATCTGTGATTTATGGCCGCGAGCGGTTAGTAATTCAATACAGATAAAATAGGAATGTATAAATAGTTTTTTGAAAATAAAAAACCAGCCTCAACAAAGTTGAGGCCGGCTGAAAGAGTTCAAAAAACAATTATGCTTTGCGGCGACGAATCACCATCATCAATCCGCCCAATGCGCCCATCGCACCCAAAGCCAGAGAAGATGGTTCAGGAACCATCGTGAGTGTCACATTATCAACATCAAAAGTTATTGAGCTGGGGTTGCCGTTGCCACCGCCATTAACTTGGAATGCAATTTGGAACGTGCCGCCATTTGGAAGAAAACCTGCTGAATTTTGGAAAATGGTCGAATTCCCCAAGTTCAAATCGTAGTGCGTGTAAGAACTATTCAAGGTAATATCATTACCATAGCCGGGACTGGCTGGTGCAGTGTTTAATGTGGTGGGGCCGCTTCCACCAAAGTTAGGCTGACTCCAAGTTTGAAGCTGAAGATTAAGTGACCCGCCTGCGGTAGACATCGCATCAAAAGAAAGCGTGTAATCGCTTAAATTCAAACTGGTATTGCCGGTTATAGAGTGTTCCTGTAATTGAACGGCACCATAGCCGTAACCATTGCCTGTATTCCCTGCGGTGGTGTTCACTTCTTGAAGTGCTGGCGTGCCGGCGGTTCCGACGCCAGAGACAATGCCATAAGTGGAGCCGGTTACATCCCCACCGTGAAACCCCCCCAATGATTCCGAAGCAGATAATCCGGAATCAAAGTTTTGACTAAAAATGGTGGTCTGCGCATTGACCGAAATACATGTGAATATTCCGACTATTGCGATTCCAAACGACGTTAAGACGAGTTTTTTCATGATAATGTTAATTTAAGGTTACTACGTTTTTCGATTGATTGAGGTCATCCTATCGAAGTGAAATGCTTTCGTCAATGATTTTTCGCCTCAAATAGCGATTAAATGATGGATTTTCCTCTGAAAAGTTATTGCGAAAACCAGGGGAAATCCCATTCACGCACTGATTTTCAACGCAAAGGCTATGGCGCAAGGTTTTTTGTCCGGCAGCGTGACGGTAAGACCATGGTCATCGCGCGCCCATTTCAATTTGCCCGCGCCCAGCATCCGGACGCTTCCAATCTTGCCGGGCCAATACTGCGAATTTTTCGCCAGCGATTTGATGATCACTTTTCCGTCCGCCGGAAAGGCGAGGACGATGGCGTAAAGCGTTTTGCCGTTTTTCGATTGCGTGAAGCGAATGTCTTCCGCCGTAAAAGGTTTTTTTTGCACGTCCGCCTGTCCGCCAAATTGTCCTTTCGCAGCCGCAATCGTCGAAGGGCCTTCGCCAAAAATTTTCCACGGGCGCGTCGCATAAATCGCTTCGCCATTGACCTTCAACCATGCGCCGATGGCGTTGACAATTTTTACTTCATCCGAATCAATGGTTCCATCGCCGCGCACTGGCACGCTCAACATCAAATTGCCATTTTTGCTCACGATGTCCGCGAGCATCGGGATGACGGAGGCGGCGGTTTTGTAGCGGTGCTGCTCAAAAATCGCGCGGTCATAATGCCAGGAGCCGATGCAGGTGTCCGTCTCCCACGGCAAGGGCAAAATACCTTCCGCCTTGCCGCGTTCGATGTCATAGGTGATCGCCCGGCGTTGCAGGTCATCAAGTATTTTTCCTGTCACGACCGCCTCGTTGCGGCCATGCAGTTGACTGCTGGAATTGTAAAAATGCGCGACGAGGTTGAGTCCCACTTCATCCGTGACGCCATGAAACGGCAACACCGTGTCGTCAAAATAAACCATGTCCGGCCGATAATCATCCAGAAGCTGTTTGGTGCGCTTGAAAAATTTTGTCATGTAGGCCGCGTCCGGCACGCTGCTGCCTTCCGCCGGGTTCCAGTCCCAAACCAGTTGCGTTCCGGGCTTGTGATTTTGCGCGTAAAGGTCTTGCGGATCAAGGCCGTCCCACCAAAGTCCCTTGCCATCCGCCTTCGTCAACTTGCCGTCATAAGGCACGCCGGCGAACGGGCCGTTCGTATCCGCGCCTTGCGCTACTTCATACCACGACCATGCGTGCGAGGCATGAACGCTCACGGCAAAACGCAGTCCGTTTTTTCGCGCGGCGCGCGCCCACAGGCCGATCAAATCTTTGTGCGGCCCGACCTTGACCGAATTCCACGGCTGATATTTTGAATTCCACAGGTCGAAATTGTCATGATGCACCGCCAGCGCCATGAAGTATTTCGCGCCATTCTTTTTGTAAAAGGCCAGCAACTTGTCCGGATCAAAATGCTCCGCCTTCCATTCGTGAATGATATCCTTGAAACCGTTGGTGGAAGGATGGCCGTATTCCTTCAAGTGCGAAACATAGTCCGGGCTGCCCTGAATATACATTTCGCGCGCATACCAATCGCCGTGTTCCGGCTCGCATTGCGGCCCCCAATGCGCCCAGATGCCGAACTTCGCGTCGCGAAACCATTCCGGCGCCTGATAATTCGTGAGCGAATTCCAGTCCGGCTTGAACTTTCCCTGCGCAATCTGGAAATGAAAATCATTCGTGACACTCGTATGCGCTGGCGCGCCCCAACTCCGAATACTCAAGAACGAGCACACTATAAAAGTTGCGATAAAAATGCAAAAGCCACGGCCGTTGAATTTTGTTTTCATAATCTTTGCACCTATTTTGAAATGACGACTTTGACTGCGATTTTTAATCAGCTTATATGAAAAAAACAGCATTAAAAAGATTCTTTTCATACGTTCTGACCTTTCTGATTTTGAATAACCCGACTCAATTTCCACCTTCCTTTTTGTCAGAAAAAGTTGTTCGGAGTTATTTATCTTCCGAAAGTAGTTGGCTACGAAGCAGATTTGCCGCGTTAAAAGAATGTTTTTTTATTTCTAGGGTTCGCGCGAGCGCTGTGGCAGGCTGGCGGACATGAACCTATTACTCATCCTGGTCATTCTGCTTCTTTTATTCGGCGGCGGCGGTTTTTACTTCGGCGGGCCGGCTTTTGGTGGCGGCGGCATCGGCCTGATCCTGCTGATCATCATCATCATCTTTTTGGCGGGCGGATTTCGCGGAAAAAAATAAGCAGCTCGCGCAGGATACCATCGCGGCGAGAATTCACGCATGGCTGCGTCCGTTGATTTCGTGCGCTGAAGACTTCCATCAATGACCGTAATCATCCTTGTGGTCACGATCATTCTTTCTTTGCGGCGCGGCGCGTCTGGGCTGGTAATGGCCGTGGACGTCCGTGCGATAACGCACGTTGACGATGGCGTGCGCGTGCCAATCCGGGTGGTATCTTACCCATCCGTGAAAGCGGGCTATGCGATCCGATCCGGCGACCAGCCAGACATGGTTCGGCCCCAAATAATAATACCCACTGCCCACGACGCCGACATATTCATAACCATCCCAGACGTAATCGTCAGGAACGACTCCGGCTTCCACTGTCACCGGCGACGGAGCCTCGACTGCCACACCGCCATACGGGCGGACAACACAGCCGGAAACCAAGCCCAAGGCCAAGGTCATGCCGGCCAAAGCCGGCGCCAGAACAAGTTTATTGCGAGTATTCATTTTCATCATTAGACAGTTAAAAATCTTAACGGTTACAACTTAAGCGGGAAATATGCCGCAGTTAAATTATCCGTTTTTGCGCTTAAGAAATACAACTGTGAAATGATTTTAATGTGAAATGCAATTAAACGGCCAAAAACATTGCGCTTTACAATGAAGGGAAGTTTGCGGGCAGCGCCCGATTTGAAGAAATTCTGAAAACATAAACGCCTCGCGGGAAACTGCGGGGCGCTTTTTAATTTCTAAAATCCCAAGCCAAGTTGCGTTGACTAAATCCGTTTCTTGATGAAGAATGTTTTTCATGAAGACCGCTTCGACCGGGATTGCCTTGAGCCGCTGGCCTTATGGCTTGGAATTGCAACCATCCGCCAATGGATTATTGCTTCGCCCGCGCCACAAAGCCCGCGCGAACTGGACGAAAACTTTCCGTCGCCCGCGCGCGACGCCCGATGACCTTTCCGCCACGCGACAACTGGCCAACGAGTTTGATGCCGGGGAATGGAAATGGTAGTCGAACGATTCGACATTTTTCTCGTCCGGCTTGATCCCGTCACCGGTTCGGAGACGGCCAAGACCCGGCCTTGCGTAATCGTTTCTCCCAACGAACTGAACCGCGCCATCGCCACCGTCATCATTGCGCCGATGACGACCACGCAGCGCGGCTGGCCGACGCGGATTAAAATTAATTTTCAAGGCAAGTCCGGCGAGATTGCGCTGGATCAAATTCGCACCGTGGACAAAATCCGGCTCGTCAAACGGCTGGGTAAATTGGGTTCCGAAACGGCGGATGCGGTTCTCGACACGCTCGGCGAATTGTTTGCCCCGTGATTTCGCGGCGAGCGGCGGCGCTTGAAGCTCCTTTGAAAATTTTTCCGCCTCTTTCGTGAAATAATTTCACAACTTCCCCTTCGTGCTCGGCAACTGGCCGGCGATGCGCGGGTCGTGCCGGCGCGCGGCGTCCACCGCGCGCGCGAACGCCTTGAACAGCACCTCGACGATATGATGCGGCTCGTCGCCGTAAAGCAGTTCGAGATGCAGATTGCAGCGCGCTTCGTTCGTGAAGGCTTGAAAGAATTCACGCGCGAGTCCAAAACGGAAGGCGCTGGAAGCATCCTGGTTTTTTTCCGCGTCGGAAATTTTCTTTTGCGAAAATTTATTGAGGCCGCGCCAGACTAAATGTGGCCGTCCGCCAAAATCAATCACGCAGCGCGCGAGACATTCGTCCATCGGCACAAACGCTTCGCCGGTGAACGGATTTTTCGGATGAAATCCAAAACCGTAACGACGAATTCCTTTTTTATCGCCCAGCGCAGTCGCGAAAGCTTGTCCGAGCGCGAGGCCGCAATCTTCCACGGTGTGATGCGCGTCCACTTCCAGATCGCCGTTGCATTTCAATTGCAAGTCAATGACGGCGTGTTTGGCGAACAGCGCAAGCATGTGATCGAAAAATGGAATTCCGGTTTGGACGGAAGATTTGCCCTGGCCGTCGAGGTTGAGGTTGACGGAAATTTTGGTTTCGTTCGTGTTGCGCGAAATTTTTGCCAGTCGCTTTTTCATTGCAGCCATTAAATCAAAGCGCGCCGGAAAAAACAAAGCGCAAACTGCAATCGTTTTTGCTGCCAGAATCAGTGTGCCGGATTATTGGTGGAAGTTGAAGGCGCGGATAATTTTTGCCGGAGTTCGTCAATATGCTTTTGCAGTGAATCGGGATCGGGCGAAGCGAGTTTGGCCTGCTCCCAATGCTGGATGGCGGCGGCGGGATGGCCGGATTGTTGTTCGAGTTCGGCAAGGCTGCTTTGGATTTGTTCGAAAAGAAAACGGCTGTCGAAATGGGCGCTGGTCATTGCGAGCCGTTTGGATTGCGGGACGCCGGGTTGCTGCCGCGCCCAGCTTCGCAATGCGGCTTCCCAAATGTTTCGCGCGCGCGCCGGGTCGTGATAATTTTCAAAATAAAGGCGGCCGAGTTCAAACAGGAGTTGCGCGTTATTGGGATTTTGCCGCAAGCCTTGGCGCAAAACTTGTTCGGCGGCGCCGACTTGGTTCAGGCGGGTCAGCCAAAATGCGGTGACGATGTAAGTCCTGATGTCGTCGGGATCGAGTTCGGCGGAAAGTTTGAGCCACGGCAAAATTTCGGCCACTGCATGGCTTTTGCTCAAGTCATCGGTCGGGCCGCCTTCATCGAGATGCGTATGCCGGTTGGGAATAAAATGGCGGCCAAAAGCGTCAATCCAATCGCGCGGCGGCCCCAGAAAACTTTCGGCTGCTTCGCCCTGATTATGGCTGGCGACGGCGCCGGTGTCTTCAGCAATATGCGGCGTTTTGAAGGAAGAATTATTATCAAAAATTGTCGGATAATAACCGCTGTGATAATAGGCGTCGGCCTCGACAAAAGCGCTGTTCGCAAAAATGCGGCTGCTGTCGCCGAGCAATAAACTAAAAAAATTATCCGACTGATGACGCGCGTATTCATAGGATTGAAAGCGCGGCTGCAAATCTGCGGCCACGCCAAAACAAAAAACCAGCAGCGCGACGAGCCATAAAAAAAGTGTTCGCGGCGGATTCATTTTTCAATTTACGGCTTTGCGGCGAAAAACCAGACAGGCGGCGAGAAGAAAAATTATCGTGTAGCCCGCCAAATAAAGGGCGTCGAGGCCGACAAAACTCCAGCCGATGAGCGGCCAGTCGTGGACAATCAAATTGCGCATTCCAAACGCCCATTCCAAATGCGGAATGGCGTAGTAAATCGCATACACGATGGAACGAAGTGGTTCAGTCATTTTTAAGGCCACGGTGTCGAGATATCTGCCGACGCACAAAATCGTGCCGACGACGACAAAGCAAATCGTGGAGTTGGATGAGGGCGCGGCGAACACGAGCGAGCCGAGCAGCGTCATGGCGATCACGACGCCGAGCGTGAACCAATGCAAGGAGGCGGCCTGAAAATAATTCAGCAGCGGCCAGGTATGTTCGCGGGTCGCGGCGAGGACGCCGAAGAAAGTGTAAAAGCAAATCAAAACCAAACCGCAGGCGAGCCAGCAGCCGAGAAATTTTCCGAAGATCAATTGCGTCCGCGTCAGCGGCTTGGCGAGCAGCGGCAGCAGGGTGCGTTGTTCGCGTTCCGCCGGAATTTGCCGCGCGGTGGTGGTGATGGCGATGACCAGCGACGAAATCCAGATCAGCAGCAGGCAGAGCGCTTTGATGTATCGGATAACTTCATTGTCGTGATAGATGTTGACCGACGCCATGATGACGCAAATGAGAATGGTCAAAATGAACAGGACATAAAAATCCTTGCGACGATAAAGTTCCTTGATGACGACGCCGGCGAGGGCAAAAATTGTTTTCATGGCGCGAGTTGCGGCTGATAGCCGATGATGTTGAGAAACGCTTTTTCCAAAGTCGGGTAGCTTTCCATGATGGTGTTGACGCGCCCGACGACTTTTAATTCGCCCTGATGAATGATGGCCACGCGGTCGCAAACGGTTTCGACTTCGCCGAGTTCGTGCGATGAAAAGAAAACCGTTTTGCCCTCGTTTTTCAGACGCTGGATGATTTCGCGGACTTTCATGCGGCCCAGCGGATCCAAGCCGCTGGTCGGCTCGTCCAAAATCAGCAGGTCGGGATTGTTGATGAGTGCTTGCGCGAGGCCGACGCGCTGCTGCATTCCTTTGGAATAAGATTTGATGGGCCGTTTGCGCGCGGATTCGAGTTCAACCAGCTTGAGCAATTGATCAATGCGCTGGTCGGCTTCGGCGCGCGGCAATCCAAAAATTTTTGCATAGAAACGGAGCAATTCCTCGGCGGTCAGAAATTTGTAATAGTAAGTCAGCTCCGGCAAATAGCCGATGCGCTGGCGGGCGATGGGCTGGCGCACATCAATCCCAAAAAGATACGCCGTGCCGCGGGTCGGCGGAATGAAACCCAGCAGCACATTCATCGTGGTGGTTTTGCCCGCGCCGTTGGGACCGAGAAAGCCGAAGACTTCGCCCGCGTTGACTTCCAGGTCAAGGCCGCCCAAGGCCACTTTTGCCGGTTGCCGAAATTCGCGGCTCTTGAATTCCACGCGCAACTTGTCTGTTTTCAAAATGGCGCTCATCATTTCGTTCGTGTTGCAAAAGAGTATTTCCCAATGAAAATAATTTTGCGAGTCAATTGCGAGCGGGTTTGCATAAATATTTTTTAATTTTTTTGAAACGATTCGCGCCACGGTTGATGCTTTTTATAAAGTTGCCATCTCTGTTGCATCAACGTCGCGTCCTCTTTTTGGCCGGCAGCTGCCGCCAGTTTAACGGCGGCTTGTTCCCTTTGCGCGGCGTCTTCAAACCGTCCGATTTCCGCGCAGGCCATGGCTGTAGTGTCCAGACCAACCGCCGGCGCGTTTCCGATCAAGGAATTCGCCTTGTCCGCCAGCGCCAGGGCTTCCGTTCCGTTGCGAACCTGGGAATTTTTATCCGAAGCCAGCACGCGCGCGACATAAATCAACATCTGATAATTTTCAGGATCAAGCCGCAACGCTTCATGGAAATATGGAATGGCTTCCGCGTCGCGTCCGAGTTTCAGCAGGACTTTTCCCGTTTGAAAACGCGCGGGCGCATAGCTCGCGTCCAATTGCGCCGCCTCGGAAAATTGCCCCAGCGCTTCGTCAAAACGATTGAGTTTGAAAAGCACCAGTCCAAGACTGTCATGCAAGGAAGCGCGCCGGGGATTTAACTGCACGGCTTTGAGACAATAACCCAAAGCTGCTTCGGGTTGGTTCATCTCAAATAATAATTTGCCGAGGTTATTGTCCGCTTCAAAGCGTTGCGGATCGAGTTCAAGGGCTTCGTGATATTGCGCCAGCGCTTCAGCGGACTTTCCCTCTTCTTGCAAAGCCGAGCCGAGATTGAGATGCGCGAGGGCATTATTTTGCGTGACGGCCAGATCGTGGGTAAAAAGCGATTCGCTGTCGTGCCAGTAACGCAATTGATTTTCCGTGAGCGCCAGACATGCGCCCAAAATCAAAATGGCAGCGGCGACCGCCGCGATTTTTCCGAAGCGAAATTTTTTTGTCCAGTCCGCAATTAAAAATGTAAGGACAATAAAAATTCCGATAAGCGGAAAATAGCTGTAACGATCCGCCATGGCTTGATCGCCGACTTGCACCAGGCCGATGACAGGCACGAGCGTTCCCAAAAACCAAAGCCAGCCCATCAGCAAACAGGGTTTTTGCCGGCGCGCGCGCCACGCGATCACGGAAATCAAAATCAAAATCACCGCAGCCGCGAGCAAAGCAATCCAGCTTATGTTTTTTTGCAGCGGATAAAATACGGCGAGCTTGGTCGGCCAAATTGTTTTTTGCAGATAGCTGGCATAAGCCGTGAGTGCATTTTCCAAGCGCAGCGATACCGAAACTTTTTTGAGCGAGGCGACGGCGGCGGCGCGTTGCGCCAAAAAAGTGACGACGCAGGAAAGGGCCGTTAATAAAAAAAACGGCCATTTTTCAACCGCCAGTTGGCGAAGAGGAATCGTCCGCATTCTTTGCAGCGGCCAATAATCCAGAAGCAGCAGGACAAATGGCAGCGTGACGAGCATGGGTTTGGACATCAAACTGAGCGCAAAAAACAGCAGCGCCAGCCAGAAAAAACGACGGCGATTTCCCTTCGCATAGACGGCATAACTCAAAAGCGCCAGCAACGCGAAGAAGGTACTCAAGACATCTTTGCGTTCAGAGATCCACGCGACGGATTCGACGTGCAACGGATGCCAGGCGAACAGGGCGGCGATGATTGCGCCGGGCCAGAGCGCGCCGGTCATTCGCAGCAGCAACATGAAAAGTAAAACGGTGTTGGCGGTGTGAAACAGCAGGTTCACGAAATGATGGCCGCCGGGATTCAGCCGGAATAATTCACAATCGGCCATGTGCGAGAGCCACGTCAGGGGATGCCAGTTGCTCGCGTGAAAACTCGTGAACGCCCATTTGATTCCCGCCCACGTCAAACCCTTTTGGACGACTGGATTTGCCGTGACGTAATCGTCGTCGTCATAATTCACAAAACGGTCGTGCGTCACCGGCAGATAAACCAGCAGCGTGACCAGCGCGAGCGCCAGACCCATTGCGCGTGCATGAGACATGCGCCGATTTGTAAGCGATTTTTCGGCAACAATAAAGTCAAAGCCGGATTTTTCAGCCAGCACTGAAATAAAAATTATTTCAGGGCAGCAGATGCGCCGGCTTGACGTTGTTGCCCAGCGAGCAGGTGATCGAGGGAATGCTGCCGACCGGCTGGATGGCGTAATTTCCGCCGGCGGGACATCCGGGAACGCTGCCGGCGGAATTCAACTTGATGTATGAGGTCAAATCGTCGGAGTTAACCGTATCTCCGGCAGCGAGACCTTTCTCCATTGAGATCTGCTGGATCGCAGAATCAATTTGCCGCATGTTGTTGATGCAAGCAATCGCTTGCGATTGAGAACGGGCGCGCACGAAGTTGGGAATGGCGATCGCCGCCAGCAGCCCGATAATGGCTACGACGATCATTATTTCCACCAGCGTGAACCCCGCCCGGCGTATGGCGTGGGCAGTTTTCATATTTATTTCTTTCAATCATGCGGCGTGAACCAGCAGCAGGCGGATTATAATGATTACAATTGGCGTTCACTGATTGCCTGCTGCCACCGCAATGTAAGTTTATTCAAGCAACATCAATGCCATCCCTTTCTATTTTCAACCCATCCATAAAACAAAAAAGCCCGGAGCTTTCGCTTCGGGCTTCTCGTTAAACTAAACTTTTGATTACGGCAGAATGTGCGCCGGACTTGTGTTGTTGCCAATGGTGCAAGTCGGATTATTGCCGACGGTCCCGACCGTATAGATTCCACCAGCCGGGCAGCCCGGAACAGAATTATTCGCATTCATCTTGATATAAGGCGATATATCGTTGTCGGTCACAGAAGTGCCCGTGGTTTGGCCTTGTTCCAATGCCCATTCATTCTTTGCCGCGTCAATTTGGCGGAGGTTGTTGATGCAAGCATTCGCTTGTGAGGTTGTGCGGGCGCGCACGAAGTTGGGAATCGCAATCGCCGCCAAAAGGCCGATGATGGCCACGACGATCATGATTTCCACCAGCGTGAAGCCGGCCTTACGGATGTTTTTCGTTTTCATTTTTAATTTTCTTTCTACATGCGGCGTGAACCAAACGACAGGCGGGTTATAATAATTACAGTGTCGTTCACTTTTAATTGCCTGTCGAAACCGCAACTGACGCTAACATAGCAATGCCAATGCCAAAAGTCCAAACGAAAACCCGCGACCAGAAATCCCGCCAAAATCCTTAAAATCCATGGCAAATCCGCAAAAATTATTTTTCCGTAAATTTTTCAAACCTTTTTGAGCGGCAAAAATGTCCCATTTCCAAACGGCTTGTAAAAAAATGGGACACCCTCAATCCCGATTCAATCATGAATTTCCAGGAACGTAAATACCTTGCATATATTATTATGGTCGTTTTGATGACTATCGAACGGATGGAAAATGCGAATCAATATTTTAACGCCTTCGCCGCAATATCACGGCGGAACTGCGCGCCCTCAAAATGAATTTTCCGCAACTTGCAATTTAGGGTCATTGTCTTAATCTGTCTTACATGAGAGCGACCTTGACCATCAGCCTGCCGCCAGTGCTACGCCGCAATGTTTCCCGCGCCGCCAAGAACCAGCACATGACGGAAAGTGAATTTGTGCGCAACGCGGTTAAACGCCAGTTATGGCAGGAGGCGTTTGAAGAAACGCGCCATAAAGCCATTCCGCAGGCGCGCGCCGCCGGCATTTACACGGATGAGGATGTTTTCAAAATCGTTTCGTGAAGCTCGTCGTTGACACGAATGTCCTGATCGCCGGTCTGGCGGGCGAAGGAATGTGCCGCGACATCGTCAAACGACGTTTGCTGGCGTTTGAATTGTTCACGTCCCAGATTCTGCTCGATGAACTTGCCGACAAGTTGCGGGAAAAATTTCAGCTCAATCCCGATAAATTGCCGTTGCTCAAAATTTACGCGGACGAAGCAACCATCGTGAAACCGAAACCGCTGTCGGAACCGGTTTGCCGCGATCCCGATGATGATGAGGTTCTGGCAACCGCGCTGACGGCCAATGCGGAAATAATTCTCACCGGCGACAAGGATTTGCTCGTGCTGAAACAATTTCAGGGGATCAAAATTCTTTCGCCCCGGCAGTTCGTAGAATGGATGGACTATCAAAGATAATCATTCCCTTCGCCGCGATGTCATGGCGGAAATGCGCGCCGTCGAAATGGATTTTTTCCACGGCGGCGTAGGCGGCGGTTTGCGCGGTTTTCAAATCCTTGCCCAAAGCCGTCACACCCAGAACACGTCCGCCGTTCGTGACAATTTCATTCCCGTTTTTCACCGTGCCCGCGTGAAAAACTTTTACGCCCGGCAATTTCGCCGCGTCGTCCAAACCGCGAATGATTTTTCCTTTTTCATAATTGCCCGGATAACCTCCACTCGCCATCACGACACAAACGCTCGCTGCCGGTTTCCATTTCAATTCGATTTTGTCCAGCGCGCCGCTCACGCTCGCGTCGAGCAGTTCGACCAGATCATTTTCGAGCCGCGTCAAATAAACCTGCGTTTCGGGATCGCCAAAGCGCGCGTTGAACTCCAGAACCTTTGCGCCGGATTTTGTTAACATGATTCCCGGATATAGAATGCCGCGAAAATCAATTTTCTCCTCCGCGCAACCGCGCAACCACGGATTCAAAATCGCCTCGCCAATTTTTTTCAATTCCGCGTCGCTCAAAAACGGCGTGGGCGAATACGTTCCCATGCCGCCGGTGTTCAAACCTTGGTCACCGTCGAGCGCGCGCTTGTGGTCCTGCGACGTTGGAAACAGTTTCGCCGTTTTGCCATCGCAAATTACGTGCAAAGAAATTTCCATGCCTTCGAGAAATTCCTGAATGACAATGTTCGCGCCCGCCGCGCCAAAATTTTTGGCGACGAGAATTTCGTCAATTGCCTTTTCCGCTTCCTTTTGATTCGCGCAAATCAAAACGCCTTTGCCGAGCGCAAGGCCGTCCGCTTTCACGGCGCATTTGCCATTTAATTCCGCTGCGATTTTTTTTGCGGCATCGGCATCTGAAAAAGTTCCGGCGCGTGCGGTGGGAATTCCGTATTTCTCCATGAACTTCTGCGAGAAAACTTTGGAAGACTCAAACTGCGCGGCTTTTTGATTTGGCCCCCAAATCCGCAAATTATTTTTTTGGAACAAATCCACAATGCCGAGCGCGAGTGGATTGTCCGGCCCAACGACGGTCAATTCGATTTTCTTTTCCAACGCGAACGCGAGCAATTTCGGCAAATCGTCCGCAGCGATTGGAACGCATTCAACCAATTGATTGGGCAATTGACTCTTAATCAATTGTTCCTGCGCGATGCCCGCGTTGCCGGGCGCGCAGAAAATTTTTTCAGCGTGCGGCGACTGCGCCAGTTTCCAAACCAGCGCGTGCTCGCGTCCGCCCGAACCGATGACAAGAATTTTCATCAATAAACTTCGTCGTGCGAGCCGACGCTTTCAAGCAGAATGGTTTCCTGCTCCTTTTGTTTCACAAATTGAAAAATGACGCGCAAGTCATAACCCGCGCTGCAAGCCCATGAACCCGCAAGTTTGCCCTTAAGTTTGTGAGTCTTGAGTTGGGGATGAAATGCGTCCTCGGCCAGCAGTTGCACGGTCAATTGAAGTTCCGGCGCGAGTTGCGGATGTTTGCGGGCGAAGCGGCGGGCGGAACGGATGAAAGCGTTTGAAGGCAGTAACAGGCGTTTCATGCGAGAACTTTGCGCATGATTTCCGCCGAAGAAGCCGGACGGAGTTTGCCGGATTTGAATTCTTTCCGCGCTTCCTGCACGGACTTGACGAGAGTTTCACGGCGGCGTTCGGCAAGGCGGCGCTGCAATAATTCCACCAGCGATTCCTGCTGCTCATCGGGCAGAGCTTCAATCGAATCAACTACTTGGCCGTAAGTTTTCATGAGCCAACTATAACCCGCCAACCGCTCCCGGACAAGCGCGCGATTATTTTATCCGCGCCTCGCCTTTGCCTTTCACAACTTCGCCGATCATCCATGCTTTTTGATTTTGCACGCGAATGAATTTCAAAACGTCAGTCGCTTTTTCCGCAGCAACAATCGCAACCATGCCGATGCCCATGTTGAAAACTTGATAAAGTTCGTCATCCGGCACGCCACTTTTCGTTTCAATGATTTTGAAAATCGGCAGCATCTCCCACGAGCCTTTCTTAATGACGCAATCCAGAGACTTAGGCAGCACGCGCGGAATGTTGTCCACAAAACCGCCGCCGGTGATGTGCGCGAATGCTTTAATCGTAGCGCAGGCGTCCCGCCTGCTGGCAGCTCGCAGGCGGGACGCCTGCGCTACTTTATTAAACTTCGCCAGCAACTTTTTCACGACCGGCCAATAACTGACGTGTTCCTTCAGCAATTCCTCGCCAATCGTGCCTTTCAATTCCGGCAAACGCGACGACGGTTTCAATTTCAACTGCTCGAAGAAAATTTTGCGCGCGAGCGAATAACCGTTCGTGTGCAAGCCGCTCGAAGCGATGCCGATCACCACGTCGCCGCGTTGGACAGTTTTCTGGCCGTTGAGCATCTTGGATTTTTCCACCACGCCGACGATCGTGCCGCTCACGTCGTATTCGCCCGCCTGATAAAAGCCCGGCATCTGCGCCGTTTCGCCGCCGATGAGCGCACAATTGTTTTCCGCGCACGCGCGCGCGAAGCCCTTGATGATGTCCGTGAAAACATGCGGTTCCAATTTACCCGTGCCGAGATAATCAAGGAAGAACAGCGGCTCTGCGCCCAGCACCGCGATGTCGTTCACGCAATGATTCACAAGGTCCGCGCCGATGGTGTCGTGCCGGTCCAGCGCGAAGGCGAGCTTCAGCTTCGTGCCGACGCCGTCCACGGACGACACGAGGACCGGCTCGCGATATTTTTTCACGTCCAGCGCGAACAGGCCGCCGAAGCCGCCGACCTTGCCGAGCACCTCGCGGCGATGCGTGCTGGCGAGCAATTGCGGCAGCGTGGCCTTGACACGATTGCCCAGATCAATGTCCACGCCGGCGGCGGCGTAAGCTTTTTGTTTCATGCGGCGGAAAGTAAAACTGTAAAAGGCGGCGCGCGCGAGAAAATTTCGCGCGGCTGCATTTATGGAAACGAATTCTTATTGCGGCAGAAATTCAATTTCAATTCCAGCCACTGATTTTCTTTTACCGATAAATCAAAACTTTCATGTGATCTTTTTCAAACGCCACGGTTTGAACGAATTTTTTCTTATTGCTTTCGGTCGCGTTGCGATTATTCTGTCGCGCTCGATTGATTCGAAAACCATGAACGCTGAACTCTGCAAACGCGCCGCTGAAAAAGTCGGCAATCCCAATGTCCTCGTCAACCTCGTCTCGCGCCGCGTGCGCCAGTTGAATTCCGGCGGCGGCGGCTTGAGCCGTCCGCTCATCCGCGACGTGGGAAATCTTGGCGCGGCGGATATCGCCTTGCGCGAAATCATCGAGGAAAAAATCGGCTGGGACATGCCCGAACTCGTCGAACTGGTTCGCCCGCAAGCCAAGAAGCGCAAGAAACGGTAATTTTCAAAGGACGAAAGCAGAATGAAGAATGAAGAAATAATTCATTCTGATGGTTGGTTTCTTTATTCTTCATTTGAAGCAGGATTTTTGTTTCTGCATTCTTCCTTCTTCATTCTACATTGATTCCATGGCCGACATCGTGACCAATCATAAAGCCCGGCGCGATTATCACATCCTCGAAACCTTCGAGGCAGGAATTGTTTTGCACGGCACGGAAGTCAAATCGTTGCGCGCCGGCAAAGGCCAAATCACCGACGCCTTCGCGCGCGTGGAAAAAAAGGAAGTCTGGCTTTACAACGCGCACATTGACGAATACTTACACGGCAATCTGCAAAATCACGAGCCGAAATCGCCGCGAAAATTGTTGCTGCACAAATCCGAAATCCGAAAACTTTTTGAACTCGCCGCCGTGAAAGGCAACGCGCTGGTGCCACTCGCGTTTTTTTGGAAAAATGGAAAAGTGAAAGTTGCGCTCGGCGTCGGCAAAGGCAAACAACAATTCGACAAACGCGAAGACATTAAAAAACGCGATTCCGACCGCGAAGTGAAACGCGCAACGATGAAAAATTTCAAAAATCGGTAATTCTTTTGTGCAGCCAGAATTAGGGCCGACGCGACCATCACGGCTCTTTTCTTTTGGACGCGTTCGATATCAATTTACCACTTTGGATTTTGTTTAACATTTTGTTCAATCGCCGCCAAAACCATTTTAGTTACGGCAGAAACAAAAGGTTTTTGTTCGTCATCATTGAACCATGAGCCATACTTAAATTCCCGATTTAATGCAGGATTTGGACAATTGAAAGAAAAAGAACGCTGCTGAAATTGTAATCCGAAGCCAGCATTCACGGAAAAAGCATTTTTTCCCTTTGTAAAACCCTCCCAGTTAAATGCGATATTTAACTGTCGGATTATAGCATTTTTATTTCTTGGTATTTGCAAGATATTCACACCTATTTCTCCTCGTTTAAATTGAATATTCTGCACCATGCCTTCAACCCAATTGAAACGAACTTGGCTGGTCGCAAACAGTTCATCAAACTGCGCGACTTTATTATCAATGCGAACTAAAAACGGTTGTAATTCTTCTTTGAAAAATTTTGCTTGCCCAGCCGCCGATAATTCCACGGGTTGCGGTATTCCTTGAAGTTGTTGCTTCAACAAAGCGACAGCTTTGTCAACGTCATCAAAATCTTCAATAGGTTCTCCTTTCGCTCCGCGAAGATATAGAGTTTCAGCGTCAATTAAGTTTTCGCCAACAAACGAAACAATGGCTTCGTTTTCGCCTGCGTCTGCTCTGCGCAGCGCTGCGATGTATGGCTCTCTGTTTTGCAGTTTGATTATCACCGGCGGAAAACCCGCGCGCATCAAAATCAAATTCATCAAAATTCGCGCCATCCGGCCATTGCCGTCATCGAACGGATGAATCGAAGAAAACTGATGATGAAATAAGGCGGCGTGAAAAAGCGAATGCAAGTCGTTCTTGGCATCCTGTTGACGATGCCATTCGACAAGACTCGCCATTTTTGCAGGCACGTCTTCGGGCAAAATGTAATGATGAATTTCTCCAGATTTCATGCGAACGAAATTTGGCTCGGTTTTATATGCGCCCAATTGAACTTCCTTTTTTACAATTCGTCCGTCTGTCGTCACTGCATCAGTTTCGTAAGGCTCTTTCAGCAAAATTTTGTGCATCTCGCGGATTGCTGCTTCCGTAAGAATTTCTTTTCGTTGGATGAACAATTCAAGAAAGGTGATGAGGTCATCGTGGCCTTTGATGTCAAGATGATCCTTCATTGGTTTGCCGTTTGCGGTCAAACCTTCCAAAAGAAATGCGCGGGTTTCACCCAGCGTCAGCGAATTGCCTTCGATCGCGTTGGAATGATAATTCCAGTCGAGACGAAATTTTTGCATGATGCGACGCTCAACTTCCGGTTTGAGTGGCCGGAGTTTGTCTATCTCCACTTTAAGCGTGTCAACTTGTGTAATCAGTTCATTTGTCTGCATTTTTGAATTTTATCAAATCCCAAATGTAGAGGCAAACTCTCCATTCAATTGTCGAGAACAATTAATTTTTTCGGCTGTCATTGCCGGAACAAATGACAAATGACATTTCGCAATCGCAAAATTAAAAATCGTTGAACCGGAAATCCGATTCAACGATTTTAACAATTCAACTAAATTATAATTTACGCCTTCGCCGTTTCTTTTTTCCAAGTGCGTTTCGGCGCCTTGGTGACGAGGCCTTGCTTGAGCGCTTTGGCGGAAACGCGGATGTAGCGCACTTCGCCGTTCACAATCGCTTTCACGCGCTGCAAGTTCGGAAAAAACCGGCGCTTGGTGATCGCCGTGACGTGCGTGCCGATGCCGCCGGATTTTTTCGATTTACCCGAGCGCCAGATGATGCTGCCCTTCATCGGGCGTTTGCCGGTCAATTCACAAATGCGTGCCATAAAAAATTTTCTCGTTTCGAGCCGCAAAGCCTAGCACGCGCATTTTCGATGACAAGTTTTATTTCGGCAATTTACAGATAGCCTGATCTCAATTATTTTATTCGCCATGAATGCTGTTTTGCCGCTGGAAAAAATGTCCGTCGCCGAAAAATTGCAAGCGATGGAAGAACTTTGGGCGGATTTGAGCCGCGACAAAAATTTTGAATCGCCCGCGTGGCATGAAAAAATTTTACAGGAACGCGCCGGGCGGAAAAATTTTATGGGCTGGGAAACCGCAAAAGAACAATTGCGCGCGTGGCTGAAATGAAAATCAATTCGGCGCTATTCACCGTAGCGGCGGTCGGCAGACCGCCGCATTTCTATTTTCCGGCTTTCTGCCGAAAGCCGCTACGCTATTAAAAATTTTATGGCCACGTTAAAACCTTTTGCCGCGCTGCGACCGAAAACCGAACTCGCCGCGCAAATTTGCGAACTGCCTTACGACGTGATGTCGTCCGACGAAGCGCGCGAAATGGCGCGCGAAAATCCGTTGAGCTTTTTGCACGTCAGCAAACCGGAAATTGATTTGCCGCGCGGCACGGATTTGTATTCGCCAGAAGTTTATGCGCAAGGCAAAGAAAATTTTCAGAATTTGATTTCGCAAGGCGCGCTCAAACAAGACGCGCAGCCGAATTTTTATTTGTATCGGCAAATCATGGGCGCGCATTCGCAAATCGGTTTGGTCGCGGCGGCGAGTTGCGAGGAGTATTTGCGCGGCGTCATCAAAAAACATGAACTCACGCGGCCGGACAAAGAAGACGACCGCGTGCGCCACATCGAAACTTTGAACGCGCAAACCGGTCCGGTTTTTTTGACCTACAAAAATACTGGCGCGCAAAAAACTTTGGACGAATTTGTCGCGAAAAAAATTTCAGAAAAACCGGAAATTGATTTTACGGCAAAAGACGGCGTTCGTCATTCGTCCTGGAAAATTTCCGGCGCGGACGAAATTAAATTTATTGAAAAGCAATTCGCGCAAATTCCGTTTCTTTACATCGCGGACGGACATCATCGCAGCGCGGCGGCAGCGCGAGTTTATTTATCTCGTAGCAGCGGACGTGAGTCCGCTCAAATGAATCAGAGCCGACTTACATCGGCTGCTACAAATGATGACGCGCAATTTCTCGCTGTGATTTTTCCGCACAATCAGATGCAAATTTTGCCTTATAACCGCGTGCTGAAAAATTTGAACGAAAATTCGCCGGAGCAATTTTTGAAGAAACTGGAAACTGTTTTCTCGATTTTAGAAAACGGAAATTCCACGCCGAAAAAAAAGCACGAACTGGGTTTTTATTTTCAAGGCCAATGGCAAACGCTTTCGTTCCGCGAAAATTTTCTGCAATCGAAAGACGCGATTGAAAATCTGGACGTGACGTTGTTGCAAAAAAATGTGCTCGCGCCGATTTTTGGAATTGACGATCCGCGCACGAGTAAAAAAATCAATTTTGTCGGCGGTATTCGCGGCGCGGCGGAATTGGAAAAACTCGTGAACAGCGGCGAATTTGCCTGCGCGTTTTCCATGTTTCCCACGAGCATTGAAGATTTGATGAGCATCGCGGACGCGGGCGGAATCATGCCGCCCAAAAGCACCTGGTTCGAGCCGAAGTTGCGCGACGCGATGTTTTGTCATTTGATTGCTTAAAAAATTCAACAGAAGAGAACGAAGGGCGCGAAGAATTAATTTTCGGAATTTAACCGACGCAATTTCATTGCTAAAATTAAACCTTCGTTTTCTCTGTTTGCTTCTGTTCAAAATAAATTCAACATTGGCGCGTGGCAAAAGACCGGCTTCAACGCGGATTGCGCGCGACCTTTTTAGGCATCGCGGTCAACGTCGTTTTGGGCGGCGCAAAATTTGTCGCCGGAATTTTCGGTCATTCGCACGCGCTCATCGCCGACGCGACGGAATCGTTCGCGGACATTTTTAATTCGCTCGTCGTCTGGCGCGGCATCGTGGTGGCCGCCGAGCCGGCGGATGAGGAGCATCCTTACGGTCACAGCAAGGCCGAACCGCTCGCGGCGGCGTTCGGCGCGGTGATGCTTTTTGCGGCGGCCATTTGGATCGCGGTTAAAGCGGCCATTGATATTTACGATTTTTTGGATCCGCAAAATTCTTTTCATCGCGAGCCGTTGCGCTGGTTCACGCTCGTTGTTTTGGTGGTCGTGATTGTGGTCAAGGAAGGTTTGTTTCGATTTGTGATCGGCGAAGGCGAGGCGACGGATAATTCCGCCGTGAAAACGGACGCGTGGCATCATCGCAGCGACGCGATCACTTCGGCGGGCGCGTTCATCGGCATTACCATCGCGCTGGTTGGCGGCGCGAAATTTTCGTGGACGGACGACGCGGCGGCGATTTTTTGCGCGCTGATCATTGGTTTCAACGGCTGGCTTTTGTTGCGCGCGCCGTTGAGTGAATTGATGGACAAAGCGCCCGATCCAAAAATCGTGGAGCAAATCCGGCAGGTCGCGGCGAACACTTCCGGCGTGGCGCGCGTGGAAAAATGTTTCGTCCGCAAGGCGGGCCATCTCTTTTTTGTGGAAATGCACGTCGAGGTTGACCCGCAAATGACCGTGCTGCGCTCGCATGAAATTGCGCATGACGTGAAGGACAAAATCCGGGAAAAGATGCCCAACGTCAGCGATGTCCTGGTTCACATCGAGCCGCTGGGAATCGCGGCGCATCAAAGAAAAATCGAATCGGACCTCTAGTTTTCTCAAAATAGTTGTTCTCTTTGAGTCACGTTTTGACGGTTTCGCTTTGCGTTCCTGACGGCTTGGCGGTTTAATTCTCGCGCATGAAAATTGTTTTAGCTTATTCGGGCGGTCTCGACACCTCGGTGCTGATGTCCTGGATCAAAGAAAAATATAATGCCGAAATGATCGGCTTCTGCGCCGACATCGGCCAGGAAGAAGAACTCGACGGCCTCGAAGCCAAGGCGCTTAAAACCGGCGCGTCCAAAATCTACATTGACGATTTGCAGGAAGAATTCGCGCGCGATTTTATTTTTCCAATTATCCGCGCCGGCGCAATTTACGAAGGTCAATATTTTCTCGGCACGAGCATCGCGCGTCCGCTCATCGCCAAGCGCATGGTCGAAATCGCGAAACGCGAAAAAGCCGACGCCATTGCTCACGGCGCGACGGGCAAAGGAAATGATCAAGTGCGTTTTGAACTCACCGCCGCCGCGCTCGCGCCGGATTTGCAGGTTATTGCGCCGTGGCGCGACGCGGCTTATCGCAACGAATTTCCCGGACGCGCGGAAATGATTTCCTATTGCGAGCAGAAAAAAATTCCCGTGCAAGCCAGCGCGAAAAAACCGTTTTCGATGGACCGGAATCTTTTGCACATTTCTTACGAAGCGGGAATTCTCGAAGACCCGTGGTTCGACGCGAGCGACTTGAAAAATAAAAATTATTTCACGACGCTCTCCGTTTTTCCCGAAGACGCGCCGGACAAACCGGAATTTGTCGAACTCGAATTTGAAAAAGGAAATTGCGTGGCCGTGAACGGGAAAAAATTAAATCCGCTCGGCGTGATGAAAATCTTGAACAAACTCGGCGGCAAACACGGCGTCGGGCGCGTGGACATGGTGGAAAATCGTTACGTCGGCATGAAATCGCGCGGCGTTTACGAAACGCCCGGCGGCGCGATTCTGCATTTCGCGCATCGGCAAATGGAAAGTTTGACGATGGATCGCGAAGTCATGCACCTGCGCGATTCGCTGATTCCGAAATATGCCGAACTGGTTTATTACGGCTACTGGTTTGCGCCGGAGCGGCTCGCCTTGCAATCGCTCGTGGAAGAATCGCAGCGCAATGTCAGCGGGACCGTGCGCGTGAAACTTTACAAAGGCAACCTCATCGCCGCCGGACGAAAATCGCCCGTGAGCCTTTACAATCCGCACATCGCCACGATGGAAGCCGACCCGACGAAAGCCTACAATCAGGATGACGCAACCGGCTTCATCCAATTGAACGCTCTACGATTGAAAGTCGCCGCGAAAGTTCACGCGAAGAAATGACTGATTCAAAAAATGAGCCTGAGCATTTTTTATTCTGCATTCATTCTCCATTCTGCCTTCACTTTCGATGAACGCTTCCACGCCTAGAGTTTTCATCGCCGCCACGCGCCAGAACGACGGCAAGACCACCACGTCGCTCGGTCTCATCGCCGCGCTGCAAGAATTTTTTCCGCGCATCGGCTACATCAAACCCGTCGGCCAGCGTTTCGTGGAAATTGAATCCGAAAAAATTGATGAGGACAGCGTGCTGATGGATTCGGTTTATCGCATGAACACGCCGCTCGTGGACATGAGTCCGATCGCCGTCGAGCCGGATTTCACGCGCAAATATCTTCAGGCGGCGAACAACGAAGCGCTCGTCAAAAAAATCCAAAAGGCGTTCGACCGGGTCGCGTGGGAAAAAGATTTTGTGCTCTGCGAAGGCAGCGGCCATGCGGGCGTCGGCTCGGTTTTTGATTTGTCCAACGCGCGCGTCGCAAAATTGCTCGGCGCAAAAGTCATCATCGTTTCGCAAGGCGGCATCGGCAAACCGATTGACGAAATCGCGCTCAATCAGGCGTTGTTTGAAAAAGAAGGCGTCGAAATCATCGGCGTCATTTTGAACAAAGTGCTCGGCGAAAAAATGGATTACATCTCCGACTTCGCGCGGCGCGGCCTCAAGCGCAAAGGACTCGAACTGCTCGGCGTTTTGCCTTACGAACAAATTCTTTGCAATCCGTCCGTGGATTTGATCCGCGAAGAATTGCGCGCGGAAACACTGAATCCGTCAACGACTTTGCATTCATTGGTGGATGATGTCGTCGTCGGCGCGATGAGTGCGCAGAACGCGATCCAATTTTTCAAGCCCGGCACGCTGCTCATCACGCCCGGCGACCGCGAAGACATCGTGCTCGCCGCGTGCGCGAGCCTGGAAACGCACGCCGGCGAAAAAATGGCCGGCATCATTTTGACCGGCGGCCTGCGTCCAGGCGATGAAGTTCTGAAAATTGTTCGCGCGACGCCGATTCCGTTTTTGCTCGCGCAAGCCGACAGCTACGAAGTCGCGTCCAAAGTCCACAACCTCACCGTCAAAACGCGCCCGACCGACGCCGCGAAAATTTCCCTCATCCGCGACATCGTCGCCAAAAACGTGAACCTCAAAAAAATCCTGCAAGCCTTGTGATTCCCACGCCCACCAACACTGCGCTCAAAACTTTGCCGACGTATCAACCCGGACGGCCAATCGAAGAAGTCGCGCGCGAACTGAATTTGCCCGCGAACCAAATCATCAAGCTCGCGTCGAATGAAAATCCGTTCGGGCCATCGCCGCTCGCGCTCGCCGCGATGCAAAAAGTGCTGGCGAATCTGAATTTATATCCCGACGGCAATGCGTTTTATTTGAAACAAAAACTGGCGGAAAAACTTGGCATCACGCCCGCGAACCTGGTTCTGGGCAACGGCTCGAACGAAATCATCGAGTTCATCGGCCACGCATATTTTGCGCCGGGCGTTGATATTATCGTGTCGCAATTCTGCTTCGCCATTTATCCGCTCGTGGCAAAAATGTTCGGCGCAAATGTCGTCGTCGTTCCGGCGAAAAATCATGGGCACGATCTGCCCGCGATGCTCAAAGCCATCACGCCGCAGACGCGCGTGATCTTCGTGGCAAACCCGAACAATCCTACTGGCACGCTCGCGCCGCGCGAAGAAGTCATCGAGTTCGTCAACGACGTGCCCGACGACGTGCTGCTTGTGATGGATGAAGCTTACATCGAATTTTTGGATGACGCCGTAGATTTGGTTTCCCTGATTCGTCTTGGCGTCCGCAAAAATCTAATTCTGATGCGGACGTTCTCGAAAATTTACGGACTGGCTGGATTGCGAATCGGTTATGGAATTGGGAATCCCGAATTGATTTCCGCGCTCGAAAAAATCCGCCAGCCATTCAACGTGAATCTGCTCGCGCAAGCCGCCGCGCTCGCCGCGCTGGACGACGACGAACACGTCCGCAAGACGCGCCAGAATAATTTCAACGGACTGGAATTTTTCATGAAGGCGTTTCGCGAACTGAAATTGGAATATGTTCCGTCATTCGCCAATTTTATTTTAGTCCGCGTCGGCGAAGGCCAGAAAGTTTTTGACGCGATGCAAAAGCAGGGCGTGATCGTGCGTCCGATGGGCGGCTATCAATTGCCGGAATGGATCCGCATCTCCGTCGGCACGCCGCAGGAAAACGAGCGGAGCTTGAAGGTTTTGAAAGCCGTTCTTTAAGGTTCCAATTTGGCACCTTAAAAACGTTTAAGGTCGCAATTTGCGACCTTGAAGCGCGGGCATGGCTCAAGTATCAATTGCCGGAACAACGCATCGAAATCACAACCAAATGAAAGGTAAGAAAAATTCCCCGGCGCTTGAACCGGTCGAGCCGCTGATCCAAATGTTTCGCGCAGAGCGCGTCATTCTCGATTCGGATCTGGCCCGGATTTATGGCGTCGAAACCGGGGCTTTGAATCGCGCCGTCAAACGAAATTCGGGAAAATTCCCGGCCGATTTTATGTTTCAGCTTACGGCGGCGGAGTTTAAATCTTTAAGATGCCAAATTGGCATCTTAAAGCCGAGTCGTGGGAAGCATCGAAAATTTCTTCCGTTCGTTTTCACCGAGCATGGCGCGATCATGGCGGCGAATGTCTTGAACAGCCCGCAGGCCGTGCAAATGAGCGTGTTTGTCGTGCGCGCGTTTGTGAAAATGCGCGGCTCGTTTTCCGATTCACGCGAACTCGTCAAGAAACTGGCCGCGTTGGAAAAGGAATTGAAAAGCCGGCTGGATGTTCACGAAGTTGCCATTGTGGAAGTGCTTCAGCGCGTCATGGCGATTCTTGATCCGCCGCCACCGCCGCCCGAACCGCCGCACCGCGAAATCGGTTTTCATGTGAAACCGGATGACGCGCCGAAATCAAAAGCCCGTGCGAAGAAATAAATTTATTTGAATCGCGGCGAAAACCGATTACTTATTCCCGTTGAAACCAATCATCAAGCCAAAGTGAAACTGACCGACCTGCGGGGCATCCTGCAATACATTCCGCAATTCCGCGAGAAGACGTTCATCCTCGCGATTGACGGCGCGATCGTCACCGACGAAAATTTCGCCACGCTGCTGCTCGACGTCGCGGTGTTGCGCTCGCTGAACATCCGCGTCGTGCTCGTTCACGGCGCCTCCGCGCAGATCAAACTGCTCGCAGACGAACAAAAAATTTCCGCGTCGGATTTTAACGGCGCGGGCATCACGGACGCAGCCACGCTCAAGCTCGCGCTCAACGCCGCCAACCGGCTCACGCACGAAATTCTCGAAGGCCTTTCCGCCAACGACCTCCGCGCCGCCAGCACGAACGTCATCATCGCGCATCCGATGGGCATCATCGGCGGCGTGGATCATCAGTTCACCGGCAAAGTCGAGCGCGTGGACACGGCGCTGTTGCAGACGTTGCTCGCACAGGATGTCGTGCCCGTGATTCCGCCGCTCGGTTTCGACGGCGACGGCCGGACGTATCGCGTGAATTCCGATGGCGTCGCCGTGGCCATCGCCGAAGCACTCAAGGCGATCAAATTGATTTTCATTACATCGTCCGATGGATTGATTTATGGCGGAAAATTAATTCGTCAAATGCTCGTGGCGGAATTGGAAAAATTGTTGCAGACGAACAGCGCCGGTTTCGCGCCGGAACTGTTGTCGAAGGCGCAGCACGCCGCTGCCGCGTGCAAAAGCGGCGTGCCGCGCGTCCACGTCATCAATGGCAAGGTGGACGAAGGTTTGCTCGCGGAAGTTTTTTCCAACGACGGCATCGGCACTTTGATTTATGCGAACGAATATCAGCAGATCCGCCCCGCGAAGAAAAAGGACGTGCGCGCGATCCAATTGCTGACCAAAGCCGCCGTCGAATCCGATGAACTGGTGAAACGCACGCGCGCGGTGATTGAAAAAAGTCTTGGCGATTATTTTATTTTTGAGATTGATAAAAATCCCGTCGCGTGCGTCGCGCTGCACGTTTATCCCGAACAGAAAAAGGGCGAACTCGCGTGCCTTTACGTCAGCGCGTCGCACGAAAATCAGGGCATCGGGCGGAAGCTGATCCAGTTTGTGGAAAACAAAGCGCGCGAATTGAATCTCAATGAACTGCTTACGCTTTCGACGCAGGCGTTCACGTATTTTCAATCCAAAGGCGGCTTCGGCGAAGGCACGCCCGACGATCTGCCGCCCGCGCGCCGCGAAAAATACGAGCAAAGCGGAAGAAATTCCAAGGTGCTCGTGAAGAAATTGAAATAGGTTCGCGTCATGCCAACGGTTTTCATTCACAACGGCTATCGGGTCAGCTTTTACAGCTACGACTTGGCCGAGCGGATGCACGTTCACATTTTCAAATCCGGCCACGAATGTAAAATCTGGTTGGATGATTTGGCATTGGGTTTTAATCGCGGATTCAAGCCGCATGAAATCGCTGAAATCCGAAAAATGATTTCCGAACGCCGCTCGGAAATTGTCGAACGATGGCTTGAACACGGACGCAATGAGAACTAGAATCCTGATGTAGATGCAAACACCGCCAGCCATCACGGAAGTTGTCGTGAACGATGAACTGCTCGGCTTCCATCTGGAAGACGGACGGTTTATCAGCGTGCCCGTCGCGTTTTATCCGACGCTCGCGCTGGCCACGGCGAAAGAACGCGGCAAATTTGAAATCAACGGCTCGTCCGTTTTTTGGCCAGAACTGGACGCAGACATCGGCGTTGAAGGTTTGCTCGCAGGAGCGCGCGAACATCATTTCTACGCGCGCAAAGCGGTGGAACGCGCCGTCCGTTTGAAGCGATTGCCGAAAACCACTTTGGAAAAATTCTCCGGCAAATTGCAACCGGCTTAAAATTCAACGGATGAAAACTGACACGCTCAATCCTGTTGAATTGCGAACCGCCGGTTGCAAGGCGCTGGCCGATGCGCTTGGGCCGATGGGCATGGCGAGATTTTTGCGCCAATTCGAGCAGGGCAATGGCGATTACACGCGCGACCGCAAAAAATGGCTCGACAACCAATTCTTTCAAACCGTCACGCGCCGCATCCGCAGCCAGAAGAAAATATGAGCCGGACGGTTGAAGACATCGAGGACGCGCTCGTAATCGAATGTTCCAAACGTGCCAATGTTGGCAAGCCTCGCATCTCATGGTCACAGGTCAAAAAGGCATTTCAGTCGGACTACGATTTGCCGCCCGCGCGCCGCGAAAAATACGAGCAAAGCGGAAGAAATTCCAAAGTGCTTGTGAAGAAATTGAAGTAAAATGCGCTGTGAATTTTAACGCAGAGGCGCAGGCATGCGGAGAAATGAAACTTCTCGAACCATCGGCTGGATCGCTCGGCTGGAAAAAATCTTTTCTGTGCTTGGCGTTGGCTGTCGCTTTTTTTCACTTGGCTTACGCTTCAATTAAAATTCCAGCCGCTGGTTTTCTGATTTTTGGCTACGCTTATTTTTTGGTTCAACTCACAAATCAACCAACGGTTCGGCGTGCATTTTATTTTGGGCTTGCCGTTGGATTTGCCTGCGCCGCGAGTCAGGCGTTTTTCTTTTGGGGAATTTTTGGCCCGGCGGCGATTGTTCTTTGGCTGGTTTTCGGGTTTTGGATTGGGCTGTTTACAGCAATTTCCTGCAGCTGCATTCGACGTTGGGGGAAAAGCAACGCCGTATGGTTGATTCCCATTGGCTGGACGGGAACCGAGTATTTTCGCAGCGAACTTTATTATTTGAAATTTTCATGGTTAAACATCGGCTACGCTTTTCCAAACTTCCCGCTTGTTCCTGTTGACGTTTTTGGAATGTATGGCGTTGGTTTTCTGGTTTTCTCAATCGCAGCAATTCTTTCTTTCAGAAAATTCATCAAAAAATTCTGGATCAATTTGTTTGTTGTTGGTTTGATTTTACTAATCCCCTTGGCTTGGTTTTTTACGCTTATCGCTGCGGCAAGACACGAACGTCCTTTCCCGCCATTAAAAATAGTTGGCGTTCAAATGGAATTCCCACCCGAAAATATAATTCCTAAAATGCTTAACAAGGCTTTGGCAAAAAACACCAACGCGCCAATTTTTGTTTTGAGCGAATACACGCTTGATGGCGGAGTTCCTGATTCATTGAAAAATTGGTGCCGTGAACATTCGCGCTACTTGATTGTCGGCGGGAAAGATTTCGTGACCAACGACATTTATTACAACACTGCTTTTGTCGTTGGCACGAATGGCGAAATTGTTTTCAAACAAGCCAAGAGCGTGCCGATTCAATTTTTCAAAGACGGTTTGCCTGCGAACAAACAGGAAGTCTGGAATTCGCCGTGGGGAAAAATTGGCATTTGTATTTGTTACGACTTGAGCTACACCCGCGTCACCGATGAATTGGTGAGACAAGGCGCACAATTGCTCATCGTTCCGACGATGGATGTCGAAGATTGGGGCATACACGAACACGAATTACATTCGCGAGTCGCACCGGTGCGTTCGGCGGAATATGGCATCCCGATTTTTCGCGTGGCCAGTTCGGGAATTTCACAGGCTGTTTTGAGCGGCGGCTATGTTGTTGCTAACACGCGCATCGGTGCCAACGGCGATATTTTTTCTGCCCAATTACGATTGCCCATGCGAGGTTCGCTTCCGCCAGACAGATTTTTTGCACCGTTTTGCGTCGGTATAACAGGTGTCGTCACGGCGGCTCTATTGTTTTTAACTTGGAAAGACAAGCGATCGAATCAAAAACAGATTATACCATGAATTCCTCTGCGTCTCCGCGCCTCTGCGTTGATTTTATTTCTGCTTGCGAGAAAAATGGGATTGTTCCAACTCAATTCGTTCTCACCATCAACATCGCCGGGCAGTCCGTTTCGCTTTTTGAGCAAAACAAATTCGTAAAAAAATTTCCCTGCTCCACTTCGCGTTTCGGCATCGGGCAGACGGAAGGCTCGAACCGCACGCCGCTCGGATTGCATCGCATCGCGGAAAAAATCGGCGCGGGCGAACCGGCGGGAACGGTTTTCAAAGCGCGCCAGATCATCGGCCACACGTCGCAGCCGGAATTTGCGGACGCCAAGATCACCACGCGCATTTTGTGGCTGGAAGGACTCGAACCCGGCTTGAACCAAGGATTCAACGGCGGCGTCAACGTGGATTCGCACGCACGCTACATCTACATCCACGGCATAGCGGATCAAAAGTCCATCGGCCAACCCGCGTCGTGCGGTTGCATCCATCTGGCCGACGTGGATTTGATTCCGCTCTTTGATTCGCTGCCAGGTGGAACTTTAGTTTGGATTTCGGAAAAATAGGATGTCGCGCGAAGGGCGCGAAGGCGGCGAAGGAAAGAAAATTTTTGCCTCTCGTTTCTTCGCGCCCTTCGCGCGACAATTCTTTTCCCATTGACTTTGTGAAATTTTTCACTAACTTGGCTTTATGTTCGTCCGCATTGGCAAAGTTTTTGTCATTGTTGCGCTCGTAGTAATGCTCGGCGCGCATTGGACGCTGCTGCAAACCGTGGCGTGGACGACGATGCTCGCGGACAATCTTTGCACCCACTCCGTCAAAGAGGCCGTGACGGAAACTTTCGACGGCAATCATCCGTGCCCAATTTGCAAAGCCATCGCCGCCGGGGAAAAATCTGAAAGGAAAACCGAGTTCACGGCGCAAATGCAAAAGCTCGAATTTCTTCCGGCTCAAGAAAACTTTGTCCTGATTGCGCCGTCTAAATTCCAGCTGTTGCCGCTGGAAAATTCTTCCGCAAAATCTTTCGCCCAAAAGCCCCTGCTGCAACCGCCGCGCGGATTCTTCGTCTGATTCAATTTTAATCTGGACTGCGCCGACATGTCGGCGCTTTGGAAAGCGGTGACGTGTCACCGCACTCCGAAAAAGATTATCTCTTTAACTTTGAGGGCGCCATTGCGCGTTCTCGCACCTTTGAATTTAGAAAATGAAGAATAATAAATATTTTGATTCGACCGTTTTGAAAATCGGGCGCAATGCGTTGATTGTTGCCGGCGCGGTCATGGCAGCGGTTGGTTTTGGAATGACAACCGTCCACGCCCACGGCTTTGTCGGCGACCGTTTTTTTCCGCCGACGGTTGCCACGGATGATCCGTTTGCGACGGATGAATTGTTGCTGCCGTCCGTCTCGTATTCCAAAAGTTCCGACAGTCCGGCGGTCGGCACGACGGATGTCAGTTTTGAGTTCGACAAGGAAATTTTTCCGAAGTTCGCGCTCGGCGTTTCGGGAGACTGGCTGAACCAGAAGCCGGACGGCCAGCCGGCGACCAGCGGTTTTGACAATTTCACGTTAAGCGCGAAATATCAGCTCTGGCAAAACGACAAACACGAAGCCATTTTTTCCATCGGCGGCGAATGGGAGATCGGCGGCAGCGGCAGCAAACAGGCCGGCGCGGATTCTGCCAGCACGTTTTCACCAGCGATTTATTTTGGCAAAGGCTTCGGCGATTTGCCAAACGCACTGAAATACGCAAAACCGTTCGCCATCACCGGCACGCTCGCCGAAGATTTGCCGGACAGCGCCGATCCCGACAGTCTGGAATGGGGCTTCGCGCTCGAATACAGCCTGCCTTATTTGCAATCACAGGTGAAAGACATCGGCCTGCCCGAACCGTTCAAAAACATGATTCCGGTCGTCGAATTTTCCTTCGACACGCCGGAAAACCGCAGCGGTGGGAAAACGACTGGAACGATCAATCCCGGCATCCTTTATGAAACGAAATACTTCCAAATCGGCGCGGAAGCGATCATTCCGGTCAATAGTGCCAGCGGCCACGAAGTCGGCGCGGTCGTGCAATTGCAAATCTTCCTCGACGACATCCAGCCGAAATGGTTCGGCCATCCGCTCATCGGCAGTGATGAATAAAAATCTACAAACTTAAAATCATTCTCAAAATTATGAAAAGAAATTCAATCAAACATTTAAGCCTCGCGTCAATTTTATTTCTCGCATTGCAAACGCACGCATGGGCGCACGCCTTTCTGGATCATGCCGAACCCAAAGTCGGCGGCACGGTCACAAATTCGCCGACCGAAATAAAAATCTGGTTCACGCAAAACCTGGAACCGGCTTTCAGCACGCTCGAAGTGCAGGATGCGCAGGGCAAGGAAGTGGACAAAAAAGACGCGCGCCTCGACCTTAAAAATAAGTCGCTGTTTGCCGTTTCGCTGCCGCAACTTCCGGCGGGAACTTACACAGTGGTCTGGCACGCCGTCTCGGTGGACACCCACAAAACGCAAGGCCGTTTTGAGTTCACGATAAAATAATCCAAACGCAAAAGCAGGCATGACGACGACGTGGTTAATTTTTGCGCGGGCCGTCCACATCGGCGCGTGCCTGCTTTTTTTCGGCATTTTTGCCTTCGACCGTTTGGTGGCGACGACAATTTCCGCCAATGGCAAAACAGAAATCAGCGGTTACTGGCAGACACGAATCCGGTTTTTTAATCTGATTTTGCTGCCGATTATTTTGCTATCGGGATTCGCATGGCTCGCGCTCGTCGCGATGAGCATGAGCGGCCAACCACTCTCGGATGAAATTTTGAAAACCGTCTGGACGCAAACGCAATTCGGAACGGTCTGGAAACTACGTTTGATTTTCTGGCTCGCCGCCGCATTCATCGCGATGCTTTTTCATTTTTCAAAATCACAAATTGCATTTCAAAGATTTTTAACCTGGCTTCAACTGTTTTTCAGCGGCGCGTTGCTCGGCAGTCTCGCGTGGGCCGGGCATGGCCAGGAAACTTCCATCTGGCATCTGCTCGCCGACGTTTTGCATCTGCTCGTCGCCGGATTCTGGCCGATGGGTTTGCTGCCGTTGATTTTACTTTTACGCAAGCTGCGGCAAATTTCCGAACCGCCGCGCTGGAACTTGACCGCCGCGCTGGTCCGTCGTTTCTCGGCTTTAAGTTTAGGCAGCGTCGCGTTGCTGGCGGCGACGGGTTTTATCAACAGTTGGTTTTTGGTCGGCTCATTCTCAAATTTGATCGAACAACCTTATGGGCGCTGGCTGCTCGCCAAAATCATTTTGTTCTGTTTCGCCGTCGCCATTGGCGCGGTGAATTTGTTGCGGCTCAAGCCGCGGCTTGAAATTAAAAATGCAAAAACGCAAAATCTCGAAGCAACCAACGATCAATTGCAATTTAACGTCCAGGCGGAATTATTTCTCGGCATCGCCGTTGTCATCATCGTGGCCATTCTGGGAATTTTGCCGCCGCCGGCGCAGTGAGGTGGCATTTTGACATCCGGCCTAATTCGTTTAACTTGGTTGCCTGAAATCATGGCAGCCATGAATTTAACCGAACAGATGACGCAACTGGCGAAACAAGCCAAGGCGGCGTCGCGTGAACTCTCCAAATTGACGACGACGGAGAAAAATTCCTGCCTGCTCGCGATGGCCGCTGCGCTCGAAAAAAATTCCAGCGCAATCAAGGAAGCCAACGCGCTCGACAGGGAGGCTGGCGCGAAATTAAATTTATCAGCGGCGATGCTCGATCGTCTGAAGCTCGATGACCAAAGAATTTCCGCGATGGCCAAAGGCTTGCGTGAAGTCGCCGCGTTGCCTGACCCCGTTGGAAAAATTCTCGACGAGCGTGTGCGGCCCAACGGACTTAAGCTGAAAAAAATTTCCACGCCGATTGGCGTCGTCGTCATCATTTACGAATCGCGTCCGAACGTGACGGCGGACGCGGCGAGCCTGTGCTTCAAATCCGGCAACGCAACGATTCTGCGTGGCGGCAAGGAGGCGTTGAACTCCAATCTGCTCATCGCGCAAACGCTGATTGAGGCTGGAAAAAGGGCGCTCGCGAAATTTCCTGACCACGCGATTCAAGTCGTGCCGACGACTGACCGCGAGGCGATTCCCATTTTACTTTCGCTCACGCAATATGTTGATTTGTGCATGCCGCGCGGCGGCGAAAGCCTCATTCGTGCCGTGACCGAGTGCAGCAAAGTTCCCGTCATCAAACATTACAAAGGCGTTTGCCACGTTTTTGTGGACGCCGATGCTGATTTGAAAATGGCCGAGGAAATCGCGCTGAACGCAAAAGTCCAGCGTCCCGCCGTTTGCAACGCGATGGAAACCTTGCTTGTGGACAAAAAAATTGCAAATGCTTTTCTTCCGCAGATTTCGCAGAGGCTCGCAGATAAAAAAGTAGAGTTGCGCTGCGATGCTGAAAGTTTTGCCGCTTTTTCAAACCTGAAAACTGAACACTTGAAACTGAAAACAGTGGGCGAACAGGATTATTTCACGGAGTATAACGATTTTATTTTGAACGTCCGCGTCGTGGACGGCGTAAAGGCCGCGATTGATCACATCAATTTTTACGGTTCCGCGCACTCGGACAGCATCGTCACGAAGAACGAATCGCACGCGAAACAATTTCTCGCCGAGGTGGATTCCGCGACGGTTTATTGGAACGCCAGCACGCGCTTCACCGACGGCGGCGAATTCGGCATGGGCGCGGAAATCGGCATCAGCACCGACAAAATCGGCGCGCGCGGCCCGATGGGTCTGGACGAACTGACCACCTACAAGTGGTTGGGTATTGGGAATGGGCAAATTAGAACTTGATGAAAAAGGTCCGGTTGCATCTTGCGTCGGCTTCGACTAATTTTCACCCATGATTATCATTCGCTTCAACGATGCGGAGTCAGAGCGGCGGGCGATTGGCTATCTGGTCGGTCGCTTCTCCGGCAAAAGTTACGCGAACGGAGACACGCTGGTGCCGGAAGCCGCGTTGTCCCATCTCGCTGTGGAAGGAATCGCCTTCACCGTCATTGGCCCCGCCACTTATGATCGCCTTGTGCCGTTACGAAATCCTGCTGCCGTTGCGGTTTAATGACGGCCAGCCCGTGCCGCCGGAACTGGTGGCGGAAACCGTGCGAAAACTGCGCGAGCATTTCGGTGCTGTTTCCTGGGAAAGCCAGCCCATTCAAGGCCAGTGGCAGCATGAAGGAATAGTTTATCGAGACGACTTGGTGCGGGTGTTTGTGGATGTGGCTGACACGCCAGAAAACCGGCAGTTTTTCCGGCAGTTCAAAGAACAAGTCAAAACCGACTTTCAACAGCTGGACATTTGGCTGACTTCCTACCCGATTGATGTGCTTTAACCGAACAATACGCCTGCCGCGCCGAAGTCACACGAAGGCGGACGGCCCGATGGGTCTGGACGAATTGACCAGCTATAAATGGATTGGCATCGGCAACGGGCAAATCCGAACTTAAAGCGTAGTGAAAATTTTTAGAATAATTGTCGTCACGTTATTCCTGCTTGGAGTGTTCGTGAATCATTCATTTGCAATTGCCGACAAGGATGGCCCCAAAATCGGCGACGTTCCACCGCCGCTTACTCTGACTAAAACGATTCAAGGACCGCCTGCCACCGAATTGAACTGGGATAAGTTGAAAGGCAAAGTTGTTGTCCTGGAATTTTGGGCGACGTGGTGTGGCCCTTGCATTAAAGCCATTCCACATTTAAATGATTTGGCGGAGCAGTTCAAAGGCAAGCCTGTCGTTTTTATTTCGGTGACATCCGAGAATGAAGATGTGGTGCGACTCTTTTTGAAAAATCATTCCAGCAAGGCGTGGATTGGTTTGGATGATTATGAAGTTTTGAACCAAGCGTTTCACGTCGAGGGAATTCCACACGCGGTGATTGTAGATGCCACCGGTCATATCGCGGCCATTACTCATCCTGCTGAAATCAAACCGGAAAATTTGGAAGAAGTTTTGGCCGGCAAAAAATGTTCCCTGCCGCTGCCAGCAGTTTATACGATTGATAAATTTTCCAAAGACGAAGTCGTCACGAACCAAGCTCCGCCGCTTTTTGAAATTTCAATTCGCGAACACAAAATGCCTCAAAATGGCCAAGGGCCAATTTGCATATGGTCGTCCGATACCAACGGTTGTGAATTCAAAGGCAAAATCGCAACGGTCGAATCTGCTTTGGATTTTGTTTTTGACAAAAATTCCAGTCGCACACTTATCAAGTGCAAATTGCCTGACGGATATTATGATTTTGAATTGCGCGCACCGTCAGGCCATGCCGACGAATTGAAAAAACAATTTATTGTTGCGCTTCGCACAACATTTGGTCTCGATGTGAAACAAACTACCAACGTGATGAACGCTTATGTTCTGACGCAAATCAACACCAACGCTCCCGGTCTTCGCAAAGTCGAAATATCTGGAGGTGGCGGAAACAATATTGGCCGTTTCCGGCTTAATGGAACTGGCATGAAAGTGATCGCAGACTATTTGGAAATAGCCTTGGGAAAACCGGTTTTTGATGAAACCGGCTTGAAAGGCCTTTTCGACGTGGATATGAAATGGAAACTTTCGGAAGCCGAACAATTGGAAGCGACAACGGGCAGGAAAGTTTGGCAGGCCATTAACGCCAATCCCAATGGCGATTGGATCAGCACCCTGCCGGAAGAATTAAGAACGGGAGAAGCCCTTGAAAATGACAAACGCCTGCAAGCAGAATTGGCAAAACCTGAAGCTCAACAATTCCAGCCCGACCCTGACGCCGTCATTGCCGCAGCCCGCGAACGGCTTGGATTGCAATTAACTCTGGCCCAGCGTTCCGTTGAAATCTTGGAAGTCAGCGAAGCATCACAATGACTGGCAAGACAACAGAATCTGAAACTCTGCAACAAAATGCGCGGTTTATCCGTGAACAAATTCCTGTCGGCGGACTTTTTGCCGGATTGGACTGGCGCATTTCGCCCGAACCATTTCCGCTTGGCGAAAATCTGGCGAAGGAAATCGAATCGCTGGGCCGCGTGCTGCTGCAATTTTATCGCGCGGTCAATTTGCTTTATCGCAAATCCGTCGAAGGCAAGCAGCCGGAATGGATTGCGCACTGGCTGGATTTGGGCAAGCCGCCGGAATTGATTGAACTTCAGCGTTCGGTTGCGTTCAAAAATGAAACGCCGCGCGTGATTCGTCCCGATATTTTGCTGACGGAAAATGGTTTTAGCATCACGGAACTGGATTCGGTTCCGGGTGGAATTGGGCTGACGGCGTGGCTGAATCAAACTTATTCGAAGTCCGAAGTGAGAAGTGAGAAGGGCGATCCGATTGGTGGCGCGGATGGAATGATTCGCGGCTTTGAAAGCATTTTTGGCGACGCAAAGCAGGTTCACATTGTCGTTTCCGAAGAAGCGAAAACGTATCGCCCCGAAATGCAATGGCTTTCTGAACAACTAAATCGGCGCGGCAATTCAACCTTCAACCCTCAACCTTCAACCTTCAACAATTTCGCCGACGGCGATGCGGTTTATCGTTTTTTTGAATTGTTCGATTTGCCCAACGTTTCCAATGCGAAAAGGATTTTTGAACTCGCGGCGGAAAAGAAAATCAAATTGACGCCGCCGCCCAAACCGATTTTCGAGGAGAAAATGTTGTTCGCACTTTTGTGGAATCGCAATCTGCAAAATTTCTGGCGGCAGGAATTGGGCGAAAGTTTTCTCGCGCGCCTGAAAAAAATTATTCCCTACACATGGCTCGTTGACCCGACGCCGTTGCCGCCGCACGCGGCGATTCCTGAATTGAATTTGACGGATTGGCAACAACTCAAGTCGCTTTCGCAAAAAGAGCGGGAATTGATTTTGAAAGTTTCCGGTTTTTCCGAAAATGCCTGGGGGGCGCGCGGCGTTTTTCTGGGCAGCGATTTGTCGCAGGCGGATTGGAGCGCGGCGGTGGACGATGCGCTGAAACATTTTGAAACATCGCCGAGCGTGCTGCAACGCTTTGAAAAACCAAAAATGGTCGAGGCCAATTGGTTTGATTTTGCGAAAAATGAAATCGTGCCGATGAAAGGCCGCGTGCGTTTGTGCCCATATTATTTTGTCGCCGGCGACAATGACGCGGCGCGTCCGCAACTGGGCGGCGTTTTGGCAACGATTGTTCCGGCGGATAAAAAAATTGTTCACGGCATGAGCGATGCCATTCTGGCGCCGTGCGCGGTGTGAACTGGCAAAAGATATTCCATTTGACCTGAATTATTTTTCGCGCGTTGATTTCAAACGCGCCGCTTCAGCATCAAGCCAATCGGTCAGTTCCTTGCGCTCGCTTTCCGTAAGCTGCGCGTCGGCGTGGATTGCCGTGTATTTTTTCGGCGGCATCTCGCGGTAATCAATTTCCTCGCTCATGCTCTCCAGTCGTCTCGCGGCGCGTTTGGGCTGGTCGCCAGGCCAGTCGGAGAGATTCAGATGTTTGCGGCCTTCGTTCACGTCGTCCGCGATCAGCCATGACATCGGTGCGACCTGACTATACCACGGCCAGCGCGTTTCGTGCGAATGACAGTCGTAACAGGCCGCGTGCAACAACGCCGCAATTTCTGGCGGTGGTGAATTCGTCGCCATCAAATCATGAACGACCGGCGGATTGGTGCGCGGCGGATTGGTGCACTGCAACAAGCAAAAGACGGCGATGAACCCAACGATGATCCATTTCAATTTTCTTTTCATTTGGCGGATGGTTTTCTTTGCGAGATTTTCCCCGTTCGGTTGTGTTTCAGGTAACCATCACCGCCATTTATAAACGAGCGTCGCAAAAACGCCTTGCGCCGTGAAATTGTCCGCGTTGCCGCTGCCCGGCTCGGAGTATTGGGAAAATTCGTAATGCAAGGCGCCACTCAAGCGTTTGGTGAGTTGCCGCGTCAGGCCGGCGATCAAATCGTTGCGCGTATAATCGAGTCCCGCCGGAATTCCCGCCGCCGCGTTGTTTTCCGAATAATTTGCCCGCGAAAAATTGTAGGCGAGTTGCAGGCTGGTTTTTTCATTCAAGGTGTAAGTCGCCGCCGCGTTGACGGTGAAAATATTTCCTGCATACGGCACGATGGACGCGTCGCCGTTGTCGGCCGTCGTCGCGCGCGAGCGGCTGTAAGTGAAGGCGCCGGTGAAATAAAATCGCCGCCACGGCGTGATGGTTGCGCTGATGCCGTAGGTCTGCAAATCGTAATGGCCGTCGGCGATGAAACCGCCGGCGGAAACGAGTTGCGCCAAACCCGAATCAAACGCCGGGTCGGTTTTTGACGAATAATCGGTTGAAGTCAATTGATATGTCAGCGTGGTTTTGAGCCAGCGCGCGGGATGCAAAACGAGTTTCGTTTCAAATTGGTCGCTGATGATTTCGCGATTGAGAATAAAACCGGGATAACCGTTGGTTGGGCTGTTCAAGCCTTCAGACAAAAAAACGTCTTGCAGCTGGCCGTAATCGGTGCTGCTCGATTGCCGTCCGTATTGCGCCGTCAAATCCACCCAGCGCCAGGGCGACGTGCTGAAGCCGGTTTTGAGATCGTAACGAAAAGCATTTGCGACGGTCTCGCGCTGAAGTTCTTCCGCGTCATCAGTTTGACCGACGCTGTAATTATCCTCGCTGAACTGCGCGTCGCCAAAAACCACCGAGAACGGAATTTTGGTGAAACGAAAATTCGCGTTTTGCGAGGCTTTGAATTCGTCGAGGCTGGAATCCGCCGGCAACGTGGTGTTTGAGAGCAAATCCAGATCGGGAATGCTTTCGCCAAAACCGCGTTCGCGTGTCCATTCGTTTTGCGTGCCGAGTGAAAGCAGCAGGTAACTCAACGGCGAAAACAGATTGGCGACGCTGAAAATTTCCGATTCGCGGCTCAACGTAATTTTCTGGCTGCTCAAACCAATGCTGAAACTGGGCGGAAAAAGCGTCGTCTGATTGAAAAAATCGCTGCCGGACAGACGGGAATAATAAAATGCGCCGGTAAAAAACCACCAGGCGCGGATTTGTTTTTCGAACGTGAGCGTGTCCATGCCCTGCACTTGCCGGTAATGGTCCGCCGTGTTGACCAATTCACCCGGCGTCGTGCCGCCAAACACAAACCCTTCCGCGCCGGAATTTTTTTCGGTGTAAAAATCCACGCGCGCATTGTTCTCCAGATGCCAGTCGTCGAAATTTTTCGTCACGGCCAATTTGATCGTGTGCGTGCGTTCATCCACTGATTGCGTCGCGGGATAAATATTTTTCCCGTTCGCGCCGCCCCAATCCAGGGTGGATTCCGTGCCGACGCGATATTGATATTCATAACCGAGCATGATTTGGGGCCAGCGCGGCAAGTCCAATCCGAAATCAACCCACGCGCGGCCATTGTCCACGTGCAGATCGCTGTCAAAATTAAATTCCGATGGTGCAACCGTCGGATTGTAGCCGCCGTCGGTCGCGTAATATTTTCGCCATTGATCAAAGCCGGCGTGGATGAAACCGAGCTCGCTTTTTTCCAGCGCGAATTTGAAATCAAAATCCTGACCGGGAACAATCGCGCGGCCTGCGAGCGAAACCTTTTCGGTGGGGCTGATTTGTTCCGTCGCGGAAAATTTTTCCACGCCTTCGGAGAAGCCATCTTTCGTGCCTTCGATCTCGCGGAATTTGGATTTGTTGCCGGACACATCAAACCAGCGGATCGTCGGCGCGACCGTCATTTCCAACGCTGGCGACAGATTGGTCGCGCTCCAATTGGCGCCTTGATCAATCCACGCGCGCAGCACGCGGATCTGTTGGGGCGTGAGCGCCGCGCCGCGCCCGTCCGGCGGCATTTCCATGTCCGGCACTTGCCGGGTGACGTAGGCGATGAGCAAACTTTTTTCGCTGTGGCCGGGAACGATATCGTTGGTGTTTTCATCGCCGCCGGTCAGCGCGCCGTCGCGAAAATCCAGGCGAAAATGGCTTTTCGGTTTTTGCGGTCCGTGACAACGCAGGCAGGACGTTTCCAAAATAGGATGGATGTCGCGGTCGAAATTGATTTTAACGCTGGCAGACGGCGGAAGATTTGGCGGGGCATCGGCGGCCACTAAATTTTCCCCGAACTGCGCGCACAAAAAAATAATCGCGACGCGCGGCAAATTTTTTTTGGCTGGAAAAAATTTCATTTCGGTCGCGCAAAATTTTTAATAGCGCAAACGCGGGTCAACATTGGAACCGTGAATCGCGGTGTGGCAACCCGCCGTCCAGCAAGTGCCGACGGTCAAAAACGCCGTGTGGTCGGTGTTGCCGATGTAAATATGGCCGGCGGGAACATTCGGTCCCTGCGCTTGCGCGTGGCAGCGCAGGCAAAGATTTGGATCGTTTTCAATGAGCATCTTCTGGTTAATGGAGCCGCGCGGGTTGTGGCAAACGATGCAGCCTTCGCGCAAAGCTTCGTGTTCAAAAACGAACGGGCGTGTCTGGGCTTGATGACATTGCGCGCAATTTTCGTTTTGCCGCGCCATCGCCAGTCCGCCAGCCGGTTTGAAAATATCGCCGCCGTGCGGGTCGTGGCAATCCACGCAACTCATGTGGCCTTCAATGACGGGATGATGCTGCGGCAGACTGAATTCCGCATGAACGTCGAGGTGGCATTGAAAACAGGATTCAGGATTTTTGCCGGGATTGATGATGAGTTGCGCCGAACCCCCCGTGCGGATGTGTTCGCTGCCGGGGCCGTGGCAGGATTCGCAGCCGCTTTGGCCGGGCATCGCGGCGTTGGCAAAATGCAGGCGCGCGTGCGGACTCATTGGAAATTTTCGGACGATGTCCGCGTGGCAATCGGCGCAGGCCTGGTTGCCGACGAAATGCGCGCCGGGAATTTCCAAGGGCGCAACGACCGTGGTCGAGGTCGTGGAACAGGAAATCAAAAAGCATGCCCCGGCGCTGACGATTCCAATCGCCAGCGTCACCGCAAATTTTGGTTTTAATTTCAATCAGGGTTGAGGGGAATTTCACATTCGTTATAATTTGATGAACCGGAATGAGGTTTGTTCCCGAAAATTTTCGCGGGAACAAATGGCGGACTGCACAATCTCAATCTTAACAGGACCTGTTGCCCCCAATTGAGATTGGTCCGAAATGATGATTCGTTCATGCAGGCCGTTAAAACCATTCGCGCAAATCTGCCGCGCCATCACCAAAGGCAGCGATGAAAACATCCTGAAACGGGCGTTCATTTCATTGAGCCTTTAGTCCTGCCGAAATGAAGTTCGCTTTTTCGGGAACATTTTCACGGCTCGTTCATCGTAACCATAAGCGCACGTAGATTTGCGTTGAAACTCATAACAAAAAAACCAGACCTGAAAGGAAACCTCATGAACAACCCAGTGAAATTCTTATCCATCCGCCTTGCCATTGCCGCTGCCAGTTTGGCCGCCTCAATGACTTCCAGCCATGCACAAAGCGCCACAGCCACCATTTCCGATGTGCCGAATGGCGGTGTTTTTGATTATACCATTACCCTGCAGAATACGGGCTCCACGAGCCTTAACAGCTTATGGTATGGCTGGACAATTAACGGCAATAACTTGTCTTCAGTTCCGACAAGTCCGGGGAATACTCTAGGTTGGGGTAATTCCGTTCTCGGCAATTCCATTGAGTGGGTCAACAGCACGGGGACGACCCTGGCACCGGGGCAAGCCGGAACCTTTACTTTCATTAGCACTTCCACACCCACCCAAATCACGGCCTCGCCGTCCGGTGAATCGGTGGCTTATGTCAATGGGATTGATTTCAGTCAAAATTTTGCAGGCAGCAGCACTCAGATGTTCTCGCCCACTTTGGTGGCTGCGCCTGAACCTTCATCGGTCGGCCTGTTACTGACCGGTTTGTTTGTCTTAATCGGCTTGCTTAAAGGGCCGACGGCTTTGCGCACCCTTTGGCGGACACCAAAAGCTGCTGCTGTAAGGTCTGTTCGGCCACTGGCTTAATGGTCCCGCAAGTGTCTTCAAATTTGTCACAGGAGATGACATTTTGGAATGACATTCCAGAGTGCGGTTCGGCAATTTGATTCTATTTTCGCCAAAATTAAGCTGAAAAGCACCGCAGGAGAATAATGATGATTAGGCACCTGACTTGCTGTTCATGCGGGGTGCATCGCAGAAATTTCATGACGTTTTGGCCACGCTTCACGATGGCAATGCTGCTCTTTGGTTGCGTTGGGCCGTCCCGCGCCGCCGATACCAATCTGGAGGAGCAAGTGCAGTTGTTGCGCGAACAAAACACCATCTTGCAACAACAAATGCAAAAACAAAGCCAAACGCTCGACGCGCTGACGCAAAAAGTGCAGGACTTGGAAGCAGCCAATTCGGAGCGCGAAAAACCAGATTCGCCAGATTCCGCACCGGCCAAAAGCGGATTTAATTTTGGCAACGTGGTCTTGAGCGGTGAAGGCGGCGTCGGTTTTCAAAAGACCGGCTCGGAGGGTTTCTCGCCGAATTCGTCCTTCACCGTGGAAGAGGCGCGGCTGTTTCTGGACGCGCCGATCTGGAAGGACGTTTATTTTTTCAGCGAGATGGACTTGGCGACCCCGGAGAACAACAACGCGCAGGTTAATCTTGGCGAACTTTATGTGGACTTCGAGGACGTGTCGCAATTGTGGGGACGCGATGACCAGTTAAACGTGCGCGCAGGGAAGATGAACATCCCGTTCGGCGAGGAATATCTCACGCGCTATGCGATTGACAATCCGCTCATCCTGAATTCAGTGTCGGATTTGTGGGGCTTTGATCCGGGGCTGGAAATTTATGGCGCGATGGGAAAGTGGAGTTATGTCGTCGCGGTGCAAAATGGCGGCGGCAACGGCGTGCAGGATGACAATAATGACAAGTCCGTCGCGGGACGCATCAGTTTTGATCCAAATAAAAACTGGCATTTCAGCGTGAGCGGAATGCGGACGGACAACCTCAGCGCGGAGAATAATGGCCTTTCCGCCGTGTGGTTTGCCAAGGGGTTTTTCCAGTCCATCGGTTCGCCGGCCACAACAGAATTTCATGTGAACGCAGTGGAATTGGATGCGACGGCACGGTGGGCGAGCGGCTATGTGAAGGCGTTCGGCGGTTACGCGCACTATGGCGACAATGACCCGACTTCGGCCAACGACCGCGACATTTTTTATTATTCAGCCGAGGCGGTCCAAAACCTGCCGAAGCATTTTTATGCGGTGACACGGTTCAGCGAAGTCATCGCGGACAAAGGATATCCCATCATGGGCAATGGCAATCCCGGCGATTATTTTAGCGAGTTGACGACCGACTTATGGAGGTTAAGTCTCGGCTTCGGTTACCGCTTCAGCAACCGGCTGGTCATCAAGACGGAATACGCCTTTGAAGGCGGCCAGCAAATGAATGGCAAATCGCGCAACGAGGAAAACTTTTTTGGAACGGAAATCGGATTCAAATTCTAACCCACCATGAAAATTATTTGTTCAATAATTATTTTGAGCCTGACGACCGTTGCGGTCATGGCGGGCACGATCACGGGCCATGTGAGCGCGCAGGGCAAGATCAATGCGGATGCCGCCGCTTCGGACGGCGCGTATGCGAGCCGCAAATACAAGTTTGTGGAGAAGATGGATTATGCGGCGATGCACGATTTTGTCGTCTATGTCGAAGGTTCGTTCGGGACAAACAGCGCGCCTTCAACCAATGCAGCTACAGTGACGACAACGCGAGTCGCACAGGAAGGCGCGGTATTTTCGCCGCACGTTCTGCCCATCATGGTCGGCACAACGGTCGAATGGCCTAATAATGACAGGATTTACCACAACGTATTTTCGATGTCCGAGGCCAAGCAATTTGACCTCGGACTCTACAAGGGCAATCCGCCGGACAAGCGTGTGACGTTCGACAAGCCGGGACGCGTGGACGTGTTTTGTTCAATCCACACTTCAATGAATTGCATTGTGCTGGTGCTGGAAAATCCCTATTTCGCCGCCACGGACGACAATGGAAATTACAAAATTTCCCATGTTCCGCCGGGCAAATATAAATTGAAGGCATGGCACGAACGGCTGCCCGCCGACGAACGCGAAATCACTGTGCCGACGAACGGCGAGGTAAGAGTGGACTTCGTGCTTGGCATCAAAAATCTGCCGCAATACTAAACGTCATGTCGCGCCTGCTTGCCATGTTGAATGCGAGTTTCCGCACCAAAGTGCTGGTGCCGGTAATTGTAGTAATGGTGTTGATTGTGACGATTTCCATGTGGCTCGCAAACCAACAGATAACGGAACAAATTCAAAAGAGCGCCAATCAACATCTAAAATCTGCCGAGGCCATGCTGAAAATCACGCAACAAAATCGCGCCAGTGAACTGCTCCGCCGTTATAGCGATGCCAAAAGCGAGCCGCGTTTCAAGGCCGGTATGGCGATGTTTGAACCGGGACAAATTCAGCTTAATTCAGAACAGCAAAATACCTTGATGGGAATACTCGATGATTTGATCAAGGAAAATGTTGCGGATGTCATTGTATTTTCGCCCGGTCAGGGCGCGCCGGTTTCGGTGGCGCGCGATCCCCAGATCAATTTGCAGGCATTTGAGGCCAGTTGCTCCGCTTCGATCAAACCAGCCCTGGCGGGAGAATCAAAGGTGGACACCATTGAAAACAACAATGGGCTGTTTGACATAGTTACCATTCCCATATCGGTGGGGGACGCCAACGCCATTGTCGGGGTGATTACTTTTGGCGTGGAAAATTTGATGGCTCAACAGTTCGCGAAATTGAGCCAGGACGACGATCTGGTATTGCTCGCCGATGGCCAGGTGGTGGCTTCCACTTTACGAGATGCGGATTTGGCAAAGTTGTTGCCCGTCCAATTCGCGCAGATGACAGCCCATGAACCAAGCGAAGACGTAACCGCCAACGAACAATTCCCGCTGAACAACGAACATTTTCTTTGCACTGCCGGATGGCTGGGCGGGAAGAATGATTCGCATCGGCTGGGTTATCTCATTCTTTCTTCATACGAAAAGCCATTGCAGGCGCTTCAATCCACGAGACAAATAATTTTGCTCATCAGTTTGCTGGCCATTTTATCCGGCGGGGTGACGGTGTGGCTGCTGGTCAATAAAGTCACCCGGCCTTTGAGTGAATTGCGCGACGGCGCGGAAGCCGTGGGTCGCGGTGATTTTACCCGGCGCGTGCCGGTGCGCAGTCCCGACGAATGCGGTGAACTGGCAACCGTGTTCAATCAAATGACGGAAAACATCCAGCAGTCGCGTGCGCAAATTGAAAAAAACGTCGAGACCCTAAAAAATACTCAAGCTCAATTGATTCAAAGCGAAAAACTTTCAGCGGTCGGCGAATTCGTTGCCGGCGTGGCGCATGAATTGAATAATCCCCTGGCGACCGTCATGGGCTTCTCGGAAATGCTCAAGGACAACGACGCGGACACCAAGAACCGGCGTTACCTCGACATGATTTATAAATCCGCACAACGCTGTCAGAAAATTGTCCAATCGCTCTTGAGTTTCGCCCGCCGCCACCAGCACGAACGCAAGCCCATGTCTGTAAATAGCATAGTTGAGGCGGTGCTGGAAATGCTTAACTACCAGCTTCGCACCAGCAATATCGAAGTGGTCACGCAGTTAGACCCGACCCAGACGATGGTATTGGCCGACGGTCATCAGATTCAACAAGTGCTGCTCAACGTCATCAACAACGCCCGTCAGGCCATCGAAGGCCATAAGTCCAGCGGGCAAATTAAAATTTTCACCGAAACCTCTGGTGAACATATCCACATTATTATTCGCGACAACGGCCCCGGCATCTCGGCGGAAAATTTGCTCCGAATTTTTGACCCATTCTTCACCACCAAACAAGTAGGGCAAGGCACCGGGCTGGGATTAAGCCTGTGCTACGGCATAATCAAGGAACATGGCGGCAACATCACGCCCTCCAGCCGTCCGGGAGAAGGCACGACGTTCACCATTGAATTGCCGATTTTACATCCCAACAGCGGCACCCTTGAAGCCGCATCCGCAACGAAATCCAAGACGTTGAACCCGAATGAAGGTGCTGGGAAAAGAATCCTGGTGATAGATGATGAAGAAGCCATTTTGCAAATGTTGCAAGAGCGGTTGTCTCAAAGTGGGTATAGCGTGGATACCACGTCCGACGGTGAAAACGCCCTGCGCCAAATGCGGCAACAGAATTACGACGTCACGTTCTGCGACTGGAAAATGCCCGGACTCAATGGCCGCCAAATTTATGAAAAACTGCGTGCGGCCAATCCAGATCATTGCCGGCGCATCGTTTTTTTCAGCGGCGATGTCATCAACGAACAAATGCGTGGATTTCTCGAACAGGAGAAGCGCCCATGCCTGGCCAAGCCTTTCACCTTTGAAGATGTCCACGCCGCTATAAGGACCGTTCTTACTGCATGACAATTTGGAATATGTGACAGTGATCGTGAAGAAAATCGGGCAACTTAAACTTGGCAACGGTCAAAACGTGAGTTTCCAGTGAACGGCGAATTAACTTGCCATTGACCCGGACGCGCCCAAAATAATTGCCGCTAGGTTTTGAAAAACGATGCCATCTACAAATTGAGCATGCAACCTCCTAGAAACCTTGTGGAAATAACAGTAAAATATGCTGTGTTTTCAATATAAAAGCCAGTTTAGCTCAGTGGTAGAGCAACGGTTTTGTAAACCGTCGGTCGTCGGTTCAAATCCGACAACTGGCTCCATTTGCATTTCAAAAAACTAAATTTTCGACGATTGACACCGGACTGGTAAAGTAATACAAACGTGAAGCCTTATGAAAAAACTGCTCTGGATCGCTCTGCTGGCTTTCGTTTTCAGTTTTTTTTCATCTTCATCCGTGACCGAAGCGGATACGGTGAAAGTCGGCGCGCCGGTAAAAGTTCATAAGAAGCATAAGCATCACCATCGGCATTGGCGGCGGCATCATCGCCACTTTCATCATCGGAAAATTATCGTCATCAGTCCTTGACGCCGGAAAATTTATGCGACTTATACCATTCGCCTTGCTTGCAATTTTTTGCGGATGGTCGGTTGCAACTTTTGGTGACGAGCCATCAACGGCGGTTGCGCTTGCTGAAATTCCTGCGGCGGTTCAAAAAACGATTCAAGATCAAACCGGCGATGGAAAATTGGACGGCATTGATAAAATTTCGGATGGCGGAGAAACAGCCTACGACGTGGAATTGACGGCGAAGAACGGCCAGGAACGGGATGTGACTGTGAATGAAGATGGAACGTTGTCCAGCGTCGAAGTCGCGCTCGCGGAAACGCCCGCGCCGGTGCAAAAATCCATCAAGACATTGATGAGCAATGGCGGCCTGGAAAGCATTGATAAAAATCTGGATGATTCGGAAATCACTTATGATGTCGCCTTGACAAAAAACGGACGGGAAAAAGATTTTACCATCGCCGCTGACGGAACGCTTTTGAGCGCGGAAGTGGCGTTGTTTGAAACGCCGGGCGCGGTGCAAGCAACCATCGCCGCGCAATTGAACGGCGGCAAATTGGAAAACCTTGATAAAAATTTTGATGATGATGGCATTAGTTACGATGTCGAAACGGCGGGAAAAGATGGCCGCGAAAAAAATTTCACGGTCGCGGCGGGCGGCGGTTTGTTGAGCGTGGAGACGACGCTGGCAGAATTGCCGCGCCCGGTGCGAAAGACCGTCAAGAACCAGATCGGTGAGGGAAAAATTCTTGAGATAGACAAATCGTTTGTCGCCCGGCGCGGCGTGCTTCCTTACGAAGTTCAGGGAATGAAAGACGGCCAACCATTTGATTTCAGCGTCGGGCCGCGCGGCAGATTTTTGGGCATGGATGATTAGCCATCAGAAGAAGTGCTGTCCTCCTTATTGACTGGTGGGCGCGGCTTGAGGTCTGTGAATCCGCTGACGTGGAGGCTGCCGGACAATCGGAGTGCCAGCTGGCGCAGGATGATCGGCCAGGTATTCGGTGAGCGAAGGCAAGTTGATATAATCAATGGCTGCTAAAATGTCCGCTTTTTCATCCGGATCCTCGGTTTCATCGGCAATCTGCTGCAACTGCGGAACCACCGAACGGTCATCGAATTGAATGGCCGCTTCCAGCGCGGCGGCGCGAATCTGCTTGTCGGAGTTGGTTCTTAATTCCGCCAGAATCGCATCGCGGGAATCCGTATCATTGTTCATCGCCAAATCATTCAATTCCTCGGTTCGCTGCTTGACATATTTTGCGTGGGCGGCGGGATCGTTGGTGACGATTGGCGGCGGGGGAATATAAATTGGCATCGGATCGGCGGCGGGAATGCCGGCGGCAGGAACGGTGGCGACGGTAGTGGATGCTGTGACCGGCGCAGTTGCGCTTACATTTTCAGCGACGGCGGCAGGTTGTGGACGAAACGTTTTCGACGCAAAGATGATGAGCGCCAATAAACCAACCGCACATACTAATATGCCGATGGCAACTTTTGGTCTCATAATGTCAACGTCGGAAAAAATACTGGTTCGACACAAGCCAATCTTGTATCGAACCAGTTGGATTTATTTTATTAAAGAACTGACGGCTTATGGTAAAAGGCCTATGTCGAGGATATCTTTACCTGAAGTAGATATTGTGCCTGTGACCACAGCTGAAGTGCCATGATATTCTCCGTTACCAGTGCCGGTGAATTTGAATGATTCAGAATCACCACTATTATTATTCTTGAAGGTTTCTGTCACCTTTGCCAAACCCTGAAGATCACCGGCGGTAGAACCGCTGGCATTGCTAAAGGTAAAATGACCCACCGCCATGGTGGTTTCTTTATCACCATTGTTTGGAGCACTTGTGGCCTCATGATCAAAGCTAAAACCGAGTTGATATTGATTGTCATTCACGTTACTGGCATCTACCACGACTCCATTAGTTTTATTCAATACATAGATGTCGCCCGTGCCGTTAAAAATGCCACCACTGCCAAGAGCCAATTTAGCGCCGCTATTGGTAATGGCCACATTGCCAAATTCCTGCTCCACTTGATTCAAAACGTCCTTATTGGTGATTTTTATTTTCACGAGCTTTGCAGTATCATTGGTTGATGCATAAGCGGTGAGCTTGAAGTTGATCGTTTCAAAACCGGATGCGCCGGTGGCATGAGCGGTCATTCCTACGATTCCAGCCACGGCGAGCGCCGTCAATAACTTGAGTTTTTTCATAGATGTTTCTCCTTACTTTTGTTTTTATTTTTTTGTTTTCATCCGCGTTTCAAACGCGGACGATTGATAATTAAATCACACAATCCGCTGCGCCTGTCAACAAGCAATTTTGCAAATGCCAGCCGGGTCAATTTGCTTTCACCGCCGCCGCCAGCGATTCCACGAACGCGCCCACTTTGGCCACCAATTCCGGCGATTTTCCATTTTCCGCGATTTGATTCACCACCGCGCTGCCGACAACGACCGCGTCCGCATTTTGCGCGACGAGTTTCGCCTGTTCAGGATTGGAAATGCCAAAGCCAACGGCAATCGGCAAATCCGTGTGCGCGCGAATTTTGGCAACTTGCGACGCGAGATTCGACGCGACGTGCGACTGCATTCCCGTCACACCTTCGCGCGAGATATAATAAATAAATCCGCTGCCGCGTTTCACGATGAGTTCCATGCGCGCGTCCGGTGTCGTCGGCGCGACGAGATAAATGTGGCAAAGACCGGCTTTTTTCATCAGCGCTTCGTAATTGTCCGATTCTTCCGGCGGCAAATCCAAAACCAGCAAACCGTCCACGCCCGCGCGCGCGGCATCCGCAATAAATTTTTCCATGCCGACGCGATGGATGAGGTTGAAATAAATGTAGAGGACGATGGGAATTTGCGATTCACGTCGAATGGCAGAAACTGTTTCCAAAAGTTTCGGCGGAGTCGTGCCCGATTCCAAACCGCGTTGCGCGGCGAGTTGATTCACCAAACCGTCGGCGAGCGGATCGCTGAACGGCACGCCGATTTCCAAAATGTCCACGCCGGATTTTTCAAACGCCAAAGCGAGTTCGCGCGTCGCATCCAGATGCGGATCGCCCGCGCCGATATAAACGATGAAACCTTTTTTGCCCGCGCGTTTAAGCGCGGCGAATTTTTCTACGATGCGATTCATGCTCGCGGGAGTTTCCTGTTTGAAGTTCCAAGTTTCAAGCGGATTGTAGGAGACGACGTAAGGAGTCTCTGATTTTTGATTTGAGCCTCGTCACTTCGGCTCCTACAATCAAAGCATGGCAAGCAGTTTTGGACAATTGTTCCGCATCACGACGTGGGGCGAATCGCACGGCGGCGGAGTCGGCGTCGTCGTGGACGGCTGCCCGCCGCGATTAAAATTGTCGGCGGCGGATATTCAACCGGATTTGGACCGGCGCCGTCCGGGGCAATCTAAAATTGTCTCGCCGCGCAAAGAATCGGACACCGCGCAAATTTTATCGGGAATTTCCAGCGACGGCCAAACGCTCGGCACGCCGATTTCCATTTGGGTAAAAAATGAAGACGCGCGTTCCGAGGCCTACAACGAGATGAAGGATAAGTTCCGTCCTTCGCACGCGGATTTTACTTACTTCGCAAAATTTGGAATTCGCGCGTGGCAAGGCGGCGGGCGCGCGAGCGCGCGCGAAACGATTGGCCGCGTCGCAGCGGGCGCAATCGCAAAAAAAATTCTGCGCGAAAAATTTGGCGTGGAAATTCTGGCTTACGTCAAACAAGTTCAAAAAATTTCCGCCGAAATAAATCCGGACAAAGTAAAATTTTCGGAAGTCGAATCGAACATCGTTCGCTGCCCCGACAAAGTTGCGGCGGAAAAAATGATCCGGCTGATTGAAAAAATGCGGCGCGAGGGAAACACGGTCGGCGGCATCGTCGAAGGCATTGCGCGCGGCGTTCCGGCGGGTTGGGGCGAACCGGTTTTTGACAAACTCGAAGCGGATTTGGCGAAAGCGATGTTGAGTTTGCCGGCGAGCAAAGCATTTGAAATCGGTTCGGGCTTCGGCGGAATTCTTTTGACAGGCCGCGAACACAACGACGCATTTCGCGCTAAAAATAAAAAAGTTTTTACGACGACGAATCGTTCCGGCGGAATTCAAGGCGGCATTTCGAACGGCGAAACGATTTTTTTTCGCGTCGCGTTCAAGCCGGTGGCGACCGTCATGCACGAGCAAAAAACCGTTTCTGAAAATTTTGAAAACACGACGCTCAAAGGTCGCGGCCGCCATGATCCATGCGTGTTGCCGCGCGCGGTGCCGATGGTCGAGGCGATGACCGCGCTTGTGCTCGTTGATCACGCGCTGCGTCAAAAAGCGCAATGCGCTTGATTTTTTCCCCGCCAGGCGCAACGTTATTTGCAAAACAACAAATCTCATGGCCGAAAAAATTGTCAATGAAATCGCCCGCGATGCGCGGCTGCTTTACACGAAAGCGAACGAAGCCGGGCAACGCGAAAATGTGGATTACGCCATCGCGCTTTTTAATCAAGTGCTCGAAAAGGAGCCGGCGTTTTTTGATTGCCGCAAGGCGTTGCGCGCGGCGCAATTCAAAAAGGCGGGCGACAAGGGCGGCGGTTTTTTCAAAAAAATGTTGAGCGGCGCGGGTTCTTCGCCGCAAATCGCCAAGGCCAAAATGGTTTTGGGGAAAAATCCCGCCGAGGCGATGGTCATCGCCGAACAGGTTTTGAATGCGGACCCGAATAATTCAGCCGCGCATCGCATTATTGTTGACGCGGCGAACGCCCTGGAATTGCCGCACACGGCGGTTTTATCTTACGAAACTTTGGTCAAGCATTCGCCCAAGGATCGGAATCTGGCGATGGATTTTGCGCGCGCGCTGGCGACGGCGGGCGATGTCAGCGCGGGCGAACATAATCGCGGCGAAAAAATCCTGATGGATTTGTTGCGCGAAAATCCGAATGACGGCGAATTGAACCAGGCGTTGAAAGATTTGTCCGCGCGCAAGACGCTGGATCAGGGCGGTTATGGCGCGCTTGAGAGCGGCGAAGGCTCTTATCGCGACATTCTCAAAAACAAAACGGAAGCGACCTCACTTGAACAACAAAATCGCGTCGTCAAAACCGAGGATACCACTGAACGGTTGCTGACCGAATACGAAGCGCGCCTCAAAACCGAGCCGAATAATTTGAAACTGGTGCGCTCGCTGGCGGAACTTTACGCGCAGAAAAAAGATTTCGACCGTTCGCTGCAACTTTACGACAGGATAAAAAATTCCGAGATGGGCAACGATGCGTCGCTCGCCAGCACGATTGCGAACACGAAGGTGCGCCGGTTTGAACATCAGATTTCCGAAATAAATCCTTTTGATCCGGGACATGCGGAGCAGGTCGCGAAGCTTCAGGCGGAGAAATTAAATTTCCAGATCACCGAATGCCAGCAGCGCGTCGAAAAATATCCGACGGATCTGGCGATCCGTTTTGAAATGGGCCAGCTTTATTTTCAAGCCGGAAAATTCAGCGAAGCGATCCAGGAATTGCAAAAGGCGCAGGGCAATCCGCACAAGCGGCTCGCGGCGATGAGCCTGCTGGCGCAATGTTTCGCGCAACGCAGGATGTTCGATCTGGCCGCGCGCACGCTGCAAAATGCGATCAAGGAAAAAATCGTTTTTGACGACGAAAAGAAAGACCTGATTTACAATCTCGGTTGCGTGCTTGAAAGCATGGGCAAAAAAGAAGAGGCGGTGGACCAGTTCAAAATGATTTACGAAACGGACATCGGCTACCGGGATGTCGCGGCGAAAGTGGACGCATTTTACGCGGCGCAATAATTTTATTTTGCGGCCTGACGCAATTTTACGCCTTTGAGTTTTTCCACAAATTCGGCAAAGCCGTCCACTTGCGCTTTCAGGCGCGCCAGCAATTCGGCGTCCTTTAATTTTCCCGAATCATCGAGCAGATTATTGATTTGCGGCAGAAAAACTCGCACGGGAAAAAGATGCGCGTTGCGATAGCCGAAAATCGCCTGAAGCTGTTCGACGGGACGCAGCGCGCCCCACATTCCAGCGGCGAGGCCGGTGAAACAGACCGGACGCGCTTCAAAACTTTCGGGAAATTTCAGCATGTCTATAAAATACTTCATGATGCCGGGAATGCTGCCGTTGTATTCGGGCGTGACGACGTGCAAACCGTGCGCCTGCAAAATGGCGTCGGCAAACGGCTGGAATGATTTTGGTTTTTCGGCGTAACTTGTCGGCGAAAAAATTTCCGGCGGCAATTTTGCCAGATCCAAAACGTGCAGCGGCACTTTCAGTTCGCGATAAAATTCTTCGATGTGCGCGGCGACTTTGCGCGTGTTCGCGCCCGGACGATTGGTGCCAATGATCAAAGTAATCATCAGTGCATTTTATGGCGAAAAATTCAAAAGGGAAACTGTCAATTTTGCCAAATCACGCGCCATAAAATTTTAACCGCAGATTACGCGGATTAAAAAAACACAAAGTAAATCTGCGCAATCTGCGCTTACAAATCGAATTTTCGTTTCAACGAATTTTGCGCGGCGAACGGCGCAAACCATTTTGCACCCATAATCGCCAGACGAGCCAGAACGCTTCATTCACAATGCCGCCGGCCATTTTGGAATGTCCCTGCGTGCGCTCGGTGAAGATGATCGGCACTTCCACGATCTTTAATCCGCGCCGCCAAAGTTTGTGCGTCAGTTCGATTTGAAAACTGTAACCGTTTGAGCGGACGGCATCGAGGTTGAGCGCCTGAAGCGCACGGCGGCGAAAACATTTGTAGCCGCCGGTCGGATCGCTGAACGGCATTCCGGTCACGATCATCACATATTTTCCGGCGAAACGGCTCAACATCAACCGGCCCAGCGGCCAATTGATGACGCGAATGCCGCCAACGTAACGAGAACCAAGAACCAAATCGGCATCGTCACTTTTCGCCGCGACGAGAAATTTCGGAATGTCATCCGGGTCGTGCGAAAAATCGCAGTCCATTTCAAAAACGAACTCATATTTATTTTCCAGCGCCCATTTGAATCCATCGAGATACGCACGGCCCAGACCGTTTTTTTCCGTGCGATGCAGAACGTGGATTTGCGGATAATGCGCGGCGAGCGCGTCGGCGATTTTTCCCGTGCCGTCCGGCGAATTGTCATCCACGACGAGCAAATCCACTTTCACCGGAAGCGACAAAAGCTTTTCCGCCATGCGCGGGAGATTTTCCCGTTCATTGTAAGTCGGCACGATGATGAGCGTTTCGTTCACGCGAAGCGCAAATTGTTAAGGCGAATGGCCGGCGAAAACAAGCCGTCAATTGGCGAAAAGTTTGTTGCCAGCGAAAATTCTTCGGCATAATTTCGGCGGGATGTTCGCTTCGCTGATCACCAACGCGCTGAATCCCGGCTATGTGATTCACCATCCGTGGCTGCTCCTCGTGACGGCTTTTCAAATCTGGATGCTCGTCCATGCCCTGCGCCATCGCGAATGGTTCTGGGCGGTTTTCATTTTCATCGGCTGGGGCCTCACGGCGATCTTATATTTTTTCCTCGCTTACCGCACCGCGCCTTCGTCCACGAGCGGCTTTGAATTGCCCGGCGCGCAAAGCCGCAAACGCATCAAGCAGCTTCAATCTCAAATCCATCACCTCGACAATGCCTATCATCATTTTCAACTCGGCGATCTTTATTTTCAGCGCGGCAAATTGGCCGAGGCGGAAAAATGTTATCGCGCCGCGCTCGAACGCGATCCGGCGGACCTTGATGCGCAGGCGCATCTCGGCCAATGCCTGCTGCGCGAAAAACGTCCCGCCCCAGCGCGTCCGCTGCTCGAAAATGTCGTGCGCGAAAAACCCGACCATGATTACGGACACACGATGATGGCGCTCGCGGAAGCGCTCACCGCCCTCGGCGAAACGGACAAAGCACTGACATATTGGCAATACATCACGCAAAGCCATTTCTATCCGCGCGCCAAAGTGCAACTGGCCGAACTATACCTCGCGAAAAATCAAAACGAGCTGGCGCGCGCCGAACTCAAGGACGTTTTGGGCGACGACGTTCACGCGCCGGCGTTTCAGCGCAAACGTGACCGCGTCTGGATTCATCGCGCAAAAAATTTGATGGGAAAATTGTAAGCGCAGATTGGCGAACTGAATTCTTCAATTGCATTTCACGAAACGGCTTTCAACTTCCCGACACGTCCACGCCCAGGATTTCGCCCGGCTCGCACGTCACCGTCACCTCGAACGGGCGGCAGCACACCTCGCAATCCGTCGTGAACCGCTGGCTCGGCACGCTCGTGTCAATGGCCACCTCGGACGCCTGCCCGCAAAACGGACAGGAAATGGATTCG